>CAZJQT010000006.1:0-27108 GCA_964548655.1 uncultured Candidatus Saccharibacteria bacterium
AGACCTCAAACCCAACCGCTCAACACCTGGACGCTATGATCACTCAGAGCACTCAGGCTAGGCGTCAAGCATTAATCGCCACTGCCAGCGGCAAGATTGCCGCGCCAGAGCCCATGTCATTGCAAACCCCGCCACAGATTACAGCCACGGATGAACAAGCTTTGCTAGAACGCTTGCATAAAGAACAGAGTCAGCCCGATCCGACCTATGGCCACATGAAAACACTCCAGCCGCTATCTAGGCAAACCCAGGCTACTACCAAAATGCCTGCTCCCACAACTAGCCAAGCGACCACACCAACCCTTAACTCCAGCCCTGATATATTAAGGTTAGCCAACAACGATGACCTAAACATCTCTACGATTGCGCGTCAGGCCAATAAAGACAAGCAGTTGCCAGATGATGAGGTTGTTATATCACTACGTTAGCCTAGGTGGGTTGTAAACTTAAAATAGCAGATAGAATTATTAAAATAACCGGTATAATAGTAGGGACTAAATACTAGTTACTAATCTAGGGTGGTTTTTTCATGGAGCCTAACACAACAAACAGTAATCAACTTCCGTCGACTCAGCCGGTTGATAATCAACCGCCAGTTGGTGGCACGGTAGCACCCTCAGTTACTCCACCGCCATATATGACACCGCAAGCTCAGCCGACGATGTTTACGCCAACCGTCACGGCTCCTGCTGGTCCCCAAGTAATTCCGGCTCAAAAGTCGGCGGCACCTAAATCCAACCCTAACAGTACTCAAAACACTTTGCAAATAACTGAAATACGCGACGGTATTGTCATCATGAATGATGGCAGTTTTAGAACAGTTGTGATGGTCAAGTCAATCAACTTTGATCTTATGAGCCCCGAGGAACGCGAAGCCGTTGAGTTTAGTTACCAGGGTTTCTTGAACTCACTTTATTTCCCCATCCAGATCTTTGTGCGCTCAGAAAAGGTAGATCTCAGGCCTTATATTGAGCGGCTGGACAAAATCCGCTCTGAGCATGACAACATGCTACTGGCATTGCTCATGGAAGATTACATCGGTTTCATTGCCGACTTATCGACTCAAACTAACATCATGGATAAGCGTTTTTACGTGGTTATTCCTTATTTTCCAGCCGCCGACATCCAAAAAGCCATCACTCAAAGCAAGAACTTTTTCACTGGATTAGTTGGCATGTTCAACTCCAAAGAAACCCACGTGGTCATTAATGAGCAAGACCTAAACAAAGCCAAGGACGAGCTGCGTAACCGCGTCCAGGCGGTGCTTGGTGGTTTGCAGCAGAGTGGTATTCAGGGTTTGCCGCTTGATACCCAGGAATTAATTGAACTCTATTACGATGCCTATAACCCTGATACCGCCACGCGCCAACAACTCAAGAACTTTGATGATTTGACCGCACCGGTTATTGAAAAGGGTCAAGGCATGGCTCCGCAGCCCAACCTAGACAAGGAGCTAACCTAATGGTTTTTGGCCTAAAAAAACAACCCAAAATGGACGCTGTGGCGACAGCTGAGTGGCAACGTCAACGCGAGCAAACCGAAGTTCAGGCCGCTTTTCAAAAGGGCGTCACAGCGCTAAGAGATTTTATTGCCCCTAGCTCACTGGTCTTTTACCCGACCCATTTCCAGATAGGCACCCGCATGGCCAGGACCTATTACATCTATGGTTTCCCGCGCCAGGTCTTCACCGGCTGGCTGTCTAGTATGGTCAACCTTGATGAAGTCATGGATCTATCGATGTTTATTTACCCGGTTGAAAGCCAGGTAGTGCTGGAGAACTTGCGCAAAAAAGTCTCGCAGCTTGAAGCTGGACTGCAAATAGATGCGGAAAAGGGCCGTGTGCGTGACCCTGGCAAACAAGCCGCTATATCCGATGCTGAGGAAATGCGCGATAAACTCCAGGTTGGCGAAGAGCGTTTCTTTAGGTTAGGTTTGTATTTCACGCTTTATGGCTCATCGATGGATGAGCTAGAGTTTGTTACTCATAAGGTTGAATCTGTCCTGGGCCAACAACTGGTTTATTCCAAGCCAGCTACTTCGCAGCAAGAGCAGGGTCTAAATAGCACGCTGCCACAGTTCACCGACCAGCTGCAAATTAAGCGCAACTTCTCAACTGGTGCACTATCTACCAGTTTTCCATTCACTAGCGCCGACCTGACCCAGGATAACGGTATTTTGTATGGCATAAATATGCATAATTCTGGATTAGTTATTTTTGACCGTTTCTCTCTGGAAAATGGTAATTCAGTCGTCTTTGCTAAAGCCGGTGCCGGCAAGAGCTTCACCGTCAAACTGGAAGCCTTGCGTAGCATGATGTTTGGCACCGAGATTTTTATCATTGACCCGGAGAACGAATACCAAAAAATGAGTGAGGCCGTCGGCGGCGCTTATGTGCGCCTTAGCCTTAACTCCAATACGCGCATTAATCCGTTTGACTTGCCCAATGTGGTTGATACTGATGAAGCCGATAACGCGCTGCGTTCCAACCTAATAACCCTACATGGCTTGCTTAGACTCATGATGGGTGGCGCACAAACGCAGATGGTCGGTGGCCAAGCGGCAGTCATGCCTGCTCTATCACCAGTTGAAGAAGCCGACTTAGATGCAGCTCTCATTGAAACTTATGCCAAAGCTGGTATAACCAACGACCCATTGACACACAACTCACAACCACCGACCATTAACGACCTGTATGACACACTCTTGCACTCTGGTGGCACTGGACCACAGCTCGCGCAGCGTCTGCGCAAATATACTTCTGGGACGTTTGCCGGTATTTTCTCCCAGCAGTCTAATATCGACATTAATAATCCGTTAGTGGTGTTTAATATTCGCGATCTTGAGGATGAACTACGACCAGTTGCTATGTACATTGTGCTGAACTTTATTTGGAACAAGACTAAATCTGACCAGAAACGGCGGATGTTGATTGTTGATGAGGCCTGGCAGTTAATGAAGTATGAAGATTCAGCCAATTTTATGTTCTCTATCGCTAAGCGCTGCCGCAAATACAATCTCGGCCTAACCACTATCACCCAAGACGTCGAAGACTTCATGGGTTCTAGGATGGGCCGGGCAATTGTGGCTAACGCCAGTATGCAGATTTTACTCAAGCAATCGCCTTCAGCTGTTGATGTTCTGAGTGACGTTTTCAAACTAACTAGTGAGGAAAAGAAACGCTTGAGCCAGTTCCCGGTCGGACAAGGCTTGTTCTTTGCTGGCCAAAACCATGTCCACATTCAGATAGCTGCTAGTCCGAGCGAGGCAAACCTGATAAGTACTACGCCGCCTTCGCCTCAACAACTGGCCTCCCAAGGTGAATTGAACCAACCTCAAGGCACTATTGACCTGCAAAACCGCCTAACACCTGGGGTATAATCAGCTTATGTATAACGGCGGTAACTTGTGAGTGATACCGAATTAGAAGAGAAGGAGGCTACCCCAGGGTCACACGACGATCTTGGTGTTCCCAAAGAGCGCGCTGAAGCAGAAACAGAGGAGTTAAATAAATTATTTGATGATGACAGCATCAAAGAGCCAGACGGTGGCCTTTACAAAGGCGGCCAAGCTCCCAAAAAATCTGGTGGCAAACTAAAAAAACGCCTTGCGATTGGTGGTGGCATAGCCGGAGCCGGAATTATAACTGGGGTAATTGGCTTTTTCGCTTTGCTGCCTCTAAAAATGGTTCATATTATTGAGAATCTCCAGACTCATTTCTTTTCATCAAGCGAAAGTGCTATTGGCAATTACACGGATGGTATTTTCAGCAATTACGTTAAGAGGCATTTGATACCTGGGTTACGTGGCACTTGTACTCAAGCTAAAGTAGAAGCTCAATGTATAGCCCCCGGTAGCACCTCACCTTTAGATAAACTTTATCGAGGCTGGCGCGATAGCAACTTTGAACAAAAACTAGCAACTGACTATGGACTAGTTTTTGAAAGAAACGGTGATCAGATATTTATGCGTTTACCAGATGCTGACACTAACTTCACTTTATTCAACCAAACCGGCAAAGGATTTGACCTTACTGGGTTTGACTCTAGCCCTGATAATGATTTGTTTGACTATATAAAGAAAAATAATCCTAAAACCAAGATGTCACGCCAGGAAATTAGACAGAAAGTTCGTGATGCGTTTCAGGGGGAAACCAAGATTAAACGTGTTTTATACAGGTATAAATTTGGCAAATTTATGGAACGCAAATATGGTGTTAAGCGTTGTGTGGTAGCATGCAAAACTAAAGATGGGTTTGCTGACTGGAAAGAAAATAAAAAATTAGCTTTCAAATCAACATTAATCGACCGTATTATTAAGCCGCATTCAGAAATTTCAGGGATAATACTGACTTGTTTGGTTTCGGGTGGTTGTGGCGATCCCTCAACCTCTGTAGATAAAGACGGAAATGGTAATAGCGCCGTGGAAGTTGAAATAAAAGGTAAGGTTGATGCTTTATTTAAAAGACTTGGGGTTGAAACAGTCAGCGATACCCTCAAAGCTGCTAGTGATATCGCTGACCAAGGTTTTAGTAAGTGGTTTGCGGCACAACTTTTAACCAAAATCGGGGTACAAAATGCGACTGATGCAGCCTCTAATACAATTGACGGCATAGGTTGGGTAAGTAAGGTTGTATCTTTACTAAAATTTGCTAAAAACGCTGGGCCAACCATAAAGCGATTGGCTTACGTTAGTAGTTCGGTGGCAATGGTACAAATGTATATGACATATAGAACTCATGTTGATGAAATTAAGTCTGGTAAGGTGAGTTCCGAAACTGTCGGTTCGTTCCAGCAGGCAATGGACGGCATACATCTGAATGATCAGGGAAGAGCATATGCCCCAGCCGGTGGCGCTGAGAACGCCGAAAATAGCCCGCTATACAAAGACATATTGGGTAGCGACAACATAGGGAGCGCTCAACTCACACTGGGCAGCTTTTTCAACCAGACGGCTTCTGCCCAAAGCACCGACCAGCATAGTCCTAACTATACGTGCGACAACAAACAGCCCATACCGAAAGGCGAACTCATATGCCCCGAAGAACACTTAAATCAAGACAATCCATTTCAGGGCTTATCAGACTTTTTAAATAACGGTATTTTGGGCGGTGCTACCGATGGCTTACTGACGGTCTGGGATGACACAATCGGTGCGGTTACTAATAAGATAGGTGATATTGCCAATTATGGTCTTGAGGCTGCACTTAGTACACCCGTAGTTGGTGGCTGGCTCAAAGATGGCATCAAGGCAATAATAAGTCCTTTTATGAGCAAGTTTCAAGATGTTATGGGGGGGCTCATCGAATTCCTTGTTCCTTCACCTATATCTACTGACATGAGTGGTGCCAGAACCTTCGATATGGTAGCCGGTGGGGCCGATGTGGCTGGTAATGACTATTCTCACTACTCGCTTGGTGGCAAGGAGTTAACACCTGCTCAACAAGCCGCCATACAGAACGATCAAGCCCAAAGTGATCAAATAGCCTTTTCCCAGGAATCGTTTACGCAGAGGATGTTTGATAAGAACAACTCTAAGTCATTGGTCAGCCAGGTGGCCATGGCTGTGCCTTCTAACATCGGTGATTCGGTGCGATCTTTCTTCGGTGACTTATTAACCAACCCTATTTCTAAGCTGGTCTCTAGCTTTGGCTCGTTATTCAATATTGGTCGTGTTCACGCTCAAACCGCCAAGCCCGATCCGTTTGATGTTACACAGTTTGGTTATCCAGTCGATGATCCAGCTCTCAGCCAGGAACCAGTGGATTACACGGACCAACAGTGTGCTGATATGAATACTGCTTGGTTAGCAAACGAGAAAATGGCCGAGAACGGACAATTCACTAATACATCTACTAACCCTTGTCTACTGCAAAAAGCTGCCGTAGAAGGCTTGGGTGCTTTGAGTGACAGTAGTCTGGTGGATCCAGCTGACCAATGATAAAAATTAGACTTATCAAATCTCTACTACTATTTTTTATGACTGTAGTTTTTTTGGTTTTCAACGGTGGTGTGGCAAAAGCTGCCCTCAATCAAGACGACTTAAATTCTATCATTGAAGGCACGCAATTTTATAAAGCTGATTCGGGGCTCTGCGCAGCGACTGCTACTCCTTTAAGTGGGTCTGATAACGCAGCCCAAGTCTACAACTATTTAATAGCTAAAGGCTTAACTTCAGTCCAAGCGGCTGGGGTTATGGGTAATTTGCAAGCTGAATCCGGCTTTAACCCACAGCGCGTTCAAAGCACGCAAACTCCGGCGGGCGACAAACCAGAAATTACTGTTGATGGCGTGACGGGCTATGGAATCGCTCAGTGGACAGATAAAGGCAGGCAACAAAATTTGTTAAATTTTGCAACTGACGCAGGTAAAAGTTCTGGCGACTTAGGACTACAGCTAGATTTTTTATACATGGAGTCGACCACCGGTTCGCGCCAGGGCGCTTGGCAAAAGCAAGCAACCCAGACCGATGTAACTCAGGCTACCTATGCCTGGGAAGACAATTATGAGAATCCAGCTTCAAAACATGAACAGAACCGGGTTGATTTTGCCAACGCCGTCTTAGCTAGGGCATCAGAATTTGCATCAACTACGCCAGCAACACCTGCTACACCAAGCAACGGCCAAACTATCATCGCACTTGATCCTGGCCACTCGCCCAATACCGATCCAGCAGCTCAAGACCCCACGACTGGCTTATTCACTTACGACTATGAAAACGACCCTGAGATGGCTGATGCTTACACGGCTGCAACTAAAATAAAACCTTTGCTTGAAGCAAAAGGTTATCAGGTAGTTATTACCAAGAGCTCCGCCACCGAAAAACTTGACCTATCTCAGCGTGCACTGAGAGCTAATGCTACTGGTGCAGCACTATTATTCACTATGCACTCCAACATAGATGGCGGCTCTGGTACCTTTTATTTGGGCTATCCTGATGAAAACTCTGTTCGTATCCCGGGCACAAGCAATGACCCAGCCCAAAGAAAAGACGGTAAAACTGGTTTGGTTCATCCTGAAATCATGGCGGCAAGTAAGGCTGATGCTGAAAAGATAGCGCCAATCATAGCTCAACAAATAGGCGAGGCTGGCTACACGGCTAAATCATTTAATACCATTTATGGTGCTAACGGCTTGCTTGGTAACGGTAAAAATTACGGCAACACACCAGTCCAAACAATTTTAAGTAGTATTCCTGAGGTTTACAGTGAAGTTAGACGCGATATTCTCCCAACCGACACATTTGCTCAAGCGGCGGCTGACGCCATCTCTCAGACCGTTCCACCAACAGGAGCCAATACTCCAGGATCGGCTGCTAGTACAGGCTGTCCGCAGTCCGGCGGTAGTGTTGCTCAGGTCGCCCAACAAGAATACGCAGCTTGGCAGGCTGGTGATGACGCCTACAAACAGCAAGCCCGAGCTAAGTACCGTGATTCGAGTGACGGTAGTCCGGGCGGCGAAGCCTGGTGCGCTGATTTTGTCAGCTGGGTATATATGACAGCTGGTACGCCACTTTCTGGTGGTGGCAGTGGTGGCTGGCGCGTAGCTAGTGCCTACCTGCCAATTCTAGCCAACAACATAACTTGGACCGCAAAATCGGAAAATAAGTTCCCGCCGCAACCGGGTGACTTTATATTCGTGCACTACGACAGTGGTACGGGTGGGGGTAGTATTGATGGTAAACTAGTTACTCACGTAGGTCTTATAATTAGTATTGATGGCTCTAAAATTACAACCATAGAGGGTAACGTGGGTAGTTCAAATATACTTTCGCTTTCATACACTGACTACAACTCCAACGGAAATGGGGAGATAGTCGGTTGGGGGAGAGTACAGTGAATAAAAGATTAATAGTGTTGGTTGGCGCTGGATTATTGGGTATAAGCCTGCTAATAATACTCGTCATCGTTTCTAGTTCTAGTGGCTTCAAGGTAAACGGTTATGAACCAAAGGGTGCCTCTCCTCAACCGGTGGCTATTGTCGTTAAGTTCAATAAACCAATTTCTACTAAAAATAAGGGCAACGTCAAAGTTGATCCGTTTGTAATTGGTACTTCTAAGATCCAGGGCGATACTTTGTTTTTTTATCCCAATACACCGCTTGCTAATAAAAGATCCTACCACGTGCAGGTTAATGCTTATACGAGCTCTGATAATAAGAAAATGAAAGATTTAAGTTTTTACTTTACTGTTGATACCAGCTTAAGCCGACCAGCTTCTAAGGCCCAGATAGAGGCGAGCGTAGCTGGGACAGACTCCTCCAGCCGAAACCCTATTGTTGGCAAATTACCTTATGACAACCTGACTTTCAAAATTAGTGCGATTATTAATGGTGATGTTGGTGACGCAGCGACCTGGCGCGATTTCAAAAGCAATTATTTTATAAAAATCGAAACTTTTGCCTACAAGAACCCTGCTCACCCAGAAAATTACAAACCTGACACCTTAAGACTACGTCAGGACGCCCTAAATTGGATCAAGCAACAAGGGGTTGACCCGGCTAAAGATATAAACGTATATTATGTGCCCGACGATCAGGTCATTGGTGTGACGCCATCACCACCGGCCGATGAATAATCATTAGCCCGTAGGTATAACTGTGCAATTATTTAGAAAGTGTTCGATGACGTTATCGGCATCAGTCGTGGTTATAAAGGTTTGGTGATTTTTTAAGTAGGTTGTCAGAGCCAAGCGGCGTTTGCCATCGAGCTCACTAAAGACATCATCAAGCAGTAGAATTGGTTTTTTGCCCAATAATTTTTCTAGAGTTTGGACTTCTAGTAGCTTCATAGCTAGTAGTAAGGTGCGGGTTTCGCCGCGCGAGCCGGAATCCATCAAATCGTGTCCGTCCAATACCGGCATTATGTCATCCCGGTGTGGTCCAACCGTGGTGTAGCCAAGGGTCTTATCCAAGTCTAGGCGATCCTCCAGAACCTTCAGCATTTGCGTACCATAGTTTTGGCTAGTGATTTTAGTGCGGTACTCTAGGCTGGCCAGATGTTTTTTACCCGCTAGTTTTCTGTATAGCTTTGTCAGCTCGGCCTGGTTGCTATCAATGAACTGTCGTCGACTTTCAACTATTTGCCCGCCCAACTCACTCAGTCGCACGTTCCAGATAAATATCTGGTCAGGCGTAAAGGGCTTGGCTTGTTTGAGCAGAGCGTTACGCTGAGCTAGAGCGCGCTTGTAGTAGCGACTAGAACTAGCAAACAGCGGGTCAGTACGCTCGATAATATCATCTATAAACTCACGTCTCAGCGACGGTGACTGTGTTAGGTATTGCAGGGAATTGGGCTCAAAAATAACGGCTGGCAATTGGCGAGTGATAGGCAAACGTTTTAAAACCGTGCCGCCGTCTTTGAATTCTTTGCTCAAGTTTTCATCACTATTTTTCCATATGACACTGCGATTTTGGTCGGCTTGCTGTGAGTCTAAACGTGCCCATTTGGCTTTGTGCTTAATAAGCTCTTGGTCAGAGGCGCGGTAGGATTTGCCGCGCGCTAACACTAGTATTGCTTCTAGTAGATTGGTTTTGCCGCTAGCATTGGGACCAACGATGATATTGACGCCATCACCAAACTCAAAAGTCGCATCACGGTAGGACCTAAAGTTTTGCAACCTCAGATTGCTAATCATATAGCTATTCTAACGGCTAGCTCTTGAGTGGCATAATGATATGCAGGTAGTCGTCGTGCCCAGGTGCTCGCAAAACACATGGTTCTAGCTTGTCGTTGAAACCCATTTGAATCTCCGTACCGTCTGTGGCGCTCAAGGCGTCCAAGATGTAGCGTGAATTCAGAGTTATGGTGCCTGAGCCGGTGACTTTAGCCTTGGCGGTAGCGGTATTCTCGCCTAATTGTGAAGCGATGGAGCGAATACTGATAGTTTGCTTACTATCGTCAAGATTGATAGTAACGCTACCGGCACTTTCGCGCGCAAATAGTGATGAAACTTTGGTGATGTTTATAAACTCTTGGCGGCTCAAGAGAGCGCTGTGGGCAAAATTGGTAGGTATAAGCTTGGCATAGTCAGGGTATTTGCCCTCAATAAGCCGGGCAACCAGCTCCGAATCACCAACCTTAAATAAAACCTGTTGATCGTCATGGGTAACCTGGACTTCGCCCTCGGCATCAGTTAGTAGGCGCAGTAAATCACCCAATGCACTAGCCGGCACTAACATATCAGCTTCAACCGAACTGTTTTTGATGGTTTTTTCGGCCAGACGATAGCTGTCGGTACTAGCCAGGTATAGTTTCTTGTCGGCTGAGTGGATGTACACACCAGTTAAAACTGGGCGACTTTCGTCAGAGCTAGCCGCCACTAGTACTTGCTGCAGGCTGGCACGCAAAACCGTAGCCTCAATTGACCACTTTTTTCCACCCTCAATGGCTGGCATAACTGGATAATCGTCAGCTGCCGTGCCATTGATAGTTGATTGGTATTGTTCGGTTGTAATGTGAAGTTTGGTTTCATCTAGCTCAAGCGTGATGGTGCCGGCTGGCAGGGTGGCCACAAAATCAGACATTAGCCTAGCTGGTACGGTGATAGCACCCTCTGACGAGACTTTTGAGCCAATAAAATGGGTGATAGCAATATCCAGGTTGGTGGCAGCGATGCTCAGGCGGTTACCGATGGTTTTTATTAGAACGTTAGACAAGATTGGTAGGGTGCCACGAACATTGGCTACGCGACTGACGCTGGTTAGGGCTTTGTGCAAATTTTCTTGGGTTACTTGTAGCTTCATATTATTACCTTACTTTCTTTTAGCTTCATTAATAAGCTATGTGAATTATGTTTATAACCCACCAATTCAATCCGTTGAATTAACTCATGAGTGTGTGTAAAAGCGTGCCTATAAGACGTGTTCAAAAAGCGTACAACCCGGTCGTTTATACCCAACCTAAAAACCTGTCCACTAACCTGTGTAAAAACCACGGTTTTTAACCACAGTTTGTGCGCTGGCTGTGGACTGGTTTTAGCCAGCTTGTTCACAAGACACTCAAGCATAGATACGCTCCTTGATGTCGTTGATGGCAGCCTTGAGGTTACTATCAAAACCAGCCTCTTTTTGGATCTTATCGACCGAGTGAATAGCGGTTGTATGGTCTTTGCGGCCAAGTTCACGGGCGATTTTTGGGAAACTCAGATGCAGTTCGTTTCTGAGCATATACATAGCTATCTGGCGTGGCACAACAATGTCTTTATCGCGCTTTGGGCCCATGATTTCTTCCATCGGCACGCTGAAATATTTGGCGGTACGCTCAATGATCTGCTTAGCGCTGACATGCTTGGGCCGTGTTTTTTGGCTACCAAGTAAAGTTGTTGCGATGTGGATGTCTGGATCAAGCCCACGCATCTCACAAAAGGCCAACAGTTGATTTAGGGCACCCTCGAGTTCACGAATGTTGGTCTGGATTAGATTGGCCAAGTATTCAACCACTGGTTGTGGCAAAACCGCTTCATGGGCGTGGGCTTTGGTCTGAACAATGGCGCAACGCGTCTCGAAGTCCGGATTTTGCATATCAATGCTCATCCCCCAAGCAAAACGACTACGCAGGCGTTCCTCGAGGGTTGGAATTTCACCCGGTGGTTTGTCGCTCGATATAATAATCTGTTTATTAGCCTGGTGAAGGGCATTGAAGGTGTGGAAGAATTCTTCTTGAGTCTTATCTTTGCCGGCAATGAACTGAACATCGTCAATGATTAGAACGTCGGCGTTACGGTAATAACTAGCAAAATCGGTGTTTTTCTTGAACCTAACGGCGTCAATAAATTCTTGGACAAACTGCTCAGTCGACACATAAACAACATTACCAGTCGGGTTTTTAGCCAAAAAGGCATTGCCAACAGCTTGGATTAGGTGAGTTTTGCCAATACCAACCCCGCCGTAGACAAACAAGGGGTTATATTTGGAGCCCGGAGTAGTGGCAATCGCCTGACAGGCGGCGTAAGCCAACTCATTGCCAGAACCAACAATGAAGTTTTCAAAGGTGTAGCGCTCATTCAAGCCTTGGCGGTAGCTATGAGTTAGACTGCCGGCACCATCACGTTGATTTGTTGTGGCGCTCGCCGGACTAGAAGACAGCAAGACCGGTTCATCATGATTTTTGCGCACCTGAGTGACGTTGGAATGGATTTTGTACTCGATCGCCTCAGGCGTAGCACCATTTTTGACCAACATTTGATTAACCAGCTCGTTATATTTGTGTTCCAGTTGTTGCTTTATAAAAACATTAGGCACACCAACCACATAAGTACCGTCTTTATTTTTGAGCAAACGGGTGTTTTTGAACCAAGTTACAAAACTGCCGTGCGATACGGTCAATTCTATCTCGCCTAAGACAGCTTGCCACAGGTCGTCCATTTTCTCCCTCTAAACTTTTGTTACGTGCTACTACTATAGCTGGTTGCCCCGGACTTTTCCACAATTTCTACTCAACATAGATGAACTTGCCAGAAAATTTGCCGTACAGAGCAATCTTTATACACAACAAAAACACCAACCTGTTAATCTGTGGATAAATATTAAATTGTCGTGGATAAGACCGCCCGATTAGTGGGAAAATATTGTCAAAATCACCCCACACTTGATTTATGGTAGACTTAGGTCTATGCCTAAACGAACTTATCAACCGAAAAAGCGCCAACGTGCCCGAGAACACGGCTTTATGAAACGCATGGCTTCTCGCGCTGGTCGCAATTTGTTGGCCCGCCGACGCCTAAAAGGCCGCGCTCGACTATCACACTAGCAACTAGCCCCTAAAAGCTATAGTCTAATCTTATGATTGCACGTAAACACCGTTTCCATGGCCTGGGTTCTTTGCGCCGTGTCTACTCTCAGGGGCAGGTTGTGCGCGGACCTATCCTGGCTATCAAATACCTAGCTAATGACAAACGCTCAAGTTATCGTTTAGCAGTGGTTGTTAGCAAAAAAGTTCATAAATCGGCCGTGGCGCGCAACCGCATGCGGCGCATGGTTTACGAAGCTGTTCGACGCCACGAAGCCTTGATAACCAAGCCATGCGACCTAGTTATTACGGTTTTTCACGAGCAACTACTGGAACTCACGGGTGCCGAACTGGACAGAATGATCAAAGCTCAACTCAAACAAGCCAAGATTTTAGACCCACCTCATGCTAAGATATAACCAAACACGTCTGCCGCGAGGATGTCTGGGAGTTCAGGCAAAGGCCTAGCAAACGGCTCACCAATTATAAGACGGAGCGTGTGAAGGAGTAATTACCTTGTTTCAAACACTGATCGTCAAACCGATCTTCAACCTGTTGGTTTTGATTTACGGTCTATTGCCCGGTCACAATTTTGGTCTGAGTATTATTATCTTCACTGTCGTGGTGCGGCTATTAATGTGGCCACTGATCAAGAAACAGCTTCACCAAGCCAAGGCCATGCGTGATTTACAACCAGAAATCAAACGTATCAAGGCTGCCACCAAAGGTAACAAACAACAAGAATCAGTCATGATGATGGAGCTCTACAAAGAGCGCGGTATCAGCCCGTTGGGCTCAATCGGCACCCTAATCATTCAATTTATTATCTTGATTGGCTTGTATATTGGCCTTAGGCGCGTGGTCAATGATCCGCATGCCCTTGTTGATTATTCCTACAGTTGGGTGCGCAACCTGAGTTGGCTAAAGGCGTTAGCTGGCGATATTCATCGCTTTGACGCTACTTTATTTGGCGTGGTTGATCTAACTCGCCCAGCGCTCAAGCACGGACAGCCAATTTACTACCCAGCCTTGATAATCGTACTGGGCAGCGCTGTAGCTCAATATTTCCAAAGCAAACAGTTGCTGCCGCAGAGTAAAGATTCACGCAGTCTACGTACAATCTTAAAAGAAGCCGGTAGTGGCACGGCGGCCGACCAGGGTGAGGTTAATGCCGCCATTGGCCGGGGCACCCGCTTTATCCTGCCCCTATTCATTATTTTCTTTACTATCAGCCTAGCCTCGGCTCTGAGTTTGTATTGGCTGATGAGTGGTATCGTAGCGTATGTTCAGCAGGCTAGAATCTTAGGTAAGGACGAAACCGAGATGGAGGCTATCGCCGACAAACCCAAAGTTATAGAAGGCGAGATCGTAACTAAACCAAAAGCCAAAAAATCCAAGAAAAAAACTTCTAAAAAGCGGAGGAAATAATGTCTGATGTCGAAGACAAAAAGCCAACTGAAGATGCTGTTGCCATGGAAGAAGCCATCCAGTTTGCCAAAAAATATCTAGAAGACATACTGTCTTTCTTTGGGCTCAACACCGATATTTATGCTACCACCGAAGATCACGAAGTTATTGAATTGAATGTGCCTAGTACGCATATGAATGGTTTTTTGATAGGGCATAACGGCGAAACTGTCCGAGCCCTACAATTTTTGGTAATGAGCGCCCTTAAAAACGGCAATTTTGCCTACAGTCGCGTTAACGTTGATATTGCGGATTATAAAAAGGCTAGGGCGGAACATTTGGCCGATAAAGCCGGCGAGTGGATCAAGGCTGCTCAGAATTCTGGTGAGCCTATGCACCTACAACCAATGAACGCGGCCGACCGCCGAACTGTTCATAAGGTTGCCAATGACGCTGGTGTCGAGACCGAATCAGAAGGTGAAGGCCACGACCGCCACGTGGTCCTCAAAGCCACCAACAAGAAATAATTGCCTACAATCCAGGTTTCATACCTTGTTTGATATAAATAAGCCCTAATATTAACAGATAGTCAGCCGGGGTTTTGACTTACATTTGGGCTCAGGTATATTGGCTTAGTTCCAAACATTAATTGAGGAAACTATGTCAGATTTAGAAGCACCCAAAATAGCTGTAATCGGTGGCGGTACCGGCACTTTTACACTACTCAAAGATCTCAAGGACTTCACACCGAATATATCGGCGCTGGTGAATATGAGCGACGACGGCGGTTCCAGTGGGCGATTGCGCGACGAACATGGCGTTCTACCCCCAGGTGACGTCCGTCAGTGCCTGGTGGCCTTGAGTAATACACCGGAAGTCAGAGATTTGTTTAGCTTCCGTTTTGGCGATGGCGCGCTAAACGGCCATTCGCTTGGAAATGTAATCTTGGCGGGGCTCGAGCTGCAATATAAGGATTTCAACAAAGCCCTCAAAGTCGCTAGTTCACTACTAAGTATTACCGGTGAGGTTTTGCCAATGACGCTAGAGAACCACTCGCTTACCATGAGTGATGGCGCCGAAACCGTTAGGGGCGAATATATCATTGGCCATCGTCATTTTACGGGCGATGATCAATACGTCTGGCTTGAACCGGGTGTCAGCATCAATCCAGCTGCCCAGGAAGCCATCCACTCGGCCGATATTGTAACAATCGCGCCCGGCAACCTATTTGGCTCTTTGTTGCCAGCTCTAGCTGTAAGCGGCGTCAAGGAAGCCATCAACGAAACTAGTGCCAAAGTAGTTGCTGTTAGTAACTTGGTGACTAAACCCGGCCAAACAGATGGCTGGCATGTGGCGGACTATGTAAATACATTTGAACGCTACATTGGCGTTGGGGCGGTCGATGCAGTGCTGTTTAATGACCAGCTACCCAGTCAATATTTGCTAGAAAAATACGCTGCCGATGGTGAATATCCAGTTAATATTGATGAGAGCAGATTTAGTGAAATAGGGGCTGTGGCAATCGGTACAGACCTGATGGCTGGCGATATTTGGCAGCAAGATACCAGCGATAAAACCATCAGTCGCACACTCATAAGACATGATGGCAAAAAAGTTAGCCAGCAGTTAATGCAGATCTATAACAGCGCTTCTTTGTAGACTGCCAGGGTTTGTTCGGCCATGCGTTGCCAAGAATATTTGGCGGCTTGTTTGTGGCCTTTGCTGACCATTTCTATTCTTAACTTGTCGCTACCCAGAACCTTATCAATAGTCTCGGCCATATCTTCTGCGCTTAACGGGTCAAAATAGACGGCAGCGTCACCATAAACCTCTGGCAAGCAAGTAGCGTTACTGCTTATCAGCGGGCAACCATGAACCATGGCTTCCAGCCCCGGTAAACCAAAGCCTTCGCTCAAAGACGGGAACACGTACGCCTGGGCGTTTTCATACAACCAACGCAGATTGCCATCAGATATAAAGCCAGTAAAATTAATATTTTTGATGCCTTTTAGAGTTTCTAAAGCTTTGAGCGCCAAGTAAGTTTTGTCGCGTTTGCCAGCCAGCACTAGGTGCAAATCTGGACGTTTGGCCTGCACCAACTGAAAGGCTTCTACTAGACGCTTAAGGTTTTTATGCGGCAAGGAACGGCCAACGTAAAATATAAAATCACCTTCCGGGAAATCTTCCAGCGGTTCGGCTGGCTCGGTAATTTTATCGGCCGCTTCAGGGGTGACGGTAATCTTACGACTGTTTAGGTTGGCATAACGAGCTAGATCATCCTTAACATACTCGGTTGGAGTCATGACAAACAATGATTTGTGGGCGACGTAGCGAGTCACCCAACGGTAAATCCAGCGCTTAACGGTAAATACTAGCCAGTTTTTAGTTGGGTTGCGGAAACGGGCTGTTGTCAGGTCGTGAATGGTAGTGACTACTCGTCTGCGATATAAAACTGGCTGCTGAGTCATCGCAAAGTGTACCAAATCAGGTTCAAGGCTCCTGATTTGCCGCAATAGATCAATTTGCTCAGACCATGTGAACTCTTTGTATGGGCTCTCCAGTTTGTGAAACTTTGGATTACTCGGTTTCCAACCTTCAAAATCCTTGGGCTTGAGAAGAACTGTGTAGCTATTTATATGATCAATCTGCTGCAAGTAATGCAGTAAACGTTCCACATAACGTCCAGTACTAGTTCTAAGTTCTCGCGCATCAATTACAATTTTGCTCATTGTTCCCTATAATATAGGATAGATGGGACAATCAAAACAAGCAGAGGTAGAGATAGCGATCTAATTATTTTGTTTGTTGAAGCTGAACGATAAATTTCTCGGGAGAAAAATGGCAAAAAGCGCACTTATCACAGGTATAACTGGCCAAGACGGTACGCATCTAGGACAGTTATTACACAGCAAAGGGTATGAAGTTCATGGCATTATACGTGGCCAACAAAATCCACGTAAAGCAACAACTGAACAATTGTTACCATATGCCAAATTAATTGAAGCTGACCTAACGGACCTATGCTCGCTCCAACGTGCAATAGAAGTTTCTAAGCCTGACGAAGTTTATAACCTTGGTGCAATCAGTCACGTCGGTTATTCCTTTAAAGACCCAATTCTGACCCTAGACGTAACAGGCAAAGGGGCGCTAAATATGCTGGAAGCCATTAGACTGACTGGTGGTGAAAAAACTATTCGTTTTTATCAGGCATCAACTTCTGAAATGTTTGGTGGACTTGATTACAATATGCCTAAAAATGGCTATGACGAGCAAGCCACTTTCCACCCTCGTAGCCCATATGGCGTTGCCAAACTTTATGCCCACTGGATCAGCCGAAACTACCGGGAAAGTTACGGTATGCATATAAGTTGTGGAATTTTGTTTAATCACGAGGGTCCATACCGTGGCCTGGAATTCGTAACGCGCAAAATCAGCAACGCCGTAGCCCGTATCAAACTAGGTAAACAAGATCATATAGAGCTTGGTAACCTTGAGACAAAGCGCGATTGGGGATATGCGGGTGATTACGTGGAGGGTATGTGGCGGATGCTGCAGCAGAAAAAGCCTGACGATTATGTGCTCGCTACTGCCGAAACCCATTCAATTGAGGAGTTTTTAGCCATGGCGTTTAAAGAGATAGGCGTCAAGGATTGGAAACCATACGTTAAGCAAAATCCTTTATTTATGCGGCCAGCAGAAGTTAATGTACTGCTTGGCAATCCCGCTAAAGCTGAAAAAGTGCTAGGATGGAAGCGAAAAGTAGATTTCCCAGGACTAGTAAAGATGATGGTCAAGCACGACCTTGTGTATGAAGCTGACCGTGATTAAAAGCCTATTTTGATTGTGCTTTCTTACCAATCAGACGCCACCATTTAGCTCGTAACGCTCTGAGTTTATGAGCATTCGCCGGCAGATCATGTACGATCATATTCCAAATGTACTCATCGGGCACTTTTTGCAATCTTTTAACCCGGCGCCGTTTTGGCCCGCTGGTACAAAGCAGATAAGTGCCCATCAAATCGCCCTTAAGCGCATACCAACCTTGGCCACGTTTAAGAGCACTCAAAAAGAATAACCAGTGTGCCAACATATAACGCCAACCAACCCTAAACTTATAACGCCTAGGAACGTTTTTATGTAGTAGTAGGGGCAGGTTCTTTAATGTCTGATAGGTAGTAAAACCCTTTAACTTGCCACTGGTCGCCCCGATTTGATGATAAGCGACAGAGTTTGGCACATAGCCCACTTTCCATCCGGCCAATTGGGCCCGAAAACTTAGATCTACATCTTCGTAATACGCGAAGAATGATTCGTCAAATAGACCAATTTGTTTTAACGTCTGCACCCGATAAAGGCTGGCACCGCCAGAAGCTGCGAAAATTTCCGTTAGGCTATCATATTGCCCAGAATCTTCTTCGCTGCGGCCACGCGGGTAGGGCAATCCCCACGTTGTGTAGAAATCACCAGTGCTATCAATGTGATGTTTATCGCTGGACAAGATCTTGCAGGTGGCGATTCCTATCTCGGTGTGCGTATTTATAAATTTGTAAAGATTTTCCAGCCAGCGCTCTTCAACTACAGCGTCATTATTAAGGAGCGCAATATACTCTGCGGCTTGGTCCATAGCGTGGCGAATACCTATGTTAACCCCTCCGGCAAAACCAAAATTTTTATTTTGCGTGAGTAACTCAACTTTGGGATATTTTTTCTGAATAAGTTCCCGGGAACCGTCGTTGGAACCGTTTTCTACCACAATAATACGGGGCAAGAGAGATTGAGATTGAAGCGAATCAAGACAGGCTTCAATAGTGTCTTTGCCATTCCAGTTTGGTATTACTACGAAGGGTTGTGGGTCTTGCATAAAGCCTTTGTTATAGTTCTAGCCTAATCTATAATAACCTAAACAGATGAGACATATTTTTTCAAAGAAGAATAAAGCTCTATTGACTGAGTTGGTGCGAACCGATTTTAAACTCCGGTATCAGAATTCCGTGCTTGGTTATGCATGGTCATTGCTACGTCCCTTACTGCTATTCTTAATATTATATGTAGTCTTTGTAAAATTCTTGAAGCTTGGCACTGGCATAGCGCACTATCCTGTTTATCTATTATTGGGAATAGTAATGTGGAACTTCTTTTTAGAGATGACTGTTCAGAGCCTTGGATCAATTGTTGGTCGCGGAGATCTTATTCGCAAAATCCGTATACCGCGTTGGATCATTGTGGTTTCAAGTAGCCTTTCGGCACTTATAAACTTCCTACTTAACCTCTTAGTAGTCGGGATATTCATGGTGTTTACTCATGTTGGCTTACTGCACACAGCAGTGCTTCTACCTTTTATATTATTGGAACTCTATATATTTGCTCTTGGCTTGTCGTTTTTCCTATCTGCTTTATTTGTAAAACTTCGTGACGTAAATTACATCTGGGAAGTAATTCTTCAAGCCGGATTTTACATTACGCCAATACTTTACCCACTGTCTCGAATTACCAATTTAACACTTCAAAAATTCATCCTACTTAACCCCTTGGCGCAAATTATTCAAGACGCTCGCTTCGCTCTCATTACCCATCAGACAACAACTATATATACTGTTTTTAATGGGGGGTGGTATAAATTCATTCCTTTTGTGATAGTTGGCGTTATTTTATTCATTGGCGCCTCGTACTTCCGCAGCCAGTCTAAGTACTTTGCGGAGAATATATAGATGGATGATAACGATATAGCCATTAAAGTTTCGGGTGTTGGCAAGACATTTAAGCTTCCGCACGAGAAGACATCATCCATAAAAAGTCTTCTGATTAACTTTCGAAAACGGCGAACGTACGAAAGACAAGAAGCCTTAAAGAATATATCTTTTGATGTAAAAAAAGGTGAATTTTTTGGTATTGTTGGTCGCAATGGCAGCGGCAAGAGCACTTTACTAAAACTGATGGCCGGTATCTATACACCAACAAAAGGGGATATTGCAGTCCAAGGTCAGATCACACCCTTCATTGAACTTGGCGTTGGTTTCAGTCCGGAGCTAACCGGAAAAGAAAACGTCTTTTTAAATGGCTCATTACTTGGCTTTAACCGAAAACAAATGCAGGCAATGTACCAAGAGATTGTAGATTTCGCAGAGCTTGAACGATTTATGGACCAGAAACTGAAGAACTACTCCTCTGGTATGCAGGTGCGCTTGGCCTTTTCGATTGCTATTAGGGCTAAAGGGGATATCTTACTACTTGACGAGGTCTTAGCAGTCGGCGATGCCGCTTTTCAACAAAAATGTTATGACTATTTTGAGGAGCTAAAAGAGCAGAAGAAAACAGTTGTTTTTGTTACACATGATATGGCGGCAGTATCGAGGTTTTGTAGCAAAGCCGTCTACATTAAGGATGGCAAGCTTATTAAGAATGGCTCCCCGGACGAAATCGCTGAAATGTATAAGATAGAGAACCTTGAGTCAGCAGAACAGCGGCAAATGAACAGCGGCGTGGCAGGCCCAAAACTTTCAGATAGCCACAGTCTATCAGCCACGCTACTCGAAGAAACTAATAAAGTGTTGAAAGTTAAATTTGCCTACAAATCATCAAACAAAGAACCACTGTACATAGGCATTTCTGTTATTAGAGACGGAATATCAATCGCGGAATTGACCACATCTCATAAAAGTCCACTAATAGGCAATGGACAAATCGAGTTTAGCCTAGATAAGGAACTTTTTAATGTCGGTGTTTATCAAATAACAAGCATTCTTTGTCGGCTTGATGGCAGGAAGCTTCTAACGATTGGCCAACCAGTAATAAATTTCTCTATAAGTGGCAAAAAAGATATTCAAAGGGGCGCTGCACTGAAGCTTGAGGACACCTGGGAGCCTGTAAAGACCTAATACTCTTTAATACTAAAACCAGCGCGTTTTAAATGAAGCCATGTTTCCTCATGACTTTTACCGGTTTTTAGTTTGGTATATGCATTACTCCGGTCACTATATAAGTCCCAGGTTAAATGATGTGCTTTTGCTTTCTTTGTGCGGGACCATTTTCTTTGTAAAACATCATAACAATAATAATGTAGGGTGCTATCCACGAAAGGGTGCTTTTTAGTTTTGAACCAATCTAAAAATCCCAGTAAGTCAGGTCTTGAGAATATAAGTAAGTGTAAGCCTGTTCTCGCTTCAAAATAATCATTCTGTTCGCTAATGTCAGGTGGTATCCAGTTCTTTGCCTCGGGGAATGCTTCGGTTGGCAGATTAAACTGATCCAAACTTATGCCACAGACGAAAACTGAGGGATTATGTTTTAGGACGTTCAATTCTTCTTTAAGCCAACCAGTATCTTTTGAAGTTAAGTCGCCGTCAGTCAGCACCACATATTTATAGTCTTTAATAATGCCGCGCTCTTTTTCTAAAACAACCGAAAAGGCATTGGCGGCAATATTTTCTTCAAACAAATAGTGGCGTTTTATTTTGCCGGCGGCTCCATATTTATCTACTGCTTTCTTAATCTTTGAGCTATTGGAACTTGGATTTTCAACTACCACAATATCTAGCTGGTTACTAAATGCTGTTATGAAATCCAGTGACTTAGAGATTATGTCGTATTGATCAAATACAAGTACATATGTTAGTATTTTTTTCTTTTTCAAATTCAACACGTACTAATTATATGATAGGTGACGTATAATATATCAAACAAAACACTGGTAGCCTGCAGAGGTAGTTTAGCCTCAGTTTTTAAGTTAAATCGATACGTGTAACTACTAGACGTCAAGATTAATCGGAGTTTAAGTTAAACATGAAAAAAACCAAGCCCATAAAATTACACTTAGCATGTGGCACAAATGTTGTGAAAGGCAAAGGTTGGACAAATGTAGACAATAACTCCGACCACAATATTAAAGAAGGACAACTTGACCTTGATTGGGACCTACGCAAACCGCTGCCATACGATGATAATAGTATCGACAGAATCTTTCACGAACATTTTATCGAGCATCTACCGAAAGCTGAGGGCGAGACCTTTTTAAGAGACTGCTATAGATTACTCAAGCCGGGCGGTGCGATGAGGATAGGCTGGCCTGATGCCGCCAAAATGATGCGCGCATACGCAGAGCAGGATAAAAAATTCTTTGACTATATTTCAAAACACGTTGATGGTGGTATGTTATTCGGGATATGGGATGAGCTGCTAGTTGACTTCTTTTACTCCTGGCAACATAGGTACGGATACACCAGTAATCACTTAAAACAATTACTGCTACATGTTGGCTTTAAAGAAACGAAGGTTAAAAGCTACATGAAATCTGATTATGGATTCGATATTGATGTTAGGAATGATCCGGCCACAACATACATCGAGGTTATAAAATAGCCAATGTCCAACCGAATACCATTTATCAAACCCGAATTTCCGCATATTGAAGAGGTTAAAGAGGATCTTCAGCAAATTTATGACAACAACTACTATTCCAATAACGGACCGATTTATTACAAGTTCATTGAGGAAATGTCAGCCTATTTAGGTCAAAGCCTGCGCATTGTTGCCCTTAATAATGCCACCTCAGCCTTGATGCTAGCTATGAAAGCTTGTTTTAAACCAGAGGAAAAGTACGTAGCTCTTCCGGCATTTACATTTCCGGCTGGCCCATTGGCAGCACAATGGTGTGGTTACATACCATTATTTTTTGACATAGATAAAGAGACGCTACAGCCTAGCATATCCAGTATCAAAAAAATATATAAAGAATATGGACAAAATATAGCTGGGATCTTGTTAGTAAACGAGTATGGCATTGGCAATGCGCAAATTGACGAATGGGAATCACTCAGTCAAGAGCTTGGCATACCGCTCATTATTGACTCTGCCCCTGGTATCGGCTCGACATACCCTGACGGTAAGTTACTTGGCGCAAGAGGTGATTGTGAGATATTTTCAATGCACGCGACTAAGCCGTTTGGAATTGGTGAGGGCGGACTAATTGCAACAAAAAACAAAAACCTAGTTGATAAAATAGAATCACTAAAGAATTTTGGATTTGATGAACGTAAACTTACATACATAGAGGGTCTAAACGCCAAAATAACAGAACTCGACTGTGCTATTGGTTTAAGGTTACTTAAAAACTACGGAAACGTACTAACAAGAAGAAGAAAAGTATATTTAACCTACGAAAGACTGCTAAAAGATAAAGTCAGATTTATTCCTTTTGCCGAGAGAGCATCAATTCAGTTTGCCACCATCCTTGTTAACAAAGACAAAAGAGACAAAGTCTTAGCAGAGCTCAACAACCATAAAATAGATGCCCGCACCTATTATGCCCCGCCACTGCACTATCACCCACTTTTTAAAGACAACCCCAGAGAAGATCTAAAAAACACAGAAGAAATTTCCCAGCAGGTCATTTCCTTACCTGTTCATAATGATATGACAACTAATACAGTAGAATTTATTTGCGATGTAGTTGAAGGAGCGATATATGGTTAACCAGAAAATACTTGTCGTTACAGACAACAAAGAGATTCTAAACTTTTTTACAGAAATACTGAATGAAAAAAAGCAGCTACTTAGCGGCGTCACAGTTGAATATTCATGCAAACCAAACAGCCCGCTTATTAAAAACACAGATGTCACTATTAAATTAATACCGATAGACATGAAAACGCAGTTTGAGGAAGTAATAGAAAACTATCAACTGGTGATATCCGCTCACTGTAAACAAATATTCCCGCCCGAGTTGGTGGAAAAAGTAAAATGTATAAACATACACCCCGGACTTAATCCGTATAACAGGGGCTGGTTCCCTCAGGTCTTCTCCATATTAAATGGTCTGCCGTTAGGTGCTACGATTCACGAGATTGATGAAAAAATTGATCACGGCAATATAATTGCCCAAAAGGAAGTACCTCTTTATTCCTGGGATACTTCACTAACTGCCTATAACAGAGTACAGAACGCTGAAAGAGAGCTATTAGAAGAAAATATAGAGGCTATTTTTAACGGTAGTTACTCGACCTTTCCTCCAAAAGACGAAGGCAATCTCAACCTTAAAAAAGATTTCGATGGGCTACGAGAGATCGACCTTAATGAACAGACCACGTTTGAGGCAGCAATAGATAGACTAAGAGCCTTAACTCATCCTCCCTATAAGAATGCCTATTATATTGATCCTAAATCTGGGAGAAAGGTCTGGGCCCAAATTAGCCTGGAAGAAGACCCTGAATGAACGCTCAATTACAACCAAAAGTAAGTATTATTGCTATTTCCTACAATCACGAGCGGTACATAAAACAAGCACTTGATAGTTTTTTGAGTCAGAAAACTAATTTTGGTTTCGAGATTATCGTTGGTGACGATCACTCAACAGATAATACGGTAAATATCATAAAGCAGTACGCTGCAAAACATCCTGATTTATTCAGACTGATAATCAGACCAAAAAACATAGGTATACAAAAAAACTTTTCAGACAGCATCAATCAAGCCAGCGGTGAATACATAGCGTTATGCGAATGCGACGACTATTGGACAGACTCGAATAAGCTGCAAACACAGGTTGATTTTATGGACAATAACCCACAATATTCACTTTGTTTTCATCCGGTTAACGTATTCTTCCAGGGCAAAAAAGCTGAACCAAAAGCATTCCCTGACAAACAACGTTTTAGTAAATTTGATACCGAAGAACTGTTAAAAGAAAACTTCATACAGACCAATTCCGTTATGTATCGTAGACGTAATAAAGTTCATATCCCAGATAATATACTGCCAGTGGACTGGTACTTACACCTTTATTTCGCTCAATTTGGGAGAATAGGTTACATAGATAAGGTCATGGCCGCTTATAGACGGCACGAAGGCGGTATATGGTGGGCAAAAAACGATACCGAGTTCTGGCAGAAAAACGCAGAGGGCCAGTTAAATATGTACCAAGAAGTATATGATTTATATAAAGACAAACCAGCTTATGTAAAAGCCCTACAAGAACCTATTAGCCGGGCAATGATAGCAATCGCAAAGCTTGGGGTTGGTAAAAAGGATCTAATACTTGAAGCCGTGACCAGACACCCAGAACTTACCGCCAACTTTATAAAATATGAGAACGAAGTCCAAACTAAACACCGGCAAGATTTCGATAAATTGACACAACTGAACACCGACCATATAAAAAAACAGGAAGCTATCATAAAGCAACAACTGGAAGTTATCAAAGAACTTCGCGATAGACACGATGCCATAATTGAGAGTAGACCATACAACATTGCCAGCAGAGTTGGTATAGTCAGCCGGAGCAGAAAAAATAAAAAAAGTCCAATATGAGCAAAATTCGAAAACTAGCCAAGACTATATTACCGCCAGGCAGTAAACAACGTATATTTGCCGGCCGGACTAAGAATGTGCTGCTTCATGGCCCTAGAAGCAACGTTTTTATTTATAAAAATTGGATAAGAAGAATTGAACCCACACTTCTCAACCCAACCTTAAAAGACCAGAACATTAAAATATCAATAGTTGTGCCCTGTTATAACACTCCAGAGAAATACATCAGAGAGCTGATTCAATCGTTAGCTAACCAGACATACACCAACTGGCAGTTATGTATTGCCGATGGTTCTACTGATGAATCGGCAAGCAATATAATACAAAATTACTGCGACCAGGATGAAAGAGTAATCTACAAAAGGATTGGGAAAAACCTAAACATTTCCGGCAATACAAACGTTGCCCTAAATCAGGCTACCGGATCACACATTGCTTTTCTTGATCACGATGATGTACTGCCGTCGTGGTCATTAAATGAGCTAGTTACATGCATTAAAAAGCAACCTAAAGTAGATATCTTTTACAGCGATGAAGATAGAATAAGTGAAAACGGCAAGGTTCGTATGAACCCATTATTTAAACCTGACTGGTCACCAGAACTTTTCTTCACCGCCAACTACGTCACCCATTTATTTGTAATAAAAGCAGACCTTATGAAAAAGCTAAAAGGTTTAAGATCAGAATTTGATGGATCACAGGACTATGATCTTATGCTCAGGGCACTTGACAAAAAACCAAACATTTTTCATATACCAAAAATTCTTTATCACATGAGAATGGCTCACAGCTCAACCGCCTCCTCTATATCCATAAAAGGCTACGCCCACAATAGCGGGAACAGTGCTCTGGCGGCTTATTTTAATCGCAACCACATTAATGCCAAGGTCCTAGCTATAGATGATCGTCCCACTAACCATAGGATTAAGTTCGTGATCAAATCACCGCCACTGGTTAGTATTATTATTCCGTTCAAAGATAAAGCAAAGCTACTGAAAACCTGCGTAAACAGTATTTTAAAAAAGACTGCTTACGAAAATTATGAAATCATACTGGTTTCTAATAATAGTACTGAAGACAAAACCTTCCGTTATCTAAATAGCCTAAAGGGTAATAAAAGAATCAAGCAGCTAACATATAATAAGCCATTCAACTTTTCTGCGATTAACAATTTTGCCCGCAAAAAAGCCCAAGGGCAAGTGCTAGTCTTTCTCAACAATGACACAGAGGTTATTACTGATGAATGGCTCGAGGAGCTGAGTTCAGTAGCTCTACAAAAAGAAATTGGTAGTGTTGGCGCTTTGTTATTGTATCCCGATAAGACCATACAACACGCCGGTATAATAGTTGGCATGCTTGGAACTGCCGGGCATGTGTTTCGGGACCTAAAATTAGGCACATTAACGCCATTCTGGTTACCGGATTGGCCACGTAATTATCTCGCGGTGACTGCAGCCTGTGTAGCCATAGAAGCAACTAAATTCGATATGGTGGGTGGTTTTGACGAACATTTTATAACAGCTGGCTCAGACGTCCGACTTGGCCTGGCTCTATACGAAAAAAGTTACAGGAACGTCTACTGGCCATTTGCTAAGCTTATTCATTATGAGAATGTTAGTGTAGGTGCATATAATAAACGAAGCGATAATAAGCATGATTATGAAGAATCTATGAAGT
>CAZJQT010000007.1:0-22837 GCA_964548655.1 uncultured Candidatus Saccharibacteria bacterium
AAGTAAGCGCCATAAGTGTCGGACTCTACTGGCGTATAACCGCCAAGTAGATTTAAGCCAGAACCTTAACAAACAATAGCAATACAAAAGTTCTCATTATCCTCGAGATCAGCTATTCGGCAGTCAACAAGTGGCCGAGGGCACCACTTTATAAAAACCCTAGCACCTTACATTAAAACACCTCCCAAAACTCCACCTCACACATAAGTCTCTCAAAAGTTACATAAGCAGTAAGGAACTCGTAAGTTCTTTGAACGCACAACCTTCCTTACACACGCTTATTTAACAAACAAAAACAAAAACACCAAAAAAACAAAAAGTTGGCTGCTGGATAGGTGACCTTGCAAAAACAAAAACAAAATGTACAAAAAAAACCAAAAAACATCAGATCATTTGCCAGTTATGTTAGACACAGTTCTTAGTCAACTGGCACCAAAAGAAGGCGAATCCTATCTGGACCTAACTGCTGGTTACGGCGGCCATGCCGCGGCCGTTTTGACTGAAACCAAAGCACCACAGTTGGCAACGCTCATAGATAGGGACAGTCAGGCTATTGACTACTTAAAGTCCCGTAGTGAACTCAAAAAAGCTAAAATCATCAAAAGTGATTTTGCTAGCGTTTGCCGAGACCTAGTAGTTGAAGGCCAGCGTTTTGATCTGATACTAGCCGATCTTGGTGTAAGCTCACCGCACCTTAACAATGCCGAACGTGGCTTTAGTTTCCGGTTAGATGGCCCTCTAGATATGCGCATGGATCAGGCGCAGATACTAACGGCTGAAACCATTGTCAATAAATACGACGAGCAACGATTAGTAAAAATTTTGTCTGAGTACGGCGAAGAACCCAAAGCCCGAAAAATCGCGAAATTGATTGTAGCCAACCGGCCGCACTATTCGACAACTGAGTTAGCAAGCGTAATAGCCAGAGCTTGGCCAGGGCACAGTAAGGCTCACCCAGCGACGCGTAGTTTCCAAGCTATCAGAATCGCGCTTAATGATGAGATAAGCCAAATAGAACAAGCCTTAGTACTAGCCATAGAACTACTAAAACCAGGCGGGCGAATAGTGGTCATCAGCTTCCATAGTCTGGAAGATCGCATCGTGAAGACAATCTTCCACGATGCCAGTGGTGGCCGCTACGACGCTCAGCTAAAGTTATTGACCAAAAAACCAATAACAGCTGACGATCAGGAAATTGCTATCAATCCGCGCGCCCGTAGCGCTAAGCTACGAGCCGCCGCAAAACAAAAATAAGAAAGGAAGAGGATGCCAATTCAGGTAAAAAACCTCTCCCGCGCGTACAGGGTCCGCGTCAAAGTACTATGACCTTGGTGGGCTAGACTAGCGTCTGGAGCAATCCGGGCGCTGACAGCCCCAAAATAAAAAGAAAGGCCAAAACAAACATGACATACTCAAGTTCTCTAGCTATCGGCAGACAACGCTTTGCCACTAGCCAACAAAATACAACTGGTTTTAGGACCCAAAAGCGTGCCTTGGGGCCAGTTAGCAACACCATTATGCTGGTGATTTTGGCGTGCCTGTTGGGACTTTTGTATCTGACGCAAGTGACCAAAACTAATGCACTTAGCTATAAGATTAATGACCTAAGGGCTGCCCAATCGCAGCTTAAGACCGAGCACAATGACCTGGAGGTTAGCGCGGCGCGTTTGCAGTCGTTAGAGCGAGTCAAAAATAGTGATACAGCTAAAGCTTTAGTCTCGTTGTCGGCAAGTGATAGCGTTCAGAATTAAAACATAACAGAAGGGGACTCATGAGGCCCAACCGGCCTAATGTGCCAATTATAAGTACAAACTCTCGGATCCGCTGGTGGTACAGCGGACTGTTATTAATTATGGCCATTTTTGCCGTTAGATTATTTTACTTGCAGGTTATTAGACATGATTATTATGAAAAAGCAGCCTTGTCCAGCCAACTCAAACAATACGAAATCCCAGCCGAACGCGGTGGCATCTCCGCCCATTACGGTGACAAAGTCACGCCAATAGTACTTAACGAGGTTCGCTACACTCTGTACGCTGACCCAAAGTTTGTTGTTAACCCAAGTAATACAGCCGTGCTGATCCAAAAGGCCATTGGTGGTGATGCTAAGGATTATCAGGATAAAATGACCAAAGCCGGCAGCCGCTATCAAATCTTAGCCAAGAAACTCAGCACCGACCAAAGAGACGCTATCATTAACATGAAGTTAAAAGGCGTTGGGGCGCAACCGGTAAACTACCGCACATACCCACAAGGTTCTTTGGCGTCTCAAGTGCTTGGTTATGTGAACGATGATGGTATCGGTACATATGGAATAGAACAAGCCCTGGAACCAGCCCTAAAAGGCAAACCAGGTCAGCTTAAGGCTATTACTGACGCCAGCGGGGTGCCATTAGCAGCTAATAAGGATAATTTAATTCAAGATCCTATAGCCGGCAAGGACGTGGTATTAACGATTGATATCGGTTTACAGTCGCAATTAGAGGACATTCTAAAGAGTGGCTTAGATCATGCCAAATCATCATCAGGCGGAGCTTTGATCATGGATACCACCACCGGTGCTATCAAGGCCATGGCTAATTACCCAACCTATAATCCAGCTGAATATTACAAAGTAGACAACGCCAATGTCTTTAGTAATGCCGTTGTCAGTGCGCCACTAGAGATTGGTTCAGTTATGAAGCCCTTAACAGCGGCTAGTGCCTTGGATCAAGGAGTGGTCAATGACAATACTACATACTATGACCCCAGTCAATTTACGGTTGATGGCTACAAAATCACCAACATCGAAGAAGACGGTGGCCCAGGCACGCGTAGCATCGCCGACATTTTGCAGCTATCACTCAATACTGGTGCCACCTGGTTATTAATGCAAATGGGTGGTGGTCAAATCAACCAAAAGGCCCGGGTAGCTTGGCATGACTACATGGTTAATCATTATGGCTTCGGTCAATTAACCGGCATTGAACAGGGTTATGAATCTGGTGGTTCTGTTCCTGACCCAATAAAAGGTTCAGCCTTAAATCTTCAATACGCTAACACCGCCTTTGGCCAAGGCATGAGCACAACGCCCTTGCAGCTCGCAGCTGCCTTATCAAGCGTGGTAAACGGCGGCACATATTATAAACCACACCTAGTTGATGCCTACGTTAATGCTGATGGTAGTCAAGACGTTCAACAACCTGTCGTAGTCAGAAAGAACGTTGTTAAAGAAGCGGTCGGGGCTGATATTGTTGGTTTAATGGAGAACGTTATCAATAAAAACTGGCCGATCTATGGTATGAGTCGACCTAATGCCAGTTATGCCATAGGTGGCAAGACCGGCACAGCCCAAGTGGCAAAACCGACTGGCGGATATTATGACGATGTCTTCAATGGCATGTTCATGGGCTTCGTTGGCGGCAATAAGCCGCAGTACGTCATAGTGGTACGGGTTGATCAACCTAAAATTGCTGGCTACGCTGGCTCTAAAGCAGCCGCGCCGATATTTGGTCATTTAGTTGATCTGCTTATCAATAACTACGGCGTGAAACCTAAGGTATAATGTAGGGAAACACTAATGCAGCACACAATAAACATTATCGTTCAAACCAACACTATCGCTAGAATCCTGCTACTGGCATGTCTTAGCTTTTTGATCAGCATGCTGATAACTCCGCTCTATACCACGCTGGCATACCACTATGAATGGTGGAAAAAACCTCGTCAGAATGCCATAACCGGTGAAGTCGCCAAAGTCTTTAACTTGCTTCACGCTGGTAAACACAAGCGACTTATCCCAACCATGGCTGGCGGCCTGTTTGTGCTGTCAGTTGGTATCGTAACTCTGTTATTCAACCTCAGCCGGTCAGAAACTTGGTTACCGTTGGCGGCACTAGCCGGCGCTGGTTTGATTGGCTTAGCTGATGACATAATAAATATCCGCGGCTCAGGCAAGGGAACAGCCGGGCTGCCTTTCAAGCTCAAGCTATTGCTAACGACAGCTGTGGCCTTAGTCGGCGGTTGGTTTTTCTACTATAAACTCGAAGTGCACAGTATTTTTGTGCCATGGCTTGGACAGCTGACACTAGGCTGGTTGATAGTGCCTTTGTTCGTGCTGGTAGTGGTGGCGACTGCCAATGCTGTTAATATCAGCGATGGACTGGACGGTCTAGCTGGTGGTCTGGCTTCAATTGCCTTCGGTGTTTATGCGGTAATAGCCTTTATTGAGCATCGCTATGGTGTAGCTGGCTTCTGCTTGAGTATAGTTGGTGCTTTGCTTAGCTATACTTGGTTCAATGTTTTCCCAGCTCGGTTTTTTATGGGTGACGTTGGCTCGTTTGCGCTAGGTACAGCTTTGGGCGTGGTGGCGATGCTAACTGACACGGTAGTTTTGCTACCGATCATTGCAGCCGTTTTTGTGGCCGAAGCTGGCTCAGTTTTACTACAGATATCATCTAAAAAACTGCGCCATGGCAAGAAGATTTTTAGAATTGCACCTATCCACCACCACTTTGAAGCAGTCGGTTGGCCGGAAACAAAAGTCACTATGCGTTTTTGGATCATCGCCCAAGTTGCTGGTGTTTTGGGTCTGGTATTGTTCTTATTAGGGAAGCGCTGATATGCGTTCACGCCAATCACTAGCTTCATCAAGCATCGGACAACGTCGCCACAGGCCTGACTACACTCTAGTCGTACTAGCTTCAATCCTGTTAGTTATTGGCTTGGTAGTTGTCTACGCCATCAGTCCCGGTCTAGCGGCTCAGAAACACGTTAGCGACAACTATTACGTCGGCAAACAAGTGATTGCCATTCTGTTAGGTGTCGGTGCGTTTTTAATAACTTCACAGATTCCTATATCTTTTTGGCACCGCATGCAAAAACCACTGATAGTGGCTGCCGTTGTGGCCGCGGTGGCGGTTAGATTGTTTGGCGAGCGTGTCAACGGTGCCTACAGATGGGTGCAAATTGGTGGTTTATCTTTTCAGGCGGTTGAACTCATAAAATTTGCGCTATTAATTTGGCTAGCCGCACTCTTGGCGGATAGATTACGCGACCGAACAATTAGCAACACCAATCTAACCCTAAAGCCAATGCTAATTGCGCTTGGATTAGTCGGCGTCGTTGTAGCTGGGCTGCAGAGCGATCTGGGCTCAACAGGCGTAATTGTGATCATGATGGCAGCCATGTGCTTTGTAGCTGGCTTACCCTTGAAACGCGTGGCTATGCTGGGCGGTATCGTGCTTATCGGCACTGTCTTAGCTATTTCCAGTAGTGCTTACCGACGTGAACGTCTGCTGACTTTCCTGCATCCTGAAAGTGATTGTCTAGGCACAGGCTATCAAACTTGCCAGGCTATAATCGGTATTGGCTCCGGTGGCTTGATAGGCAAAGGTCTGGCACGCGGTGCTCAAGCTTACGGCTACCAGCCTGAGGCCGCCAATGACTCGATCTTTGCCATCATGGGAGAGAAGTTCGGCTTTGTGGGCATGATCGGTTTTCTTGGCTTACTAATTGCTCTGTTTGCCCGCATAAAAAACGTTATGGAAAGAGCGCCTGATTATTTCTCTCGACTGCTAGTGGCTGGTGTGCTAGCCTGGCTTAGTACCCAGGCCATGATTAACATCAGTGCAATGCTTGGTTTGTTACCGCTTAAGGGTATAACCTTGCCGTTTGTTAGTTATGGTGGCACTAGTGTGGTGTTTGTAACGGCGGCTGTTGGCTTGGTTTTTCAGATTTCGCGCTATACGGCTCTAGGCGGTAAAATAAACTTAGAAGGGAAGGGTAATGAAAATAGTCTTGACTGGCGGCGGAACCGGCGGCCATATTACGCCGCTAATAACCCTCGCCCATGAACTAAAGCAAAACCAGCCCGAGGCACAGATAATTTATATCGGTGAGCTTGGTAGTAAGTTTGCGTCTATGACGGCTGCAGACGACCTGTTTGATTACAAATACAAGATTTTTGCTGGTAAGTTTCGACGTTATCATAACCGCAGTTGGCTGGCGCACGTCTTTGATATAAAAACTAATCTGCTAAATTTGCGTGATTTATTCTTGTTTTTATTTGGATCGGTTCAGGCTTTTTGGTTACTGCTTAGGCTAAGACCAAATGTAGTTTTTCTGAAAGGTGGTTTCGTGGGCGTGCCAGTTGGGCTTAATGCCGCCTTGCTCAGGATACCTTTTGTTACCCATGATTCCGATGCCTTGCCAGGGCTGGCTAACCGTCTGGTGAGCCGCTGGGCGCGGGTCCATGCTACGGCCTTAGCAGCCAGCAATTATCCTTACCCAAAGTCCAAAACCGAGCAAGTTGGGGTGGTCGTTAGTCGCGACTATCAACCCGTTGACGCAAAGCTTCAGGCTAACTATAAAACCAATCTAGGTCTTGGTAGTGACGAGCCACTTTTACTCATAACCGGTGGTAGCCTGGGAGCAAGTCGGCTCAACAAGGCCGTGGCTAGCACAGTAAAGAGTATATTAGAAGATTATCCGAAACTGGAAGTTATTCACCAGGTAGGTAAGGGCAAACTAGAAGATTGGCAAGGCTATAAACATGATCGTTTGAAAGTTTTAGAGTTCTTGACACCGATGCACGAATATACTGGCGCCGCCGACGTTGTTGTCACCAGGGCAGGGGCCAATACTCTAGCTGAGCTGGGTGTTCAGGGCAAAGCTTGCGTAGTGGTGCCGAACCCTGATCTAACTGGTGGCCACCAGACGGTTAATGCTAGTCTATTGGCGCAGTCCAAAGCTGCTATTGTCATTAACGAAGACAAACTGTCAGCTGATCTAGAAACCAAAATCAGACAACTACTAGACAATGCTAGCGAGCGCTTGCAACTAGCTAATAAACTTAGGTCTATGACACCTGCGAATGCGGCCTCAAAGCTTGCAAAAATATTATTAAGTATTGCTAAGGGCAACCCACAAGCCTGATGTTTAGGCGTAAACCGAGGCACGATAATCGCCCCAGACAGCCTATTGCTGACATTGGTAGACCTCAAGTCTATTCCTATCAAGCCAACCGAGCCCCGAGCCCAACGACTAGCAATAACTCCCAACCGGCCAAACGTAACTCGAGCCCAAAAAGTAACAAATATATAGTTTTTGTAGTTGGGACAGTTATCTTGCTGGTAATGTTCTACAGCCTATGGCTAAGTGGCAGTCCCACTCTAATCTTGGACAAACAACCTGGCACAATCACTCAGCCACCAGCCAAATACCAAACGGCCCTAAACGAACTTTGGCAAGAAAGTTTATTAAACCGTAATAAGATAACGGTTAAATCAGCTCAGATGACCCAAGACATATATAATCAGTTTCCTGAGATCACCAAAGCACAAATTAATCTGTCGCTGATTGGCCAAGGCGTCAGCATCCGGCTGACTGCCGCCAAACCAGTCATGCAGCTTATCAGCCCTAATGGCTCTTTCTATCTCGATGAAGATGGCAAAGCCCTGGCCCAGACTAATAATGTAACTGGCCATAACTTGCCAACCATGCCAGTCGTACAGGATTATTCTGGCTTGAGTGCTTCGGTTGGCAAAACTCTTTTACCTAGGAGTGAAGTTGATTTTATTAGACAGCTAAACGCTGAATTATTAGTCGCTAAATTGCCTATAGCCTCAGTTAATCTATCTGCTAATGAAGCCGATGAGGTTGACGTCAAACTGACAGGGCAGGGGTACTATCTGAAGTTCAGTGTTATTAGTGATGCCAGACAATCTGTCGGTGCATATCTAGCTGTCAAAGCTAAGCTGGACGCCACCCATCAGACACCAGCCGAGTATGTAGACATACGTATTCCAGAAAAAGTATTTTACAAGTAACACCACCACTCTACCCCATTAGTTCGTAATATGTTCAGTTTTAATAATGATCATACTTTGTTAAAAAACTATACTAACATACATAAAAAGGGAAAAGTCAAAATTATTAATAATAGATAGAGCAGGAGAGGAAACAATAAAACAATATGAAAAGCGTGAAAAAGCAAATGATTTCACGACATGGTTGTGGAAAAGTCTATGGCTGTGTGGAATGTCACAGCCAGCAGCATAGCAGCTATAGAACACTAAACACTAGGTATGCATTGTGATGTTAGTGCAGTGTTACAAACAAATGCATTTATATGCAGCAACAGCCGCAAAGTCCCCTGTAGCAGAGGTAATGCTTGTCATCTATTGAAATTAATAACGAGTCGCAAAATATACATTGTGCGACGTCATGTGTATGTTTGTGTTTGGTGCTCTGCTTCGCTTTGTAGGTCCAATTTTCTATGTGCTCTGCATGATTTTGTTTTTGAATTTTATTAATCCCTGCCCATTTGCTGCTTCCCGCAATAAACGACCAAACGTGATAATCCACTATTTAGCTACCAACCACTAACCTTGTTCGTATTTTGTACACTTAGTATTTTGGAGTCTTGGGTGGTCTTCCGACTGGGCGGGGTATGTCGGCAAAATCTTTAACCTCGGAACTTAAGTATATTGGGCCACAACGAAGACTGACGACTGGCCTAGGGAAATTAGCGTTTTCGGCTTTTCTGAGTGAGGATATTCGCTGTGACGAAACATTGACTATAGATGCAGCCTCTTGAATTCCTACTAGGCCAATAGCTGCACATAGCTCTTCACAAATATGCGCAATCAACGTTTCGTCTACGGTTTCTCCTAAATGGTCTTCAAGCTGTGTTTGAACAAGCTGACCTATGGCTTCACCCGTCCGATCATAGAGGGGTTCTCTTCCCATTTGATTTATTCCGCTAGGGCGTAGGTGGCTTTGGCAACGCGCTTGAATTGTGCTTTGCCTTGTAGATTCAATAAAATTGTAGTCTCTTTGACGTGGCGGCTCTTAAGCACTTCTTTGACAATAGCATCGCGGTGCATAGGTTCTTTGGCTTTTTTTAGCACCTCTGTTATAACATCGGCCACAGTGCCCTTAGCGTATCCCCACTCTTTTAGGGCGTAGATACCGCGTCCTATTAATACAAATCGTTTGTCTTTGATAAGTTCGTTGTGAATTGCCTGGGTAGTAACGTCTTTGCGTTTAAAGTCGGATTTCTTGATAGCAGCGGCGATCTCGTTGAAGTGCATGTGTTTGCCCTGCTCTTTTAGGATGACGTAGATTTTATCACGAATGTTCTTAGGATTAACCATTGGCCATTTCATTAAGCCCCAGCGGCCATTTAGAGTCGCTAACTCTTTGCTAACGCTGGCTAGAGCAGCTGCATGGCGGTTGTTGTCTGTATTAGATGCTTTAGCAACTTCCTCGATGGTTGAGGGTTCTTTCAGGGCCTTGATACCGTTGATAATCTTCTCTACCAGTTTCTTGATGGCTTTTTCATCATGTAGACCCTTAACACCGACGGCGTGATAATATTGGTCGTTTTCATCGATAACAGCTAGCTTTGGGCTAAGTTGAGCTAGGAAAGACACGCGAGATTGGTCAACACGGCTGTTCTCGGGAGTTAATTTGGCTGATAAGTCAGAAACACGGGCGACATCACCCATTTGGCTGATTTGTTCTACAAAAACCTCTTGAACCGTCTGTAAATGCGGTAGTTTGCCTTCACCGGCTTGCGCTTTCAGACGTGCAACTACAGCTTTCTCCAGTTGTCGGACGCGTTCGCGGGTAATACCTAACAGCTCACCGATCTGTTCTAGTGTTTCTTTGCGGTCAAACAGCCCAAAACGGCGGGAAATTATCTCCCTTTCCCTTTCGCGCTCTATAGTCCCAAGAATGTCGTTTACGATTTTCTCAATCTGTAACTTGACTGCTTCGGCCATAGGTTTTCCTTCTTTAACTGCTGTATTACCGTTCATTTACTAATATTCTATAACTAATTGATAAATATGTCAACTATTCCTTTTACTTTGTTTATTTTAGCATGAAATGGACGTTACGGCGCAATCATGCAATTACAAACATATAAGAGCATACCTGTTATTTCTGTGCAAAAGTATGGTGCTATCTACTACGTTTTCTTGCGGCGGCGGAAGCGGGCTTTCTTGTCTGGCGCTTTGTCTAGCAAGTCTTTAGCTTCAACCTCTGTCAATTTCTTTGGATCAACTGATTTGGGGATGCGCGCATTCTTTTTACCGTTAGTTATATAGGGTCCATAAGGTCCATTTAACACTTTAATACCACTTGGAAATTCAGCAATATTTTTCTCGGCCTCCTGCTTTTGCTTTTCGGCGTAAAGTTTACGGGCGTCGGCTTCGTTAATAGTTAATGGGTCGTGCTCTTTCAACGACACGAACGTCTTATCAACCTGAATATAAGGCCCAAAGCGGCCAATATTGGCTTTGATTTCCTCACCTGATTCGGTCTTGCCAACCACTCTTGGTAATTTGAACATTTCCAAAGCCTGCTCAACAGTGACAGTTTCTAAGGTGGCATCCTTTGGCAGTGGTGCAAAATCCGGCTTGGCTTCATCATCCGTCGCACCGCGTTGCAACATCGGTCCATAGCGGCCAAAACGGGCAATGATGGGCTTACCGCTAGTCGGGTCCTTACCTAGTTCCCTAGCCTGTGATGTTTCTTCGCGGCTGACTGATTCTGATTTCTCCACCAAGGGGTGGAAGCGCTTGTAAAAATCTTTGAGCATCTGTTCTTTGGATTCTTTCCCTTCAGCAATATCGTCCAGTTCTTTCTCAGCATGAGCCGTAAAGTCATAATCCACGATTGAACTGAAATGTTTGACTAGAAAGTCGGTAGTGACTTCGGCTACAGAGGTAGGCAGTAATTTGTTGCGGTCGGCACCGACAGTTGCCTTCTCTGTAACCTCGCTAATATTACCCTTTTCAAGCCGAATAACGGTTACGTCGCGTTCTTGGCCGATGACATCGCTCTTTTCTACGTAACCCCGGGCTTGGATGGTAGAAATGGTTGGCGCATAAGTACTAGGCCGGCCGATACCCAATTCTTCGAGCTTTCTGACCAAACTGGCTTCAGAATAACGAGCCGCCGGCTTAGTGAAAGTCTGTGTCCCGGACATGGCTTTCAGGTCCAGTGCATCACCAACCTTTAGTTGTGGCAAGATAACATCCTCTTTGCTGCCACCGTAAACCTTGAAGAAGCCGTCAAATTTTAGGACTTCGCCTTTAGCCATAAGGGTCTCCGAACGGTTGCTCATAGATATTTCTAGATCTGTTTTATCAATGGTGGCTGGCGCCATTTGGCTGGCAATTGCCCGCCGCCAAATTAGCTGGTAAAGCTTAGTTTGTTGCTCGTCATTGCCGGCGGAAAGCTTGTCAAAGCTGGTTGGCCGGATGGCTTCATGGGCTTCCTGGGCGCTTTTGTTCTTGGTCTGGAATTGACGCTCGTGGTGATAATTGGCGCCAAAAGTGTTAGTTATGTACTTCTTTGCGGCCGTTAGGGCTAAAGACGACAAAATCGTGCTGTCGGTACGCATATAAGTGATGTGTCCGCTCTCATATAGGCGTTGAGCTAGGGTCATAGTCTGCTTGACGCTGTAGCCCAACTTTCGGGCAGCTTCTTGTTGGAGTAATGAGGTGGTAAATGGTGAGCCCGGGCTACGGCTACCTGGTTTTTGGTCGATGTTACTGACTTTGAACTGAGCAGTTTTAGCGGCTTCTAATAATTCTTTGGTTTTGTCTACTGATTCTAATCTTTTGGATAGCTCAGCCTCGAAATCTTTGTCTTTATAAAAAGTACCGACGACCTTGAAGTTGGCTTCGGCTTGGTGACCTTTAATCTCGCGTTCGCGCTCAACGATCAAACGAACAGCTACCGACTGGACCCGGCCAGCAGACAGGCCAGTTCTAACCTTTTTCCAGAGAACAGGACTTAGTTCATAACCAACCAGACGGTCTAAAATGCGGCGGGCTTGCTGGGCGTCCACTAGATTAATATCGACGGTCCGTGGCTTAGCCACGGCTGCCTCTAAGGCGGATTTGGTAATTTCGTGGAAAACAATCCGCTTGGTTTGCGCTGGCTTAAGGCCTAGTGCTTCGCACAGATGCCAGGCAATGGCTTCGCCTTCGCGGTCTTCATCAGTTGCCAGCCAAACTTCAAGACCACTAGCGGCTTTCTTGAGTTCACGCACTACTTTGGTTTTGTCCGGACTTATCTCGTAGCTAGGCTTGAAATCGTGCTCAATATCTATGTTTAAGCCCTTTTTTGGTAGATCACGAACATGGCCAAAACTGCTTTTGACCGAGAAATCTTTGCCAAGATACTGTTCAATGGTTTTGGCTTTGGCCGGACTCTCCACGATAACTAGATTTTTAGGCATTAGTGTTTAGTTTACCTGTTTATACGTTATCGGCAAATAAGACTAACAGAATACTCAGCCGTTGCCTAGGCGGTAGCCTACCCAGATACCTAAGAAAGCGCCAACTGTACCTAGGACAAAGCCCCAAAGGCCTAAAAAGTTGCCGTGATCAAGAAAGCCGCCTAGGATACCACCGATGGTCGAGCCGACAAAAATTCCTATCCAGATGTATGTTTTGGTTTCCACTACTTGATTATAGCGTAGGTTATTGTCGGCAGAACTAATTGAGTCCCCAGTGGCCATTGCCTAACGGGTGAATTTTGCCTGTAATTTCCAACATGGTTAGGACTTGGTTGAATTTCTCCGCCGATAGACCACTGGTTTGTTGTAACTCAGCGACATCTGATACGCCTTGGCTCAATTGGTCCAAAATCAAAGCCTCATCGCTATTAGCCGCTACAACAGCTTGATCACTTGTCTTCTGAGTGATACCTAGTGCTTGTAGGACGTCGCTAGCCTCTGTAACCGGCAGAGCACCAGCTTTGATTAACCGATTTGTGCCAACAGAATTAGCGCTGGTTATATTACCCGGTACGGCCATAACGGTTTTGCCCTGTTCTAAGGCAAAATTAGCCGTATGCAGCGTGCCGCTATGATCAGAAGCCTCAGTTATCAACAAAACATCCGCTAGACCGGATACCAAGCGATTTCTGGCTATAAAATTACTCTTATAAGATTCAATCGGGCCGTCATACTCACTTATTAAAGCTCCGCCGCTGTCGATGATTCGCTGAGCTAGTTGCTGGTTAGAGGCTGGATAAACATGGTCGACGCTAGATGGTAGAACAGCGACCGTATAACCACCGGCCTCTAGTGCGGCTTGGTGCGCCAAAGCGTCTACGCCTATAGCTAGGCCGCTGACGATGGTTATTCCCTTGCCGGCTAACTCGCCAGCCAGTTTGGTTGTCACTTGTCTACCGTACGGTGTTACCGCCCGACTGCCGACAATGGAGACCACCCTACTATTTAACAGTTGCTCTAACTCTCCTAATACGTACAGTTGTTTGGGCGGCGAGGCAATATTCTTTAGAGCCGGCGGGAAAGATTTGTCAGTTGGCGATACTTTAAACGACCCCATATAGACATATAATATAGCTAAGTTTGCCAAAACTGCAAATACGTATTGACAAATAATATAAAATTGCTAAAATAGCAATCCGTAAGCGTAATACTACGTTTATGCACCTTTTATAGATGTATTTGCTGCTTTTAGTAGCAAATAACACTATTCTAACAATTTGTTAGATTGTTTTAGAGTCGGATCAAAGTTGTTACCCTCCACTTTATTCTCTAGTGCCTTCGGGCACGGCTCTAAAGCAAACTAACCCCTTTAAGACCATTTTATCTTCGGATTAAGGTGGACCCCCCGTTTTTAAGAGTGAGTCCCAAAGATTCCGTGTGCCTTAGGGCGGACGGAGACGTAGGCACTTTAAGAGTTTTGTCCTAACGTTTCACTGGGTGGGCTTAAAGGGTGCTTTTGGACATGTTACTCCTTATGGGAGGCAGACGTGTCCTGAAATGAGTCTCCAGTGGTGCCCACCCCCTCTGGAGGCTCTTTTTTTTGGCTCATTCACCATACTTGCCTGCTTCCGAGCAAAGCTCGGAACACTGCAAGTATTCTTGGGGCATCACGGCGTCAGCTGGCGTCTGTCTCTCGCTCACCGTACCTGATTGTACGGCTCACTCGTTCCTCCTAGCTTCCTTGTACTGCACCCAAGTGAAATGACCCACAAATGTGAGATAATAATAGTATGGAAGAAGACCCGAGTAACGGTGATCTAGTACTTGAAGATCCGGACATAAAAGCATTAGGCCTCCCTACGGCTAAAAGGCGCTGGCCTAGAGCCGAAATTCCGGATCTTATGAGCAGAATAGACAGCTCCTTAGAGAGATTGATTAATGCAAACCCTGGCATGACACCATTCAGAGCAATAAGGGGTTCAGATATTTTGCGTATTCATGAAGATACAATGGCCTTAGATAAAATGACTGGAGTTCTCCGTAACGTTTTAGCGGATGAAGTTGAAGTTTTTATTCAAGAAAATAGTAAAGAATAACTAAACTATAAAACTGCGGGTTTCTTCAGATAGTTTGCCGGTAGCAATAAACTCCGTTAATAGAGCTACCACTTCCCTTGTCATATTCTTGAGTTGAGACTCTTCGTCTTGGCTTAATTTGCCCAGTACAAAGTCAGCTCCGTCTATTTGGGGTGGGGCTTTGGGGCCAATGCCTACCCTAACCCGACCGAAGCTTTCGCCAATGTGTTCAACCAGTGATTTAACACCATTATGCCCGGCTGTGCCACCACCTACCCGGCTACGGATTTGGCCGAAGTCTATGTCTAGCTCATCGTGCACCACTACTACATCTTTGTCGGCAATTTTATAAAAATCCATGACAGCCCTAACAGCTTCACCAGATAGATTCATCATAGTGGTTGGCTTGCATATAATCACTCTGGTGTCGCCGACATTCCCTGATGCCAATTGGCTCTTGAAGTCTTTTTTAGCAGTCCAAGGTCCAATGTTATGGGCCTCAGCCAGGGCCTCTACACATAAAAATCCCAGGTTATGCCTGGTCATTTCAAACTCTTTGCCAACATTACCGAGCCCAATTATTAATACGCTCTTATTTAGCCCCAAAGTGTAGATAGGTTTGTGTTCGCTGGTGTCGTAAGGATTCTTCTGAAATAGCGCCATGTCACAAGTTTGCCATCAGGCCTGCTTGCGGTCAACGTGCTTTTCAAAAAACCAGAACTTAATGGCCGTGCCCTCAAAGCCAAAACGTTCGCGCAGTTCGCGCTCTAAATAACGTTTGTAACTCCAGTGCAACAGCTTGGTATGCGCCCCGTAGATCTTAAAATTAGTTGGGTTGTCAGCCTCTTGAACCATGTAATTCAATTTGGGTTGTCGGTTCTTAAGGCCAGCTGGCGGATGTTTTTCGGTGACTTCTTTGAGCCAGCGGTTAAGTTCGGCTGTTTTTAGCTGCTTACTGCGTTGTTTTTCGATGTCCAAGACTATTTCTAATAGTTTGGCAACGTTTTGGCCGCTGATAGCACTGGTAAAAATCAGCGGTGCCCAGGGCACAAAATCATAATTATGAACTATTTGCGGCGCCAGTTGATCGCGTGTATAGGCGTCTTTCTCCAGCGCATCCCATTTACTGACAACCAAAATAAGACCTTTGCCAGATTCCTTTACCAAGCCGGCGATTTTTTGGTCGAGGGCAACATTGAGCTCATTTGCGTCCATTAGTAATAGTGCCACATCGGCTTGTTCGATAGCGGCCAGACTACGGATAACGCTGAAACGCTCCACGCCCTGTCCAATCTTGCCAGCGCGTCGAATCCCAGCCGTATCCATCAATTCTACCTCTCGACCTTCATAACGCAGCACAATGCGGTTAACGTCCCGAGTTGTCCCGGCCCTATCAGCCACAATCGCCTGCTGTTTTTTAGCTAGAGCATTAAAGAGAGCTGACTTACCGACGTTTGGTCGGCCCAGTAAAGCGACGTGCAAGCGATCACCAGCCTCTTTTAATGTCGCCTTAGGGATAAGAGCGCTGAACTGCTCCAATAAATCTTCTATACCGCGGTTTTGGCTGGTGCTGGTTAGGATGATTGGCTTTATGCCCAAACGCTGGAAGTCGCCAGGCTTAGCTTTTGGGGCTTTGTCGGCCTTGTTGACGACTAACATGACGGGTTTTTTGGTCTTGAGTGCCATGGTGGCCACGCGGCGGTCTTCATCGGTAATTGGGACATTAGCTTCAGTCACCACCCAAATAACATCGGCGCTATCAGCCGCCTGAGTTATCTGTTCCTGAATAGTGAACTCAAAATCGTCTTCGGGGTCTTTGATGCCAGCCGTATCAACTAACCAGAACTGTTTGCCACGGTAATCGGCTTTAGCTGTGATGCTGTCGCGGGTGGTGCCGGCTTCTTGGGCTACAATCGCCTCGCGGCGTTTTAGGATTGCATTGAATAAGCTGGACTTGCCAACATTGGCTCGTCCGACGATTGCTACTATAGGTAATTTCTTCATCGCTAACAGTTTAGCATGTTATTCTAACAACATGAGTGAAGCGTCTAGTCAAGAATTGCTTGGTCCACCGCAAATGGCTCAATCAAGACTGTGGGAAACTGTTGATTCGGATCCTGTCCTGGCTCTAGCGCAAGAAACAGCTCGTAGCCTTACTTTTGAATCTATTGACGATAGTATTGCCGAGCAACATATATTTGAACAGTTTCACAAGCACCGCCAACAATACGGTGACATAACCAGTAATCAACAGTATGTTGATACGCTCTACATTCTCTATGTTAAACATCGCGACAACTTCTTTAATGGCGAGGAAAAAGCTTGGTCGCGGCGCTGGAGTGCCTATGATCGAGCCAAAAAATTAGCCGAAACTGACATTATTAATCCAGCACAGTACATGAAAGAAGTCGGTGAGCCTATTCTCGAAGATTCGGTCCATTATTTTAGAAGTCTGACAGCTGAGGACGCCAAAGACGTGAGAGTGAAACACCTTAGGCATGGCGCCTACCAGATCGCCCAAGATTTTCTGTGGGCTGGTATTGATCCCGAAGGCCTGAAGCTACGTGAAGTTACCGAGCTGGTATTCGAATTGGTACCGATTCTTGGTAGTTTGCGCTGGGATTTCAAGCCCGAACAGCTAACAGAGTTAATAAGTATCGAGAAATTATTTGGTAGTGTGGTGCGCGAACGTTATGGTGACGAGCTACAACAAGCTATGGAAAACAGGGATTATTATAAAGCATTTAATGTGCTAGATATTATGCTTACGATGGGATATGCCTCTAGTCAGCAAGCTGAAGCTTTACTACAAGCTATGCTCGATACTGACTTTGGTATGGCCCACTATTTTGCCGACCAGTGGGCTGGGCGGTTTGGTTACTCGTTTGCTAAAAGGATTGCCGCCCAAGCCGCACCAGATAATTTTCATGCTGAACTTGAACCTGGCGAAGAACCTTTCTAAATCTTTTTGTACTTGCCTGTGGCCAATTCAGTAAGCTGGTACGAACCGAATTGGGTCCGGTGGAGTCTAGTGACTTTATAGCTTAATGCCGCAAAAGTACGGCGGATTTGACGGTTACGACCCTCGCTCATTCGTACAACCCAATTCTTATCCCGGCCGCTAAGTTTTAGCTGGCTCAAACCGTCCTCAAGCTCAATGCCCTTTTCTATCTCTAGTTTGTGCTCTAGTGGCAGAGGTTTGTCTAGCAACACTTCATAAACCTTTTCTTTTTGCGACGATGGATGTGTCAGGTTGTGCGCAAGTTTACCATCGTTGGTCAGCAGCAGCAGCCCAGAGGAATCTTTATCTAGTCTGCCGACCGGTTTTAGGTTATGAAATTCGGCCGGCAACAGATCATAAATGGTTTTACTGCCCTGCCCGTCACGTGAACAGACGTAGCCGACGGGCTTATTTAGCATAAGAGTTTGAGTCTTGCCGAGGGTTAAAAGCTTGCCATCAAGAGACACGCTGTCTTTATCGGCAACTATTTGCCCTAGTTTAGCTAATTCGCCATTTACTGAGATTTTTTTGTCAGCTATAGCCTGGTCAGCCGCCCGCCGACTCAAACCACTAGCTAAAGCGACGTAACGGTTCAATCTCATGCTAGCTATTATAACTGCTTACAGGGCTAAGCTACTGGGATCTGGACTACTGCCATTGGGTTGGATAACATTGCCTGGCGTCTTTGAGCTATCCTCAGTAATTGTCGAGGCGGCCGGCGCCGGTTCTTGGGTTGGTTGGATAACAGCTTCGGTATTAAGCGTTGGTGAACTGCCTTTGGCTTCTTCCTTGGCTAGCAAAGCATCAAGATCCGGTGGTTTTTGTGTGATGTCGTTTATTGGCACAATTATTTTTTTGTGGGCTACTGGCACGTCGTCCCTGGTGCTAGTGTCCGAAGTGGGAGCTGTTGGGCTGGGATTAGTCGAGATCGGTTGGCTAACAACAGGTGCTGGCGTAGGTTGGTTAGTTACGGCTGCAGTTGGTGAAACAACACCATTAGGTTGAGGGTTGGTCTCTTCAAATTTCTTAATGTTATTGTCAACTTTGGCTTCTTCTTCCTTGATGGGTTGACTTAGGTCTGGGTTGACTGCGATTGGCGTGGAGCTTGGTGTGCTGTTGTCAGTTGGCACTGCGGGCTCTGGTGGCGTTGGCGTAGGCACGCTTGGTGCAGGCGGCACGGCGCTAGGCTCTGGTGCGGGGGGTGTGGTGACTTGAGGTTGAGGAGCTACAGCTACTGGTGGCTGGGGAGTTGCTGGCGCAGAAGCTGTTGCGCTACCAGCAGCTGGTGTTGCAGTAGTACCGCTCAAAATTTCTCTGGCAACTTTGGCGACGTCCTCTAGCGTTACTTGCGATTTGACCAAATAGCGATCAGCACCTAATTTATCAGCTCTGGCCTTGTCTTCGGCCTGGCTGAGGGCCGTCATCATGATAACTTTGGTGTCTTTAGTTTCGGGTGTGCTACGTAGGATGTCGAGCATATCAAAACCACTGATCTTGGGCATCATAACATCAGAGATTATCAGGTCTGGCTTCTCTTTGACGGCTAGAGCCAGGGCTTCTTCACCATCACGAGCACTGACTATCTCATAGCCCTCGGCTAGCAAGCGCGCCTCATAAATTTCGCGCAAGTTATTGTCGTCTTCAACCAGCATGATTTTAGTCATAGAAATCTCGTAATCCTAATGCTTTTATTGGTGTTATTGTAACATGCCATGCTGTTATACCTGCAAGGTGTTCTCTTGCGCCTTTTTAAGCTGTTCGGCGCGATTAGTCTCTAGCCTAGGCAGGTCAATATAAAACTTGCTGCCCTTGCCGAGCTCGCTCTCTACCCAGATGCGACCGCCGTAAAGCTCAACAATCTTTTTACAAATAAACAAACCCAAGCCGGTACCGCCGATGGTGCGCGTGGCTGTGTTGTCGACCCGGTAGAATTTCTGAAACAGATGAGGCAGATCGTCGGCCGGGATGCCGGGGCCAGTGTCGCGGACATAGAATTGGACTATTTTATCGTTGGCAGTCAGACCAATTGAAACTTTGCCGCTGTCGGTGTATTTAACGGCGTTATCAAACAAGTTGGTTATGACTTCGCGTAAACGGTCTGGGTCGGCAAAAACGTAGCTCAACGGTGCCACCACATTATCACCGCTAGTAGCAAAGGTTGATGAAGCAAAGTCCATCGCCAGGCCTTTTTTCTCGGCACTGAATTTGAGCCCATCGCTAACTTGTTGCAAGAAACTGCCTAGCTCAACGACCTGTGGGTGGCTAGACAATCGGCCGTCTTCGGCTTTGGCGCTAGTCAGCAAATCTTGGAATAGCTTACCCAGGTGCTGGGTGCTCTCATGAGCCTTGATCAAAAAGTCGCGGGCTTTGGCATCAATCTTGCTAACTTTTTCGTTCAAAGCCAGCGCTAGATAGCCTTCAATGGCTGCTACGGGTGTGCGCATTTCGTGGCTGGCAGTACTAATGAAATCGGCCCGGCGGTTTTCCTCGGCTCTGGCTTCGCTGACATCACGGAGCACAGCCACACAGCCGGCCAACTGATTGGCTTTGGGTAGTATGATCGGCGAAACCACTAGAGATACAATAATAAACTTCTCATTGCGGTCAATCAGCCTGAGCGTAGCGTTTTGTTGTTGAGAGTTAGCTAAGACTTGGCTGAAGGGGTTTTGTTCGGCGGCTAAATCTTTGCCATCCTCTTGGCTAAGTTTGACAACCAGTTTAGCGTCAATGCCAATTGCCTCTTTAACAGGCCATCCAGTCATCCTTGAGGCTGAAGGGTTCAGTAGATTGATCTTCCCTTCAGTATCAATCACCACGATGCCGTCTGAAATTGACTGCAGTAAAATCTCAGACTGTTGTTCTTTGCTGCTAAGCAACCCCGTCAGTTGAGTTATTTTCTGACTTTCTCTATCGACGTAGAAGCGTTTCCAGACCATGTAACTAGCCAAGCTAAGTAAATAAGTAAGCAAAACCGCGCCGATAGTTAGTGGATCGTTTGCCTTTATGTCGTTCTTACCTGAGGCGATTAGTATGTAGTAGACTGTGACCAAAAAATCGTAGCCAATCACGACATAGAGACCAAACATCCCACTGAATAGGATCTGTATATACCAGGCAATCAAAAACCACGAATGCGGTTGTACAGAGTTACGAATGATAGAGATGTTGGCTAACGTCAAGATCATGGCCGCACCCAAGCCAGCCGTCCATGGGTTAGAACGTGCTTCTCGCCTATAGAGCAAAAGGCCGTAAATGATTTGTACTAAACAAATAACACCGGTTACAGGTATAAAACCTAAACCTTTCAAATCAATGCTAGTGAATTTACCAGACCAGGCAATGGCAGTGAGTACTAAGTAAACAAAGCATATGGCAACTGCGGCGTAGTTATACCAAGCATAGAATTTGTCTTTTACCAGCTGCATATTACAGTTTTACCCACCTATTTCATTATGTTTATGGTTTATTTAAGTATACGCCAATCTTCTCTGTTCTAAAAAGAAAAACCTGTACTCAAATGGTGACCCCGGCGGGATTCAAACCCGCGATCTTCTGGATGAGAACCAGATATCCTAATCACTAGACGACGGGGCCATGGCTGGAACGCTGGAATACTAGCATAACAGATTAGAAAACGCTAGCTGAGTCTGACTGAGGGCAGCTCATCCCATTGGGTTGTATAGCGTGGGCTGACCAGCGTACGACGCGGTTGCCAGTCGTTGCCTAGATCTTCGGCGGCATAGTGAAGAGAACGCTTGCCGTAACGTTCGTTAACGTCGTCTAATACTTGCATGCGCGACGACGAACGCACGTGCTGATTGACATCGACGGCTCCGTCAAGATCGGTCTGCAGAGCGCCCACGGGCACAAAATCATAAAACATTACCCCTGCCCGGTAATAAGCGGCGTGCGGCTCATAGATTTGACTCAGGGCATTAACCAAAGCTCCGGTTAGATGTCCCGTGTCAGCTGTTGGCATGGTGAATCTTAGCTCGCTACTCCAGCGCCGATAGCCCAGTTTGTGTTTATTGGTAGCCAGGAATAAACTGGCTCGCCTGGTCAACTGCCGACTTTCGCGCAGACGGAAAGCGGCCTGGGCGGTAAAGCTAGCAATAGCCGCTTCAATGACATAAACATCTTTGACGTCTTCCCCGAAGGTACGGGTTCTGGCGATGCTCTGGCGGACTTTGCCACTTAGTTCTAGCGGTAAACAACTAGTGCCGTTGAGCTCGTAAACCATCTGTGCGCCATGTACTCCCATTAGCTGTCTGGCTAGGCTTGGCCGCAAATTAGCTATGTCATAGGCGGTAGTTAGGCCCAGGGCTTGCAGTTTTGGCGCCAAGCGCCAGCCTATGCCCCAAACATCTTTAATCGGCAGGAGTTTTAAATGTTGCTCACGTTCCTTGTCATCAACGCCTACCACGTTCAAAGCACCTTTATAAGACGGCTCTTTTTTGGCTCTATCCGAAGCTAGTTTAGCTAGGGTTTTTGATGGGGCAATGCCAATAGAAACCGGCATGCCAATATAGCGCAGGATTTGTGCCCGCACCGCCCTGCCCCATGCGGTGTAGTCAGTAATATGTAGCTCTGATAAGTCTAGGAATGATTCATCAACCGAATAAACCTCTATGCGCGGCGTTATGGTGGTGAGTAGTTGGGTTATACGCCGGCTGATATCGCCGTATAACTCAAAATTGCCAGAGAACTGAACTACTCTGTGTTGGTTAAAGGCACTACGCCATTTAAAGGCTGGTGCTCCCATTGGGATGCCCAAAGCCTTGGCCTCGTTACTGCGGGCCACCACGCAACCGTCATTGCTGCTCAGAACCACGACTGGCTTGCCTTCCAGATCAGGGCGGAACAAGCGCTGACAGCTGACAAAAAAGTTGTTGCAATCAATCAGAGCAAAAACTGGCGCCAGGCTCATTATCTGGCTCCTGAAAATTGATGGATGATGCTAGTAGCCACACCCCAGACTTTGGCGAAGATTGGCAAACGGTTGAAGCGGCAGATCATCATGCTGTCGTCTTGCCAGTAAATAACCATTTGGGCGCCACGCGGCTTAATTGCCCTATCGACAATTACAATGTCATTTTCAAAGACTCCCAAATCTTCACCGCCATTACCAGCTATACGCATCAAAAACGTGCTGACTGGACGTCTTATCAGCAGCTGATTAAGATCTAATGTTTGCAGGGATATGTCAGTTGCCGGGTTGGGGAAACCATCGTGCACACTAACGCCCTCGGGATTTTCATAATACATAACAAACCACTCCTTCTAGAGATTAAATTCGGCCGTCACCTAGCCTAAATAGATATAAAAGCGACTCTGACTGGGATTGGAGCCATCCGCGGAGACGGAAGACTAGTGATTTGTATAAAGCCTGTGGGTGGAAAGGGCTAACCCAGTACCTACATAGCTACGATCCAGTATATACCGCTTTTGGCAAAAATAAATACCAACCTAGTTGGTTTGGAGTTGGCTGAGGAAAGTAACTAACTCTTTGGGAGTAACCTCGGC
>CAZJQT010000008.1:0-20687 GCA_964548655.1 uncultured Candidatus Saccharibacteria bacterium
CCGTTCTAACTCGGCAACAAAAGGAATCAGGCTGTTTATTAATTGACATTGGTGCCGGTACAACCAACTTAGTGGTAGTAGAGGATGGTGAAATCCAACATGTAGCCGTTTTACCAGTAGGTGGCATCAACATAACTAATGATCTGGCTATTGGGCTTAAAACTGATCTAGACATTGCCGAGATTGTGAAGTTACGTCACGCTTCACTGAAGCCACCAAAAGCCGACAGTATCAGCCTAGAGCATGAAGGCCAGACATACAGCTACGATACCGACGACATACTAATGATAACCGAAGCTCGAGTCGAAGAATTACTAGAATTAGTAGACAAAGAGCTACGCAAAGTTGGCAAGTCACGTAAATTACCTGGTGGTGTCATTATAGTCGGTGGCACAGCTAATTTGCCCGGTATTGCCGAGTTTACTAGGGAGAAATTACAGTTAGCAGCCCGGATTGGCAAACTCCAACCGCTAAATGGCTTGGTAGATGTTGTTGAGAATCCATCATTTGTTACTGCCATAGGTCTAATGCAACTTGATATGCTGCTTAGCCCAGATAATGCACCGGCTGAAAGAGGTTCACCCAGTAAAAAATTGATGGGCTTAGTAGAGGGCTTAATCCGTCGAGTAAAACGTTAGAATAGCAGCTGTTGTAGAACTTCGGTGACTGACGTATACTACAACACATTAAGTGAGGAAGATTAGTTAAGATGCCACAAGTCAATCCAGATATTGAAACGTTTGCCCGAATAAAAGTAGTTGGTGTTGGAGGTGCAGGTGGAGCAGCTATTAACCGCATGATAGAAGCTGGTGTTGATGGCGTCGAGTTCATAGTTATTAACACCGACGCACAAGCTTTGCATCACTCTAAAGCTAACACCAAAATCCACATCGGCAAGGATAAGACTCGTGGTCTAGGTGCAGGTGCTGATCCAAGCGTTGGACAACACGCTGCCCTAGAATCGATTGAAGATATTAAGAAAGCCGTCAGTGGCGCTGACATGGTGTTTGTAACCCTTGGTGCTGGTGGTGGTACTGGTAGTGGTGCTGGCCACATAGTCGCTCAGGCAGCCAAAGATGATGGGGCTCTAGTTGTAGGTTTTGCAACTAAACCGTTTGCCTTTGAAGGTGACAAGAGGCGTCGCAATGCCGACTCGGCTATTGCCAACTTACGTCAATCCGTCGATACATTGATTATCATTCCTAATGATCGCTTATTGCAAACCATTGATCGTCAGACGCCATTACTAGAAGCTTTCAAAGTAGCTGATGATGTTCTGCGTCAGGGCGTACAGGGCATATCTGATCTGATCACCGTCCATGGTCTTATTAACCTTGATTTTGCCGATGTTAAAACTGTCATGGCCGATGCTGGCTCAGCTCTTATGGGCATTGGTCGTGCTGGTGGTGAAGATCGAGCCCTACGCGCTGCTCAACAGGCCATTGAATCACCACTGCTCGAAGTTTCAATTGATGGCGCTAGAGGCATTCTGTTCAATGCTATTGGTGGCAACGATATGTCGATGCATGAAATCAACCAAGCTGCCGAAGCCATTACAGCTGCCGCTGACCCTGAAGCCAATATAATTTTCGGTGCAACTATCAACCCAGACCTAGATGGTGAAATAATCATAACCGTTGTGGCCACTGGCTTTGACGATGCTTACTTTAGCGGTCGTGGTGTTGCCAAAGGCCTCGAAGAAACCCCCAAATCAATTACGCATGAGGCAGAAAAAGAAGATATAACTGATCTCAATATGGATCTGCCGGAGCATGAAGAAGACGATCACGATAAGAAACTTAAAGAAGATTCTACACCTATGCCAAATATTTGGTCGCTTGATAATCAAGAAGAGTCAGATACTACCCATGATGATTCAAGCTCTAGTCAAGAAGAAAGCACGGGTCTCGTCGATGATGATGAGGAACTTGAAAAACCTTCGTTTTTGCGTCGTCTGCGCAAGCGAAAACATGGCTCCAAAGATCAAGACGATAGTGATAATGAGCCTTTCACCGAAGATAAATAAGCCACTATTGGCCTAAATTTAGGAGCTAATCCACCTCTATCTGTCAGCTGCAAACCAAGGTTCACCACTTTTAATTTATTTTTTGCGCGCAAATGTACCAATTGAGGTACGTTTCCTCACAAGAAAATAAATTAAAAATCATGTCGAATGCTTGGTTTTCGCTTTTAACAGATAGAAATGGATTAACTCCAGGTAAATAATACACCACATTTTGTATTGTCAGGCACTGCATGTAGGCTTATTATTAGGGCATAGACGCTATATATAGTGATATGTATAGGTAAATAGTACATTTAAGCTGAATACAAAATTTGTTTTCAATCAGTTATGATAGAAAACATAAGGAGGTGTAACAGATGAAATGCAGCCAATGCTCGTTCGCCGACACCAAGGTTATCGAGTCCAGAGACGCCGAGGAAGGAGAAGCTATTCGCCGCCGCCGAGCTTGCCCGGAGTGTGGTTATCGCTTCACTACCTATGAACGCCTGGAAAAACCCCAGATAATCGTTATCAAAAATAACGGTACCAGGGAACTCTTTAACCGAGAAAAGTTGTTAGCCGGTCTGTACCGAGCCTGCGAGAAAACACCTGTTACCAGCTTGCAATTGGAACATCTCGTTGCTGACATAGAGCACAATATCTATGACTGCGGCGATCAAGAGGTTCCATCTGCCAAAGTCGGTGACATGGTAATGGAGCGCTTAGCTCAGCTCAACGAAGTTGCTTACGTCCGTTTCGCTAGTGTTTACAGGCGGTTTAAAGACATCGCTGGTTTTGAAAAAGAATTGCTTCAAATTAAAGAAGGCAAAGTCAAAACTAAGCACTAACAACTCTGTTAGCCGCCCTGGGTTCGGAAAATACTTGCACACGGCCACGACCGGGTATATAAAGTAAGTATAGTTATGAACCAAGGGGAGCTAACAGCGTTAAGAGAGACGAACGCAGTTTACTCAACTAACAAAAACTATAAAACTAAAATAATTTAATAAATGGTTCCTTGGATGAAAAGAGCAAACCTTTCAGCAAGGACATAAAAGTGAGGGTAAAAAAAATGGGACAAACAACTATCCTGGGGCGCAGGCGACTATTCACGCCCGCTAAAAGCCAGGCCTACGACACTATAAAGTGGGTCAAAAGAGACTCGCTCATCACCAATCCAGCCACTAACACGCCTGTCTTTGAACAGAAAGGCGTTGATTTTCCAGAGGGCTGGTCACTAAATGCTATCAATATCGTAGCTCAGAAGTACTTTACTGGTACGCCAGGGACTGATGAGCGTGAGAGTAGCCTAAAGCACTTAGTTGACCGCGTAGCTGATACTATCACTAGGACTGGTTTGCAAGAAGGTTACTTCGAAAGTGAAGACGAAGCCGAAGATTTTCGCCAGGAACTCAAATACATTTTAGCTACTCAAAAAGCTGCCTTTAACTCACCGGTTTGGTTTAATATCGGCGCCCAAGGCAGGTCACAACAGGCTAGCGCCTGCTTTATTTTGGCGGTAGAAGACACTATGCCCTCTATCCTAAACTGGTATAAAGAAGAAGGCATGATATTCAAAGGTGGTTCCGGTTCCGGGATTAACCTTAGTACTATTCGCTCATCAGTTGAAAAACTTGGTAAGAGTGCTGGTACCGCTTCTGGTCCACTATCATTCATGCGTGGTGCTGACTCTTCAGCCGGCGCTATCAAGAGCGGTGGCAAGACCCGCCGAGCAGCCAAGATGGTTATATTAAACTCAGATCACCCAGACGTTGAAGAGTTCATCTGGTGCAAAGCCATAGAAGAGCGCAAGGCTCGCGTTTTGCAGCAAGCTGGTTACGACATGGATCTAGACGGTAAAGACATTTTCTCGGTCCAATACCAAAACGCAAACAACTCCGTTCGTGTAACTGATGAGTTTATGGAAGCTGTCGAACAAGACGCCAACTGGAGTCTAGTATCTGTTAAAACTGGCAAAGTGCTCCGAACCGTCAAAGCCCGCGATCTTTTCCGCCAAATCTCTGAAGCCGCTTGGGAGTGCGCTGATCCGGGCATGCAGTTTGATACTACTATCAATCGTTGGCACACTACACCTAATGCTGGTCGTATAAATGCCAGTAACCCCTGTTCTGAATACATGCATCTGGACAATTCGGCCTGTAACTTAGCCAGCATAAACCTACTTAAATACTTGCGGGACGACAATACTATTGATATTGAAGCCTTCAAGCATACTGTCGAGGTTATCTTTACTGCCCAAGAAATCCTAGTCGGTTACAGCGAATATCCAACCGAGAGTATTGCTAAAAATGCTCGAGCTTACCGTGAGCTCGGCATGGGTTACGCCAATCTAGGAGCTCTTTTAATGGCCATGGGCTTGCCGTATGACTCTGATGAGGGTCGGGCCATAGCCGCTGCCATTACTGCTCTCATGACTGGTCATGCTTATGCTACGAGTGCAAAAATAGCTAACAGAGTAGGGCCTTTCGCTGGCTTTCATAAGGATCGTGATGGTATGCTCAACGTTCTAAAAATGCATCGCCAAGAAGTTTCAAAGATTGACGCCGGTCTTGTAGCAGAGGAACTCTTAAGTGCGGCAGCCAGTGCTTGGGATGAAGCCGTAGAACTAGGCGAGCTTTACGGTGTTAGGAATTCTCAGGCCAGCGTTTTAGCACCAACTGGTACCATCGGATTAATGATGGATTGTGATACAACTGGTATTGAGCCTGACTTAGGCTTAGTAAAGTTTAAGAAACTGGTCGGTGGTGGCTCTATGAACATAGTGAATCAAACTGTACCCCGAGCACTAAAAGTACTCGGCTACAGCAAGACCCAAGTTGATGATATTATCAGCTATATTGATGTTGAAAAGACTATAATTGGAGCACCTCACCTCAAGGAAGAACATAAAAATGTTTTTGCTTGTTCTATGGGTGATAACTCAATTCACTACATGGGTCATGTAAAAATGATGTCTGCTGTACAACCTTTCTTATCTGGAGCCATCAGTAAAACTGTTAATATGCCAGAAGAAGCCACAGTCGAAGAAATTGAACAACTTCATTTAGAGGCTTGGAAGTTAGGTCTCAAGGCCGTAGCAATCTACCGTGACAACTGCAAGGTTGGCCAACCACTATCTATGGCTAAAAAAGATGGTGATCAAAAATCAGAACCTGCCAGCATTCAATCTATCAGCGAGAAGTTCATCGTTAAGGGAGCTGTCCGTCGTGAACTACCAAAGGTACGTAATTCCAAGACCTTCTCCTTTACTGTTGCCGGCAGTCATGGCTACCTAACGGTTGGTGAATACGACGATGGCGCACCTGGTGAACTATTCATGCGCTTAGCCAAACAGGGTTCAACCTTGGCGGGTTTCATGGACGCTCTGGCTATATCTATCAGTCACGGTTTGCAGTTCGGAGTGCCGCTTAAAGATTACGTTAAATCCTTCACCAGCATGTCATTTGCTCCGTCAGGTATAACTGATGACGCAGAAATCAGAACCGCTACTTCGATCATTGACTACATAGCTCGCAGACTGGCTAGCACTTATCTGTCGTTTGACGATAGGCTGGAGCTCGGTCTAGCTGATATCGACGATATGCCCGAAGCCCAAACTAGTTTACTGGAACAACCCCTGGTAGAAGCCGAAATTAAACCAGTTGAAAAGATAATTGAAAGACCAGCGGAAGCAAAAATTACTAGTCCACCAGTGCAGACAGCTGCAGCTAAGACTAAGGCTGATGCCAAGACTGACAATTCAGCACCGATGTGCTTCAACTGTGGTAATCAGACCCAAAAAGCCGGCAGCTGTTATGTCTGTACCAGCTGTGGCTCAACTACTGGTTGTAGCTAGCCCTATCCGACAAAAATCAAACTTGATATAGTAGTAACATGAAAGTGCTACTGCTTTACCGACCAAACTCCGAATACGCTCGCATGGCCGAGGAGTTCGTGCATGAATTTGAACGTCGCGAAGCCAGCCGCAAGGTGGAACTAGTTGATGTTGATAGCAGAGAGGGCTCAGCTACAGCTAGCCTATATGACATCATGCAACACCCAGCTATTTTGGTTCTGTCAGACGACGGACAGATAATACAAATGTGGTCTGGTTCTCAATTACCGCTAATGGATGAAGTCGCTGCTTATGCTAGTGCAGGTGGCAACTTCTTTGTTGCAGCTCAACAGTAGTTGGGCTATAGTAAATGTATCCGTTCGCCAGACGGCGAAGAGCAGCTATCAACTGCAAGGTGTGAGAAGAAAGCTTTAAGTTAGTAGAACTCACCGGGAAGGCCCGTAATCGTCCTAAATTAAGTCCCAAGCAGGATGGTACCGTCTCAATTGAGGCTCCTGTGATCAAGGGGCTTTTTGTTTTTAAAGGAGAGTTATGAAGTTCAAGCAAGGCACCAGACGCAAGGCAATTGACTACGAGAAAGACCTCGTAGCCTATTGGAAAAAGAACAAGACTTTCGAGAAGTCAGTTTCGTCACGCCCTAAGGACAATGCTTACGTTTTCTATGATGGGCCGCCTTTCATAACTGGGGTGCCACACACTGGGACGCTACTGAGCAGCATCGCTAAGGACGTGGTACCACGCTATTGGACTATGAAAGGCAAGCGAGTCGAGCGGGTTTGGGGCTGGGACTGTCACGGTTTGCCGGCCGAAGTCTACACCGAGAAAAAGCTAGGCATAAAAGACAGGAATGAAATCGGTACTACCATTAGCTTGGAGGACTACATCAAGGCTTGTCGTGCCAACATGGTACAGACGGGTAGTGAATGGGAAGACACGATTGACCGCATTGGCCGCTGGGTGGACTTCAACGGTGCCTACAAAACCATGGACAAAGAGTTCATGGAAAGCGTCTGGTGGGCCTTTAAGAAGCTCTATGACGCCGGCAAGATCTATGAAGGCGAAAAGGTATTGCTTTATTGCACTAGGGACGCTACGCCGCTTTCTAAGGCCGAAGTCGCCATGGACAATAGCTACCAGGATGACACTGACCCAAGTGTCTATGTGAAATTCAAACTAAAAGGTGAGAAAAGTTATCTGTTGGCTTGGACAACTACACCCTGGACACTGCCATCTAACACCGCTTTGGCAGTCAATAAAGACGTCGTTTATGCTGAGGTTGAACTAGCCGGGGAGCATTTGATTTTGGCCGAGACTCTGCTCGAGAAAGCTCTAACAGACGAAAAGCATCAAAAGCTTGACTATAAAGTTTTGCGAAAGTTTAAAGGCAGCGAATTAGTCGGTAAGTCGTATGAACCTTTGTTCAAGGACCGTGGCAACAACGCTCACAAAATTTGGCACGCCAGTTTCGTCCATACCGAGGAAGGCACCGGCATTGCCCACGAGTCACCAGCTTACGGAGAGGACGATTATACCTTAGCCAAGAAGAATAAAATTCCTATGGCTCTAGATACTGACGAAGAAGGTTTTTACACCGAGGGCGAGTGGCAAGGCAAACAAATTTGGGAGATAAATAAAGACATAGCTAAGACATTGTTTGAGCGCGGTGTGGTCTGGAAAATCGAATACATCACGCACCCCTATCCACACTGCCACCGTTGTGGTACACGCCTGATGTACCGGGCTCACCCCAGTTGGTTCATGGATATTGATAATCAACGTACAGACATGCTAGAACAAAACGGTAATATCAATTGGTTTCCGGAGCACATCAAACATGGTCGGTTTGAAAAAACTGTTGAGAGCGCTCCAGACTGGAACCTCAGTCGCGACCGTTTCTGGGCCACAGCTATGCCAGTCTGGAAGGGCAAGGACAAGAGTGGTAAAGAGCACATCAAAGTTGTTGGCAGTTATGCTGAACTCAAGGAGTTATCGGGCGTTGAACTGGATGATTATCATCGACCATGGATAGATGATGTAGAGTTTACAATAGATAATGTCAAATATAAGCGTATAGACAAGGTTATGGACTCCTGGTTTGAGGCTGGCAGTATGCCGTTTGCCCAGTTCCATTATCCGTTCGAAAATACGGAAAAATTTGAACAAAATTTTCCAGGTGACTTCATCGTAGAATACATTGCTCAAGTCAGGGCCTGGTTCTATTACCTACACGCCGTTGGGGTAGGGTTGTTTGGCAAAAACGTCTTTCGCAATGTTATTACCACCGGTACTGTCGCTGGAAATGATGGTAGAAAAATGAGCAAAAGCTTTGGGAACTTTACCGACCCAAACCTACTGATGGATGAATATTCGGCTGACGCCCTGCGCTTTTTGCTTATGAGCTCAACACTGATGAACGGCGAAGATTACTCCTTGGTAGATAAGGACGTGGCCGACGTCAATCGTAAGCTGTCGATGATTTGGAATATGTACGACTTCTTTACTATGTACGCTGAGGTAGATGGCTGGGAGTGGAATGGTAAGCTGGAAGATCCAATCAATGAAAACAGTAACTTACTCGACCAGTGGATTGTTTCCAGAGTTCACCAGCTTATTGAAGAAGTTGATGCTAATATGCAGCGCTATGATATACCAAATGCCCTCAAACCAGTATTGCCCTTCATTGATGACGCCAGTAACTGGTACGTGCGCCGTAGTCGTCGGCGTTTCTGGAAATCAGGTGATGACACAGATAAACAACAAGCCTATCAGACGTTGCATTACGTACTAGTGCGGCTCAGCCAGGTCTTAGCACCTTTCACTCCGTTCTTGGCAGAAGAATTATTCTTGAAATTGACCGACAATAAGCTCGGCGAAAGTGTGCATTTAACTGATTGGCCGGAGGTAGGCCACATAAATGAATTGCTAGTCCAGAAAATGCAAATACTGCGCAACCTGATAACAATCGGTTTAAGTGTACGTGCTGAACACAGCATTAAAGTCAGACAACCGTTGGCCAAAGTCACACTTCAAAGATTCTATGAAGCTTATTTACTGCCAGAGTTAACCGAAATCCTGAAAGAGGAATTGAACGTAAAAGAGGTGTTATTCGATAAAAGTGTACTCAAACCTGACGAGACGTTCCTAAAAAACCTGAAAGAGGGGAACTTTACGCAACACTATCGAGTGCAGCTTGATACCAAACTCAACCCAGAACTCAAACGAGAAGGGTTAATACGTGAGGTCATTCGACAGGTGCAAAATGCTCGTAAAACAGCTGGGCTGAACGTTGATGATCGGATAAGTTTGGTATTGCAAACAGATAGTAAAGACCTAGAGAAAGCCATCGAGGAGCATGACGATACTATTAAGCAAGAAACACTGGCGACTCACCTGATGAAAGAGGGCAGCAGTACATACTCAGCAGAAGTAAAAGTCGAAGATAGTGATCTGTCTATTGGTCTCAAAAAGGCGTCTTAACATCTTTGACAGACAGGGCTATCTCTGGTAGACTCTGTCGGTAACTATGAAAAAAGCAGTCATATCTACCGGTGGTAAACAATATCTCGTTTCAGAAGGCGAGACTATTGAAGTTGAACTGCTAAAACAAGAAGGCAAGACAGCTAGTTTTGTGCCCTTATTAGTCATTGACGGTGAAACAACCACTGTTGGCAACCCTGAAGTTGCAGCCGCCAAAGTAACGGCAGAAGTAATCAGTCAAGATCAGCAGGCAGATAAAGTGACATCTATCAGATACAAAGCTAAAAAGCGTGTTCATACTGTCCGTGGCCACCGCCAACACCAAACCATACTCAAGATTACTAGCATAAAATAGACAGACTGTGGAAAACAGCTAACAGATAAAGTATTGTTGCTTTATTAGCAACGTAAACCTCCACTTTTTATAAGCAAAATAACTGTTGTAACACTTATACAGATACACAGACTCTAAATATTGTTCTCTTGACTAGAATTGAATACTAATTTTATGAAAAAATAGCAGCTTTTTTATTGAGTAGTTTTGCATGCAAAAAGTGTTCAATTAGGCTTGCTTACTACTGTTATTAATGAGAAAATTTGATCAGGTTTAACAAACAAAAAAACCAAAACAAATGTCAGTCAAATTCCTGCCTCACTTGAAGTTCAATTTTAGCCTAAAGACTGGGCTTACTAGACTATGCTTGGTTTTTACTGTTGCTGTCCTAGGTATATTCTTTTATACGCGCGCGGGCGCGCCTACACGCGTAGAGGCGGCCACAGCCGCAAACCTTAATTTTCAAGCTAGACTTCTAAATAACACTGGTGGGATTGTCACCGACGGAACCTATAACGTTGAGTTTAAGCTGTATAACGCCTCTTCATCGTCAGGTTCATCACAGGGCTCTTGTACTGGTGATGCTAACTGTCTGTGGACTGAAACCTACATCAGTGGCAACAAGCTCACAACTAAGGCCGGCTATCTAAGTGTCTATTTGGGCTCTCTAACCTCGTTCCCAACTACAATTAACTGGGATCAAGACCTTTGGCTGACCATTAGGGTAGGCGGTACCGGTACACCTGGCTGGGACGCTGAAATGTCACCAAGGCTTAAGCTCACCGCCGTTCCGTACGCCTTCAAGGCTGGCCAACTCGCCAAACTTACCGGGGCAAACACCTCTACCTTGGACTTCGCAACCCAAACAGGAGCCAGAAGTATACTTTTGCCAGACGCCGGCGGTACTTTGGCCATAGCCACCGGTGGCTCTTTCACCAGCAACGGCGTCTTGTATGGCAATGGTACTACTTCTATACAGGCTACCGCTGCAGGCACAACCGGCCAGTGTCTGGTAGGAAATACGTCATCGGCTCCGGGTTGGGCGAGTTGTTCGGGCTTAGTGACGCTGCAAAATGCTTACGCCGCTACCAGTGGCAATACCATCGCCACCACTGATGCTCGCGACATCGCTTTCACTCTGGCAGATACCACGACCGACTCTAATTTCACGATAACTACCGCCACAGGCAGTACTGGTTTTACTTCTATCACGCGGGCTGATGGTGCCGGGGCTGCTGATCCTGCCCAACTGCTGTTGGTTAAGAACAACGATATTGATCGGCCACAACCTATTGGCATCAAAGTTGATGCCGCTAACACTAATGGTAAGATAACAACCGCCTTTGATGCTAGCAGTGCTAACGTTACCAACGCCCTGGCTATTGGTGGCAACGCCATTACAGGTACTAACTTCTCTGTAACCGCGGCCGGTCTCGCCACCAGCGTCGGCCTAAATGCTGGTGCCGGTAACATCACGCAAACAGCTGGCTCAACTATTAGTGCCGGTACAGGCTTCAAGATTAATGGAGGAGCCGCCACCACTGGTAACTACTTACGTGGCGATGGCACCAACTTTGTCAGCAGCGCCCTGCAAAGCGCTGATGGAGCAGGTATCTTCATCCGCAACGTCCCAACAGCCACCTCAGATAACGTCATCGCTCCAACCACCGCCAGTGTCGTAGCTCTGACAGTGAAGGGAACAAACAACACAGCCGCTAATGTGCTGGAGATTTTTGACTCCACAGCGACCCCAGCCCGCCAAGCTTTCTTCAACAGTGCCGGCTCACTAAACGTCTCCCAAGTCATCCAACCAACCGCCAACAACACCATAGATGTCGGCCTGACTGGTACTACCTTCCGCAGTGGCTACTTCGGCACGAGTGTCCTAACCGCTGCTGTCGAGCGTAACAGTGCTGGCACCTTGAGTCTAGGAACTACCAGCAACAGCACAGCCATTACCCTTGGCAGCACTAACCTGACCGGTAACCTAAATCTAGATAGTGGCGCTAGCAGTACCATCAACATAGGTAGCAGCGCTAGTGCTCGTACCATTAACGTTGGAAACGTTGCCGCTGTTGAAGGTGTGACGGTAGGCTCAACCAACTCCACCAGCACCACTAGCGTGCAAGGCGGCACTGGTACTGCCGCCGGTGACATAAACATTGGTGACCAAACCACAGCGGGCAAGATACTAGACTTAGGCTCAGTCACTAATGCCGGCACAGGTACAGTACACATTGCAACAGCTTCAGGCTCACAGCAGACTGTCCAGATTGGTGGTAACGGTACCAGTGGTGGATCCAACGCCAGCACAACAGTAGCTATACAGGGCGGGGCTACGAGTGAAACCATAAGTAACGCCGGTGATATCATCCAGACCTTTACTAACAGCGGCACCGCCTTTCAGGTGCAGAACTCAACTGGCGCCCCAATCTTCTTAGTCGATACCACCACCAACAATCTGGTAGTCAACCCCGGCTTTGAAGTTAACACGACTGGTTGGGCGGCGACTGGCGCGACCGCTTCGATCTCGCAGAATACCAACAAGACTCTGGCTTACCATGGCCTGGCCAGCCTCGACATCAACCTTGGTGCCAGCGGTACCGGCGCCCAGATTACCAGCAGTGGTTTGTCCGGCTCAGCCCTGACACCCGGTACCTACACACTTAGTTTCTACGCCAAGGGCACAGCTAGCTTAAGCGGTTTGGCAGTCGCCTTTACCGGTGGTACCATCACCCAGGCTTGTACGCTTACTTCAACTACTGTCTCAACCGGCTTCCAGCGCTTCAGCTGTACCTTCATCTTTACCACCACTAATGTAACCGCCATCAGCATCACCACTTCGACCGTTAGCCAGCACATGTACCTTGACGCCGTCCAGATCAACAGCGGCTCGACCTTGTTGCCATACCAGATCGGTGCAATCCAGCTACGCGGTGTCATCACCAACCCGGTGACCTTCATGAACAACGCCGACAGTACAACGGCTTTCCAGATCCAGAACAGCGCCGGCACATCTAACCTGTTCGTGGCAGATACATTGAATGGTCGTATCGGTATCGGTACTAGTGCGCCAACACAGTTGCTTACAGTCAACGGTGCTAGCACTTTTGCCGGTAACCTGGCCGTTACTACCGGTGGAGCCACCATTACTGGTGCTATCTCCGTCACTAACAACGGCAGTAGCACCATTGGCCTCAACACTGGCACCAGCTCTGGCCAGATCACCCTTGGCGGCGGCAGCGCCCCCTTAGCCATCGATTCAACTGCGTTTGACGTGACTAATACTGGTGCCGTGTCAGGCGTAACCACTCTAGGCCTCTCCGGCAACCTACTCCAAAGCGGATCTTCGACGATCACCTCTGGTACTGGTGGCTACCTCATCAACGGTGGTGCTAACACAGCAGGTCACTACCTGCGTAACAATGGTACCAGCTATGTTGACGGCACGATTGCCTCTGGTGATCTACCCAGCCTAACGGGCACATATATACGTAATGTCCCAACGGCCACATCGGACAACAACATTCAGCCTGCTACCACCGGCGTAGTTGCCCTAACCGTTAATGGAACAAATACTGGTACAGCTGCAACAGCGCTGAGCGTCGTCCAAACCGGGGCGGCAACGGCGTTGAATGTCACCAACAGCGGTGCCGGCCAAACGACCATTGCCGGCACTAGCACAGCTACATCAGGCACTAACTTTGGTATCTACGGCCAAACCACGGGTAATTCTTCAGGTGTGAGTGCCGCAGTTGTTGGGGGCGCTTCAGGAACTGGTTCAGGTAGCAATACCAATATTGCCCTATGGGGATTCGCCACCAACGGGCTTAGCAATATCCAATTACTATTGGGAGTAGCTGGCGTGCCACCTGGCACCTATGGTATCTACAACGGCTCTACTGCTAATAACTATTTTGGTGGCAACGTTGGGATAGGCACAATTTCACCCTCAAACACCCTGAGCGTTTCGCCAGTCCAATATAATACCGGCACTATTTCACAAACTGCCTCTACGACTGTTGTAGGCTCAGGAACTACCTTTACCGCTGCTATGGTGGGGAGCCAGCTTGTATATGCCGATGGTGTATCGGACACAATTGCGAGCTTTACGGATGCTACTCATGTTGTTGTCGGCACAAGTCGCACCCATACGTCTTCCGCTTACACTATTAACTACCAAGGATTGCAGGTGAAGAATACGGGCCTGGTAGGTATCGGCACTTCTAATCCCGTGGCATCTCTGGACATCAACAGCCCCAGCACTACTAGCAGCATAATTCGACTACAAAATGGCAGCGCTGTCCCTACTTTCTTTGATAGTTCAAATGCTGGCAGTTCTTTCTGGAGTAACAACGTTGATAATGGCAACATCGTTCAGGCTTCAGGAACCTTTCAGTGGCGCATGGCCATATCACAAATCTCGGATAACTTTACTGTACAGCGTAGTCCAGCCGGAGCTACGTGGACGCCTTCAACATTATTGAGCGTTAGTAACACTGGCGCAGTGGTGGCCGCCAGCACCGTTCAAGGCACCCAATTAATATCAACGATATCAACCGGTACCGCACCCCTGACAGTTACTTCTACCACTAAAGTTACCAATCTAAATGTCGATCAATTAGACGGACTCGACTCTACTGGATTTATACTTAACCAAACTGGTCTGCAGACTTCTTCCAACTTCCACATCTCTGGCACCGGAACGGCCGATACGTCATTCAGCACACCGACTATCACTACGGCCTCAGGCGATCTGACAATCGACCCAACCGGCAACACAATCATTAAGGGCTCGGTCAACACCAACGCATCGGCAGCACTCGACATTCAGAGCTCAACTGCCTCCATACTGTTTGCACGAAATGATGGCAATGTCGGCATTGGCACGGCAGCTCCGACGCAATTACTTCATCTTCAAAAATCAGGAACTGATAATTACATAAAGGTAGACGCAGGTAATACTACTGGGAATTACTCTGGAATAATGTTAACGGAAAATAACATCAATTGGGGATGGACCCTTCGCAACAATACCACAACTGACAATCTGGAAATAAGTTTTCAAGACAATACGCCAACCTTTACTAATGTCGAGACACTCACCAGATCAGGCAGCGTCGGCATCAACGACACTGCACCCACCAACAAACGTCTTTCAGTTATCAACTCTGGTGCAGTAACAGCTACTAACTACGGTGTCAGTATCCAGAACACTGCCACTAACACTACCACTGACGCCATAGACAAGTATGGCCTACAGATATCTTCAACTGGTTCCTACACTGGTTCATCAGGCACAGCCACAAATAACTATGGCCTATTCGTAGCCACTCCAACCGGGGCTGACAACAACTATGCGGCTATTTTCCAGGACGGCAACGTTGGCATCGGCACTACGGCACCAGCTTCAAAGTTGACTATCGGTGGCAGTTCACCTTCTTCGGTCTACGGCATTGATTCCAACGTAACCTTTGCCGCTAGCGGCCCCAACTGTGTCCTTGGCTGTTTTGGCGCTCAAATTCAGGCTGTTGCGGATAATCCAACAGGAATTGCGAGTGGCGCCATTGACGGTCTTTTGTTACGCGCGGGAACTGCCGCTACAGCCTTTACAGCACTCAATAGTGCCGGCCTTGTTGTTTCCACGCCAACCATAGGCGCTGGTTCCGCCATTACCAACGATTCTGGAATTACGATACAAGCTCAGACCACCGCCACCAATAACGTTGGTATTACTATAGATGAAGCAACTGGTACCAAACAAACCAACTTACTCATTGGCACACAAACTATTCCCACTGGCAGTTACTCCATCTACAACAGTTCTGCCGACCAGAACTATTTTGCCGGCAACACTGGCATTGGCGACACTTCTCCGTCTGCTCTACTATCTGTTGGCAGTGGCGACTTGTTCCAGGTCAGTAGCGCCGGCAACGTAACATTCCAGAATGATGCTAACCATACCCTTGGGGTGGCGGACGGTTCAGCCGGCAAAAACCTCACGATCCAAAGTGGTAACTCTACCGCTAGTAACAACGTCGGAGGTGATCTCAGTCTGCAGGCCGGCGCTGGCTTCGGGCTAGGTGGAGGTGGAAATATCAATATTACCGGCGGAACCAGTTCGATTTATGGTGGAAGTATCATTCTCAATGGTGGCGTCGGCGGCGGGGCTTCAACTCAAGGTAATGTTTCGGTAGCCACGCTACAGGGCAAGTTTACAATAGGGACCGGCGGGCAGTTTCAGGCCGATACCGGGGGCAATATAGACACTATTGGGAATATAACTGCAGGCAGCATTAGTACTGGCCAGTACAGTAACCTGCTGGTTCGCAGTGAAGACATGAGTACGACATGGGTACCAACCGACATCACGGTAACGCCTAACGATGGGGCCTCCAACCCGGCTCCAGATGGCCAAACCACCGCTGACAAGCTTGTTTCTGGTGTTGCTGCCAGTCATACCCTGGTACAGACCTATACTACCAGCACGAATGGTAACTATACATTCAGTATTTGGGCTAAGACCAACAGCGGTGCGTCCGTATTTACTTTGGAGATTGACTCCACCGGAGCTACACCCACTACCGGTACGTCACTTACATTTGTGGCTACCAATACCTGGAAACGTTTTAGCGTAACCCAGAACTTTACTGGTACTCCGAGCAATATCAAGCCTACCATAACCATGTCTACCAACAGTGATACTTTAGTAGCCTGGGGCGCCCAACTGGTAACAGGCACGACACCACAAGCCTATGTACGCACCGTCGCCACTAACGCTAGTACTGCTCTATATGGCTTTGTTGACCGTGGCACGGCGCTGTTCCAGAACGCTACCGACTCGACTGCGGCCTTCCAGCTTCAGACGGCAGCCGGCAGTAATGTACTCAACTTTGACACCACGGCGTCCATACTTACCCAAACCCCAATTGGCCCGACGTATAAAGGTGGTGCGGACAACACAGGTGCGACCAATTCAGGCGTCGGTAGTCTTACTTCCAATGCCAGCTTTGCGGCCGGCCGCTATCTGTATGTTGTTTCAAACGCGGAACCAACCGCTTGTACGTCGGTAGCGGCGACCGGTTGTGAGCTCAAAATCTTCGATACTACTAATCCGGGCGCCCCCGCCTATGTCGGTGGAGTTGATGTCACCGGTTCTAATAGCCCAGGCACGGGCAATGAAAATATGCTTAGTATCTATGTTTCAGGCCGCTACGCCTATGTAACTAAGTCGGCCGATGCCACAGCCTGTTCGCAAACGCCTGGGTCGGCCATTGGTTGCGAGCTTCAAGTTTATGACATCTCCAACCCAACCACCCCAACCTACGTCGGTGGTGCTGACACAACAGGGTCGACCAACTCGGGAGCATCATCAGCAGATAACTTTACTTCAGTCTATGTCTCCGGCCGCTACGCCTACGTGACTAGCCAAGCAGACGTCAATGGTTGCTCAAGCACCCCAGGTTCGGCTCGGGGTTGTGAGCTCAAAGTCTTTGACATAAGTAACCCATCCACACCAACCTATATTGGCGGGGCCGACAGTAATGGTGCTGCCAATAGTGGTGGAGGCAGTAGTGACGGTGCATCAGTCTACGTCTCCGGCCGCTATGCTTATGTGACATATCAAGGAAATGCTGGTACATGTGCAATCACTGTCCCGGCTGGTGGTTGTGAATTCAAAGTATTTGATGTCTCTAACCCGGCTGCCCCTGCCTACACTGGCGGCATGGACGTCAGCGGTACCACCAATGGCGGGGCAGGCAGTCTGGTAATGAATAATGTCTACGTCTCCGGCCGCTACGCTTACGTTACCAGTAATGCTGACCCGACCGCCTGCGCCGCCGGCTCTGGAGCTGGCCTTGGCTGCGAATTCAAAGTAATTGATGTTTCTAATCCGACGACTCCCACCTACGTCGGTGGCGCTGACGCTTCCGGTACAAACAGCGTTACGGGCACAGGCGTCACTAGTGCTAATATGAGCTCCATAACTGTTTCTGGCCGCTACGCTTATATCACCCTACCTGGCGCCACCGCTACTTGCACCCAAACGGCCGGCTCCGCTCGTGGTTGTGAACTGCAAGAATATGACGTGTCTAGCCCATCCGCCCCAACCTACGTTGGTGGTGCTGACGAGTCCGGCACCACTAACACCGGTGGCAGCGGTAGCATTAACGAAGCCTCAGTATTCGTCTCCGGCCGCTACGCTTACGTCACGACGTCGGGCAGTATCACATCTTGCGCATCGGCCATCGGTTGCGAGATCCAAGTCTATGATGTTGGCGGCATAGGGGCTAGCTCGATATTGGCGGACAGTTTGGAAGCAGGCAATCTCTCAGTCGAAAATAGTGCGAACATTAATAACCAACTCACCGTCGGCGGTGGGTTGACGGTTGCTGGTGGCGCCGAAATACAGGGCAGCCTGGGTCTTTTGGGTAACCTCAACTTGGGTCAAGGTGCCGATCGCACTATTAACATTACCCAGGCAGCTTCGGGTGCTGGCAACAGCCTCAATGTCGTTGCCGGCCAAGGTGCCTCCGGCCAACTGGGCGGCAACTTAGTGCTACAGGCTGGTGCCAACGGTACGGCTGCCGGAACGCCCGGATCGGTAATTATTAAAGCCAACGGCGGCGATAGTACTACTGCCTTCCAAGTCCAGAGCGCGGCCGGGCTCAATAATATACTTACAGTCGATTCCATTGCTTCGAATTTGACACAATTGCCTAATGGCCCAGTCTACAAAAGCGGCGTCGACGCGGATGGCACACTTACCGGTAGTACCAATGAGGGTATGAGCGATGTCTTCGTGGTCGGTCGCTACGCCTACACTGTGTCGGGGTCGGCGCCTACGACTGCTTGCGGCATCGGTTCCGCTAATGCCGCCTTCTGTGAGTTCAAGATCTTTGATGTATCTAACCCTGGTAGTCCCAAGTTAGTTGGCGTCAACGACGCCTCTGGCTCACCAACCGGTACACTCGGTCAAAATCTCAACGAAATCTACGTTTCAGGCCACTACGCCTATGTAGCCTCTAATACAGACAGCACAGCTTGCTCGTCAACGGTTGCAACTGGTTGTGAGCTTAAAGTATTTGACGTTAGCAATCCCGCGGCACCGACCTACATTGGTGGTGCCGATGACGCCGGAGGAACTAATTCCGGTACCGACGGTAATAACACTGCACAAGCCGTCTACGTCTCCGGCCACTACGCCTACGTAGGTTTTGGCAGTGACAGTACTGCCTGTTCGCAAGTAGTGGGTTCGGCCAGAGGCTGCGAGCTCAAGGTATTTGATATTAGCAATCCAGCTGCGCCAATATACGTGGCCGGCATGGACGCTAGCGGTTCAGCCACAGGTGCCGTTGGTAATAGCATTAATGCCATTCAAGTGGCTGGGCGCTATCTCTACGTAGCGTCGGGCGGCTTCAGTACCACGGCTTGTGCGACCGGTGCAGGTAACGCCGCCGGCTGCGAGCTCAAGGTATTTGATATTAGCAATCCACTAAGCCCGGTCTATGTGGGCGGTGCCGACAACAGTGGCCAAACTAACGGCGGTTCTAATGGCACTACTGGCGCCCTTAGTCTGGCTGTCTCCGGCCGCTATGCCTATGTGGGTTATCAAGGCAACGTCACCGCTTGCTTAACAACTACACCTCCAACCGGCACCGGTGCCATCGGTTGTGAGGTAAAGGTTTTTGATGTCAGTGATCCTACTGCACCAACTTTCGTCACCGGTGTTGATAACGATACCTCTACCACCGGCGTTACTGCCAGGGACATTAATGACCTGGCTGTCTCTGGCCGCTATTTGTATGCAGCCCAGCAGGGCAGCAGCGCTGGTGCTTGTTCGCAAACGCCAGGTAACGCCAATGGTTGTGAGCTTAAGATGTTTGATATTTCTGGTGGCTCACTGACGTATGTTGGTGGTGCCGATGGTACTGGATCAACCAACTCGGGTACAGCAAGCAGTGAAGACTATAACGGTGTGTTTGTCTCTGGCCACTACGCCTACGTGCCCAAATCCGGTAGCAATGTTGGAGCCTGTTCGCAAACGGCCGGTTCGGCCAAAAACTGTGAGATGCACGTCTATGACATATCTGGTATTGAAGCGACCTCAGCTCTTATTGGGAGCTTGGGTGCCGGTACGCTTTCAGTGGATAGCACGGCAAGTGTAGCCAGCGACCTAAATGTTGGCGGCAGCTTAACAGTCGCTCAAGGGGCATTTATACAAGGGAACTTGGGTGTGGCGGGTAATATCATACTTGGCAATGCCTCTTCACAGTCCATCTCTGTTTTAACGCAAGGTTCAAGTAGCAATAGTACAGGCACTTCACTGACAGTAAGTGCTGGTAATGGCGGCAGCCAAACGACTGGTGGTCTTGGCGGGACACTATTTGTTGCCGGTGGTAATGCTGGTGGCACGGGCGTTAACAACGGCGGAAATATTGAGCTGCAAGGGGGCACACCGACGAGCACGGGCAGTTATGGCAACATCGTCTTGGGGCCAAATGACGGCACTGGCACGCCGGTACTGACGACATTGCGCGGGGCAATAGCGTCAGGGACAAACATAGCTGGTGCCGACCTTAACATCAGCGGCTCGGCCGGTACTGGTACCGGCGCTGGCGGTTCGCTGGTCTTTAACACAGCGCCGGCTTCTACTCAGACCCTGGTGTTTGACAGCAATGCCTCAACCAACACCGGTGCTACTACCGCTTCTACTTTTAGCTGGTCACATACAGTCGGCATCGGGAATAACCGCTTATTGATTGTAGGCGTAGCTATTCGCAACGGTACCAGTCAGACTGTCAGCTCGGTACTTTTGGACCCGACCAGCTGTTCGAGTGGTACTGGCGGTATTGCCCTAACGCTGGTGCCAAGTTCAGCGGCCACCAACGGCACCAGTGCCCGCTCAGAACTTTGGTATCTGCTGGCGCCAACTGTCGGCAGCCACACAGTCTGTGTCCGCTTGAGCGCGGCCGCCAGTGCCTTTGGCTCGTCACAATCCTGGTTTGAAGTCA
>CAZJQT010000009.1:0-17466 GCA_964548655.1 uncultured Candidatus Saccharibacteria bacterium
AGCGCCGGGCTGGGGGTCCGGAGAGCGGAGGTTCAAGTCCTCTCACCCTGACCAAATTTGACATTTAATAACACTTATGCTATTATTAAAGTTATGAATAATCCAGTTTCAGAAAGATTAGCAGAAGAAACTCCTCGCGCTTCAAAACTTCGTCGGGCTGCAAAGTATGTTGCAGAATTAGTACATTTTCATCTTATAGATGCTCCAAAAATAGATGCTGCCGTCAAACGTCGGATGCAACAAGAGGAATTCCACCAAATTTCACACCCCCAAACTATGGAGATGGATATGCCTGTTGACACAGAATCTCCTCTGGTGCATGAACTATCTGACAGTTCAATTGAAAAGGTCGAAAAACCCGTTGATTTTATAGATATTTCGCAACTGCCCGTGAACGAACCTTTGAACCTTCCGCCAAAAGACTATCCAACCAAATAAAACCCTCAACTTAAGTCTAAAAGTTAGGATATAAGCATTGAGTCACCGTAGCTGAGTAGAGAATACTCTTGTTTTACAGCTTCTTTATAAGCTTTTTGTAGATTATCCCAACCGGCAAAGGCAGCAGCTAACATCAAAACAGTACTCTTAGGTGCATGGAAGTTGGTTAAAAGACGATCCACTACCTTAAATTCATAACCAGGATAGATAAAGATGTCAGCCTCTCCCGTTAAGGCACTTGGCGTACCTGTTAATATATCATTTGCGGTGTATTCAAGAGTGCGAGCTACGGTAGTACCGACTGCCAGAACCTTGTTATTGTTTTGTTTTGCAACTTGAATAGCTTCAACTGTCGTTTCGGGAATCTCAATATATTCACTATGCATTTGGTGCTTTTCTAGCTCCACGGAGCGGATAGGCAAAAATGTACCCAAACCAACATGGAGGGTAAGGTAGGCAATTTTGACGCCTTTGGCTTCCAGCTTTTGTTGCAAAGCTTTAGTAAAATTGAGTGAAGCAGTTGGGGCGGCAACTGACCCGGGCTCATGCGCAAAAACTGTTTGGTAACGTTCAATATCGGCTTTTGTCGCGCTACGTTTCATGTATGGCGGCAAAGGCACACTACCATAACTATTTGCCAGTTCGAGTAGATCAACAGGACTCTTCAGATCTGCTATGCCACCAGGCTGTAAACGTTGTACCAAAACCCTTATGCCTTGAATTTCTAAGCTTTCCATAGGTGTTATTTGACCACGATACAAAGCCTGGTGCTGATGCCAATCATTGTCGTTTTTATGTTTTTCCAACAACAAAAGCTCTCGCTTTTGACCCTTTGAGTTAGCTGCTATTAACCGTGCTTTTATAACTTTGGTATTATTCAAGACCACCAAATCACCAGGTGAAACGTAGTCTAGCAAATCTTCATATTGTTTGTGCTTTAGGTCTCCATTGGAACGATCAAGCACCAACAAACGGCTCTGTCCACGGACTTTGGGTGGCTGCTTGGCAATTAAAGAGCTGGGGAACTTGTAGTTGAAATCCTCGACTTTCACAGCGGGTATTGTAGCCTATCTGCTAGTATTAAGGGATGTGGCAAAACCAAAACAACAAACTGTATAAGAAATTTGTTTTCAAAGACTTTCCCCAAGCGGTTGTCTTTATCAATAAAGTCGCTGAACTGGCCACTAAGGCCAATCATCACCCAACACTTAAAAATACTTATAATACGGTGGAATTATGGCTAAGTACGCATGACGCTGGTGATATCGTCACAGATAAAGACGAGCAACTAGCCTCAGCTATAGATGCGCTAGGAGAAAATAAATAATGAAAACCCTTAAATTTAACCATCAAATGGCTGAATTGATTCGACAAGGCCAAAAGACCGTCACCTGGCGCGTGAATGATGAGAAAAATTTAAATGTTGATGATGAGGTGTGGATCATCGATAAAGTTGATAAAAAAAATCCTGATTCATGGCAGGCTATTGGAACGGCTCGCATTAACGAAATCTTAGCCAAACGTCTTGGTGAGATCGAGCCTGGTGAATTAGGCGGGGAAGAGGAATATGCCACAAAGCAAGAAATGGTGGCAGCATTCAGGCAGTATTATGGTCGGGATATTAACGAGAAAACATCGGTAAAAATAATACATTTTGATTTTACGCCAACCACCCCGCAACCACTTACCACCATCGAGGATAAGAACACTACTAAGCTCACAGAGTTAAAACTCTATGCTGATGGGGGCTCGCGTGGGAACCCCGGTCCAGCAGCTTCTGGTTATGTATTAATGACCATGGACGACGGCATAATTGCTCAAGGTGGGTTGTACTTAGGTCTTACCACAAACAATCAAGCAGAGTACACAGCCCTAAAAATTGGCTTAGAAGAAGCCTACCAACGGGGCGCCAAGATCATCCAAGTATATATGGATAGCGAGCTGGTTGTTAGGCAGATGACAGGAATTTACAAAGTTAAAAATCAAGATCTGCTACCTCTGTACCAGGCTATAAAGCAACAATCGACTAAGTTCGAGAAAGTTACATTTACGCATGTGCCGAGAGCACTCAATAAGCTTGCCGATGCCATGGTCAATGAAGTTTTAGACGCAACTGATTTGAATTGAAACAAATCAAAACTAGCAATCAATAACGATTATGGTATAATAATTGGGTCAGATTATCGGCTAATCGCGTGCTTCATGCACGAGGAAAGTCCGGGCAGCACAGGGAACGGCAGTTGCTAACGGCAACCGAGGGCAACCCTAGGGAAAGTGCCACAGAAACGATACCGCCCCAGCCCTAAAGGCTGGAGCAAGGGTGAAACGAGTGGGGTAAGAGCCCACAACTATGTGTGGTGACGCACAAAGGTGGTAAACCCTGCCGGCTGCAAGGAGACAAACCTGATCAAGGTACCCGCCCAGGTTTGTTACAAGAACCGCTTGAACTTAGGAGCAATCCTGAGTCTAGATAGATGATTAGCCTCGACAAAACCCGGCTTACAGATAGTCTGACACTAAAAAACCGCCTGATGGCGGTTTTTTATTTGCTTAAGTTTTCTTATTTCTTAGCGGTTTTAACGACGGCCTCAAAAGCCTTGGGTTCGTTGACGGCTAGTTCGGCCAATATCTTACGATCTAAGATAACATTCGCTTTCTTGAGCCCTGCAATCAGTCGGCTATAAGTGGTACCGTGCAGTCTAGCTCCAGCGTTAATACGAGCATTCCATAATTGTCTAAAAGTACGCTTGCGGTCTTTACGGTCTCTGGTAGCGTTCTCCAGACCTTTGACCAAAGCTTGTCGGCCACGCTTAACGCTTACGCGGTTAGAGTGGCTAAAACCCTTTGTTGCGCGACGAACTTTAGTGTGCCGTTTGTGCGCGGCAACGCCTCTTTTAACTCTCATTTTATGCTCCGATTTTCAACTTTATATTCTTAGCAACGCGTCCCGTTATCTCATGTAGTCCAGCAAACTGACGCTTTCTAGCTGCGCTTTTCTTGGATAAATTATGGCTCTTGGTAGAATGACGGCGCAGAACCTTACCGTTTTTGGTAATTCTAACGCGGTCTTTGGTACCACTATGATTCTTCAGTTTGGGCATTATCTTCTTCCTTTAATTCCTTCTTGTGACTTGGATTGTGCCTGATAACAAACGATAATTGTTTGCCGTTTAGTTGAGGCGTTTGCTCAACTACCACACTATCTCCGAACCGCTCAATGACGCTGTTGGCCAAATTAAAGCCAATGTCTTTGTGCGCCATCTCTCGTCCTCTATAGAATAGCGTAATTTTGACCTTATGACCAGCCTCTAAAAAGCTAGTTACTTTTCTAAGCTTTACGCCTAAATCGTGTTCACCAATCTTGAGCCCAAAACGCATTTGCTTGATATCAGGATTTTTAGCATTGCGACGTTGTTTCTGGACCTGTTTGGTACGCTGGTAATTGTATTTACCCCAATCAACTATTTTAGCAACCGGTGGGTTGGCATTAGGTGAAACCTCTACTAAATCTAACTCCTGATCCTTGGCTGTCTGCAAGGCTTCACTACGTGATAAAACGCCTAACTGTCGGCCATCTTCATCTATAACGCGAAGCTCAGGTGCCCGAATTTGCTCATTCAGGCGTGTTTGTTCAGTAATGATTACTCCTTTAAAAACGTTAACTGGTTGGGCTAAATAGTAGCAAATTAATTAACAGAGGTCAATGGACGCTCACATTTTTACTCGCAAGTGGGCTCTTTCACCTTTGAAATTTCTTGAGCACCATCAGAAATTTCAAGGGAAGCGTTTGTCGTCCCTTGCTCGTTAAAAATATTCGCTCAAGGATTTCAATAAGATTACTGGGGGTTAACGCGGCGATACTGAATAGCTTCAGAGATATGAGGAGCTTCTATGTTCGGACTCTCATCCAGATCAGCGATGGTTCTGGCGACTTTAATCAAGCGCATATAACTACGGGCAGAGATCTGTAAACGCTCGGCTGCTTGGTTTAGTAACTGCTCAGCCTCAGTTGTTAAGTTAGCAAGGTTTTTGACTTCACGATTAGATAAACTCGCGTTGGTTTTAGTCTTACTGCCATTCCTCAAGTACTGAATTTGTCTGGCTTTTGCTACTTTCTCTCGCACATCAGTACTAGTTAAGCCATCGCCCTTTTTGTTGAGTAGGGTAGAGTGTTTTACCTGATCCACATCTGTAAACAAATCTATACGGTCAATGATAGGCCCAGACAATTTACGCTGGTAGGCCAGAATCATATGCGGCTGACAACTACAGGTTTTATCTGTCCCATAAAAGCCGCATGGGCAGGGATTGGATGTAGCGATCAACATAAAATCTGCCGGGTACTGGGCATTATGCTTGGCCCGGGCTACAGTTATAACCTTATCTTCCAGGGGTTGGCGTAAGGCCTCGATGGTAGGTCGATTATATTCTGGGAACTCATCCAAGAATAAGACACCGCGATGCGCTAGGCTAATCTCACCGGGTTTAGCTGAACTACCACCACCGATAATAGCAATTTCGCTGGCGCTATGATGCGGTGCTCTAAAGGGTCGCTCGGTAATTATCTGATCATAATTCTGACTAGCTAGACTATGTAGCTGCGTAACCTCAAGAGTTTCAGTTAGATTCATCGCTGGCAAAATACCGGGCAGGGCTTTAGCTAACATACTTTTGCCAGTTCCAGGCGGCCCATTAAACAAGATGTTATGTCCACCAGCAGCGGCAATCTCTAGGACGCGTTTTGCTCTAGCTTGACCGCTGATATCACTTAGGTCTATAGCTTCTTTTACTTCTATTAGTTCTGGTTGATGTCCTTTCCCGGTCTCGGTTGTTTTAATGTTTCTGCGATTAATTAAGTGGTCAAAAACTGCCAATAGACTAGGTGCTGCTATCACTACAATACCTGGCACTAACATAGCTTGACCTAAGTTCTCGCTCGGTATTATGAAAGTCTTGTAACCCTTTGATTTCGCCGCTAAGAGTTTACCTATGATCCCGCGTACTGGTCTAATGTCACCGTTAAGACCAAGTTCGCCTATGATAATTTGATCGCTATAACTACTATTTGCTATCTGTTTAGCAGCTAATAGAACCGAAACCGCCATGGCCAAATCAAAGCTACTACTATCCTTGGGTATATCGGCTGGCGCCAAATTTATAACTACGCGTTTCTTAGGGAAGTCTAGTTGGCTAGCATTGAAGGCGGCACGGAGACGTTCTTTGGCTTCATCAACTGCGCGGTTAGCAAAACCGACAATAACCACATGGGGAAGACCAGTTGTAATATGACATTCAACTGTTACTAAAGTTGCGAGCCCACCAGTCTCTACTATGCTGTGTACTCTACTCGCCATAGATGTGACTTGTATTGTAAACAACTGGGGCTAGCGCGGCAATTGCTAGTGCTTATAATCAAAAAACGGCCTTACGACAGCCGTTTTTTGATTAAAGTTTTGAGGATTTTTTGTGATTTTGAACGTTTTTTGTATCTTGTTTTTTTATGGAACAACGGCTTGCGAGAAGCCGTTGTTACAGATGTCTTTTTGTTTTTGAGCACTTTATTTGTTCAAAGTGCTGAGCTAATATTAGCGGCTTGTTTTTGCTCTGTCAACACGTTTATGATTATTTTTTTAGGCCTGTGCATAACTTAAGACCTCAATTGGCCCAAATTTAGTTAATTTAGACTCAAAAACAACATTGTAAATGATGATAATTTGTATCGTCTTAGCTACAACACTCAGCATTCAGTCAAGTTTTTATAATTTTGCCTCTACCTGCCTAAATTTAGCGTCAGTAGCTGGCAGTTTATGTTGTCCATGCTTGATCACAAAGCATGTCTAGCGAGCACTGAATAGCAGCTATTGAGCTAATTCAATCATTTTTTACCTAATTTCTGACTAAGGAAGAAACTATGACCTACTAAATGGGCGTGTAATAACGCTATTGGGAGGCCTTGAAAACAATGATTTTAGAGCATTTTTAGTTAAGATCGATACTTTTAATCAACATTCTAGATAAAGTTTCGTTAGGTGTACGATCTAGCAGGTCTACGGATAAGATACTTATAAATGAAAACTTCTAACGCTAAAAATAGTCAGGTTATCCTCACAACACATTTTCTAACATCTATTTAAGAATTTTAAAAGTTAGTAAAGATGTAATAATGTAAATTTAACTACTTATGCTTATTGACTAACTACACAAAAAGTAGTAGCATTCTACCCAGTAAGTCGAAAATAAACACTTACAAAACTACGGATTTACACGATCCGATATCGCTCCAAAAAAGAGCGGTCAGTCACAGCCTTAGGACGATAAGCGCTAAATATTTTACTAAAATGGGCGGATTTGTCGTCCGGGCTCCAGCAATTGAAATGCACTCCACGAACGTGGGGTGCATTATTTTGTTTTATCGTTTATGCTAAGTACCAAATGAAATCGAGTAAATTATTTATCATTTCAATCTCTCTAATCTGTCTACTACTGTTAATGCTTTTTACCGATCCAAGCCACGTAGCACTGCCAATTTTACTGCTGCCGTTTTTGTTAATTGGTTTTTTGGTTAATCAAACTGCTAAACTAGTCATTAAATTTGCAAACATTAAACAGAGTACAGCTAGCCGTTTAATACCAATTTTACTAGCTTTTAGCGTGGTCGCGGTTATGGTTTTGAGCTCGTTGCATCAACTGACTTGGAAGGACACGGTTCTTATTCTAGTGTTTGGCGTTTTGTTTGCCTTATATATAGTCCGAGCTGACTTTTTAAAATAGTAAACACAGCGAATCTAAAATGGATATGGTCTTAACAGGGATGTTTGCGCTATACTGTAAACCGATATGGAGTCAGAGAATAACAATATTATACCCAGTGAGTTGCCGCAACCTGTACCTAATCAAGAACAGGTGCATGAGAAAGTTGTAACAACGCCTGAGACTAAGCCATCTGTTAACACAGCAGCACCAATTTTACCGGTAGTCAATCAGTCGCAGTCTCAACCTATTAACCCAACTCAGTCGACCGCACCAGTAGCGGCAGCTCCGTTGTCAAACAGTCAGACAGATGATTTAATCGCTGATGATGCTGATCTTATAGAGAAGGAATGGGTTGATAAAGCCAAAGCAATTGTTGCCCAGACGAAGGACGATCCCCATCTACAAAACCAAGAAATAACAAAGGTAAAAACTGACTATCTCAAGAAGCGCTACAACAAAGACATTAAACTGGTTGATAAATAGGCTGACGTAGCGATTATTATGAATGGATTAATCATAGCTTTAGGGGTAGTACTGGTCATCGTCATGGTGGCTGCGCCAATTATTTTTGTGCAGGTCAGACGAATTTTCCGTGAGCAGAAAAACTACGAACGCGGCCTGAAGATGGTTCCACTATTGATACATTTGCCACCACTGAGTGAGGACGCTGACGCGGCGGGCCGCGACGTGCGTGATTTGATGGATGAGAATATTTCTAAAGCCCAAGTCATGTATGACATTATTGCCAGTACACTTCAGAAGGGCTTTAAGAGCCGTTTTTATGGCCAGCGGCACATATCGCTTGAAATAGTTGGTTCGCGTGGTTTTGTGAACTTCTACGCGGCCGTACCAGTGGTTTTAGTGGACGTTGTGCGCCAGGCCATCGTCAGCGCTTACCCAACCGCTCGCGTCGAAGAAGTAGCCGAGCATAATATCTTTAGTCCGGTCGGTAAAATCAGCGGAACAGTTGGGGGCGAACTGGTTCTGAAAGAATCCTACGCCTATCCAATTGCTACCTTCCAGGAGCTAAAGCGTGATGGCATCCAATCAATCTTAAATGCGCTGTCTACACTAGAAAAAGAAGACGGCGCTGGTATTCAGATCTTACTGCGCCCAGCGCCAGCATCGTGGCGTAAATTCGCCCAGTCCGTTGCAAGTAAAAAGCGCAAAGGGCAAGGGGACAAAAAGAAGGGTGCGGCTCTAGCTGGTAACTTAGTCAAAACTCTGGCAACAGCTACCGTTAAACCACCGGAAGCCAAAGGCGATAAAGGCGGTGATAAGCCAGAATTGTCCGGTTTAGACCAAGCTATTTTGGATGCGATTGATGATAAAACTCGCCATCCAGGCTATGAGGTTTTGATTCGAGTAGTTGCTTCGTCCAACATTTCTCACCGTGCGCAAGCGATCCTAAACAACATAGTAGCCACCTTTGCCTTGTTTGATTCGGCAGGCAAAAATGGCTTCAAATATGTACCGGCTAAGGATATAGAGCGTTTTGTAACTGGCTATATCCTGCGCTTTTTCCCGCAGGAAAATAATCAGAACGTTCTAAACGCGGTTGAGTTAGCTACCTTATTTCACTTTCCTGATCAAAAAAATATCCCGACGTCTCAGCTGGAACGTCAGGCTAGCAAACAAGTCGATGGTCCACGCAACATGCCCGATCAAGGCCTATTACTCGGGTATAACATCTTTCGTGGTGCCAAAAAGGCGATTAGGCTAGCTGATGAAGACAGGCGACGGCACATGTATGTCGTCGGTCAAACTGGTGTTGGTAAGTCCTGGTTCTTAGAAAACATGGCGCTGCAAGACATGTTAAATGGCAATGGCTTTGCCTTTATTGACCCGCACGGTGATACCGCTGAAGCTTTGCTATCTATGGTGCCAAGAGAGCGCACCGAAGATGTTATATATTTCTGCCCAGCAGAAACCGATTACCCGTTGGGCCTAAACTTGTTCGAGGCCGACACTGCCGACCAACGTGACTTTTTGATCCAAGAATCAATCAACATGCTCTACAAGCTTTATGACCCAACCCACCAAGGCATTATTGGTCCTAGGTATGAGCACTTGTTCAGGAATGCGGCTCTGACGGTTATGGCCGATCCTGACGGCGGTACTTTTATAGATATCCCCAAACTATTCCGCGACCCCAGTTTTGTTAAGCAAAAGCTGCAACATGTAACCGACCCAACCGTGCTAGAGTTCTGGGAAAAAGAAATGCCCCAGTCGCAACGTTCCAATGAGTTTGGTGAGGTTGTCAGCTGGTTTGTCAGCAAGTTCGGTGCTTTCTTAAGTAACAACATGATGCGCAACATCATTGGCCAAACCAAAAGCGCCTTTGATCTGCGTGACATTATGGATAACAAAAAAATCTTGCTGGTTAACCTCAGCAAAGGTCGCACTGGTGAGCTCAACTCCAAGTTGCTGGGTATGATTTTTGTGATGAAATTCCAGGCCGCGGCCATGAGTAGAGCAACCGTCGATGAAAAAGATCGAACTGATTTCTGTCTGTATGTCGACGAGTTCCAAAACTTCTCGACCGACTCTTTTGCTACCATCATGTCCGAGGCTCGCAAGTACCACCTAAACCTAATTGTAGCTAACCAGTTCACCACCCAGTTGTCCGAGGAAATCCGCGATGCTGTCTTTGGTAACATGGGTACCATCATTGCCTTTAGGGTAGGTCAGAACGATGTAGAGGCCCTCAGCCGCTACTTCAAGCCAATCTTTGAACCTGATGACCTGCTGAGAGTACCCAACTATAACGCCATTGTGCGCACGCTAATAAACGGTGTGCCAACCCAGCCTTTCAGTATGGCGGCACTACCTAGGCTCGGTACCCTAAATCCCAAATTGGCTCAAGCACTGATGCAATTATCCAATGCTAAATTTGGCCGACCGAGGGCTATTGTTGACGCTGAAATAACCGAGCGTATGAAGACCAAAGAGCCACCTAAGCCAGCTTTTGGCAGTAGTCCGTTTGGCCAACCTGCAGGTGCAGCCAGTCCTTTTGGTCCACCACCTACTGGACCACGTCCGGTTGCCCCAGCCGGGGCCTCTAGCGGCTCGTCTTTCTTAGATGAATGGTTAGCAAAGCGCAAAACTGCACCAGCTGGAACAGCTGGCTTGCCACCGGCTCAGCCACCCACTTCGTTGTCCACGCCATCACTGCCACCAACACCAGCACCCACAGCCGTCCCAGCCACCCTGCCAGCCGCTCCGTCAGCCATACCCTTGCCAGCAAAAACAGTTGCTAAACCAGCCGAACCAGCCAAAAAACATGGTGAGCTCAAACTAAATCCAGACGGCACCGCGGTCGGTAGTGAAGCCGAAGAGGGCGACACTATCTACATTGACCGTGACGGCAACTTAAAAGCTAAGACTTAAGCTAAGTTACGTCGTCGCTTGGACCAAGTAAACCAGAGCAGCAGTTCAATCAGCGCACCAACTAAGAAACCGGTTACAAAACAGATCAAGAAGAAGCCATAATTGTACTTAAAGCCGTAATGCTTGGCGCTGTACAGCAGCACAACACTGCCTAGAAAAGCAAGAATACTACCACCTAAAAGTCCTGATGGACGGGCAATAGTTTTAGCACTGACATTGCTGATTGAATCAACCGCTGGACTGTGGACTAACTTACTGAAAGAGCGAGCCGGGCGCTTTAAATGGCGTCTAACCTGACCCATAACACGCTTGTAAGCTTCGGCTTTTAGCTCTCGCTGCGAGCCATAGTTCTGGACATCCATCTCTGCAGGGTTACTGACACTAGTTTCGCTACTTTGTTTGGCGGTTTCGCTGACTGTCTCCCGGAGTTCTTCAAGCTTGTCAGAGCCTGCTTCGGCCTTAGCTTTTTCGGCCTGGAGTTGCTTGTCATGCTCTAGTTTACGCTGTTGTTCATGCGAAACTACTTGTTCATGCGACGTAGCCTGTTCTTTATGTTCTAGGCGTTCAGTCATTAGATACCTCCTGAATTGCCGTATTCGTTACGGACAACGGTTAGTTCCTCAGCAAACAATCTACTGCGGGCAAAGAAGTAACCCACAACTAAAGCGATGCCAAAACCAACCGCTAGACTTTCGCCCGGACCAGTATTAGGCAACTGGCCAGTTCTTTCAATTGTCTTTATAGCAACACAATTGACCCTGATATTGACAGTATCGCCGTAAACGTTGGTCATCTTGCAGTCAAAGTGCCCAGGGTCTGAAGACGAAGCTGGTGTAGAAGGGATCGGGTTTTTAACCTTGACGGTGATGATCTTTTTGACGGTCTGTTTAGCGCCAATATCAATTGCCGGCCAAGTTACTAGACCGTTCTTATCCAAAGCACCGCCGCCCAGACTGACGACGTCAGCATAGTCGAGAACGTCACTTATACTTTCCTGGATCAAGAATTTTTTGATGGTGACGTTGCCAGAATTAGCAACTGCCAGAGTGTACTCGATGGTGTCACCTGCGTTGGCAACTTTGGTTTGGGCATCTACCAGGTTTTGTGTGACGTTGCGAGCAGTTTTATGAGGGACCAGGCAGTTAATAATATCTTTGCTGCTAGTTACTTCCTCACAAGGTTTCTGAACGGTTACTGACTTAATACAGTCACCAGTGGCACTGCCAGCAGCAGTTTTGGTTGAATCGTATTTAACAGTTAGCTTTACGATGTACTGCCCGGCTTGGGTTAAGCCAAAGTCATGCGTGTTGGTGTCATCGGCCGCATTACCCTTGAAAGCCACCCCCAAGGACTTGGCAGTAGATATAACTTTATTAGTGGAGGCTTCAACTAGGTCATAGGTCATGTCAACTTTCTGTCCGGCTGGTATGTTTTGACCAGCGGCTTGGCCGCGTACCGTCAGAGTAGTGTTGATCTTAACCTTAGCTTTATCAGCTACATTCATAACCAGGTTGGAACAACTGATAACTTTAGGCAAGACTACTGGTGGAGGGGGTGGTGGCGGTGGCGGTGGAGGCGTTGGTGGCGGTGGAGGTGGCGGTACACCAATGAACACTAAGTTGCCACAGTTGAAGAGTATGAAAAACTGTATGCCGGTAGTGCTGGTGCCTGACAAAGCGGTATAAGTAGAGGTGAAACCTTTGTCCCAACCCCAGAGATACCTCAACCACAAGGTACCAACGCCATTGACGTTAACGGGTTGTTCGCCAGCCAGGCCGTAAGGGAAGCGACCCATCGAGAATAGTTGGCGATTAAAGTCAGTTGAACGTAGTGTTACTTGGGTGGCGTCATGGACATTAGTGCAGGTAATGCCAAAATTAGCCAATATCCGGTTGTAATCTTCTGCTCCGTCTAGGCAATGTAATACTGCTTGATCACGGTTGGCAAAACCACCGTAGATAAGGTCATTACCAGAGCTAGCTAGGCTAGATTGTGGCGGCGAAATAACTGCAAAAAACTGTACTACTAGAGTTAAGGCCATAAAAACTAGAGCTGTCCGGCGCACCATACTCTCTTTTTTCATGCGCTTGGCATAGAAAGCCACCTGGTTTATCAGGCTAGGATTAAACGGTAGGTTGCTTATTAATTTTTTGAACATTTTAGTTTTTCATTTATTTAGATTAAACCTTACGCTTATTGAACCATAAAACAGTGTGTTCATTCAACCCCAAATGGTTGTTTTGGGTGCCAAAATACTCTATAATGGTGGATAAGTGTGGAAAAAATATAACACCTAAGAGGGTAGTGCGAACGTGGCAAAAGACAAGAAGTATGATTCTGCTCAAATTCAGGTTTTGGAAGGCCTGGAACCAGTTAGAAAACGCCCTGGAATGTACATTGGTGGTACTGGCCCAGAGGGTTTACACCACCTGGTCAAAGAGATTGCCGATAACTCAGTCGATGAAGCTATCGCTGGTGAGGCTCAAAATGTCTGGATAACTATCCAAGCCGATGGCGGTGTCAGGGTTAAAGACGATGGACGTGGTATCCCGGTAGACAAAATGGCCAAGACTGGTAAAAGTGCCCTAGAAACTGTATTAACCGTTCTGCATGCCGGTGGTAAGTTTGGCGGCGGTGCTTATAAAGTCTCTGGTGGTTTACACGGTGTCGGCATAAGTGTGGTAAACGCCTTGTCAACACGCCTAATGGCCGAGATTCACAAGGATGCCGGCATTTATACTCAAGAATACGAACGTGGCGTGCCTAAGGCTAGCGTTAAGAAAACCGGTACAACCACAGATACCGGCACGATCATTACTTTTTATCCTGATGACACTATCTTCGAAACCGTTGAAATTGATTTTGACTGGATTGTCGACTATTTGCGCCACCAAGCCTATCTAACCAAAGGCCTTCACACCTACCTAAAAGACGAGCGCACCGGCAAACGTTATAGCTTTTATTTCGAAGGCGGCATCCAGTCTTACGTTAAGCACCTAAATCTTGGCAAAGAAGTGGTTGATGAAGACGTCTTTTACGTTGAAAAGGCCGTTCAGGACTCAATGGTAGAAATTGCTCTGCAATATGCCGATAATTTCACCGAAACCATCAAACCATTTGCCAATAATGTCTTTAACCCCGATGGTGGTACTCATTTAACTGGTTTTCGAACGGCGCTGACCCGTGTCATCAACGAATATGCCCGCAAAAACGGTCTTATTAAGGAAAAAGAAGAAAACCTTAGTGGTGAAGATACTCGCGAAGGTTTGACTGCTGTTATTTTGGTTAAATTACCTGACCCACAGTTTGAAGGTCAGACCAAAAACAAATTGGGTAACCCAGAGGTTCAGGGCTATGTCACCCAAGTTTTAAATGAATACCTTTCTTATTACTTAGAAGAACACCCAGCCGTTGCCAGAAAGATTGTCGGTAAGGCACTGCTGGCTGCCCGCGCCCGCAAGGCTGCCCGCGCTGCCCGTGACAATATCATTCGCAAAGGTGCCTTGGAAGGTGCAGGACTACCCGGTAAGCTATCTGACTGTGCCACCAAAGATCGTGGCCAAGCTGAGTTGTTTATTGTAGAGGGTAATTCAGCCGGTGGTTCCGCCAAAGACGGACGCAACAGCCATTTCCAAGCCATTTTGCCTTTGCGCGGTAAGGTCTTGAACGTCGAGCGCGCTCGTTTGGACAAGATGCTAGCCAACAACGAGATCACCAACCTCATCAAAGCCCTGGGCGTTGGTATTGATGAGTCATTTGATATGGAAGGTCTCAGATATGACCGCATTATCATCATGACTGACGCCGATGTTGACGGTTCACACATTCGTACTTTGCTGATGACTTTATTCTTCCGTCATATGCGGCCAATCATTGAAGGCGGTCACTTGTACGCTGCCCAACCACCGCTGTTTGCTGTTATGAGTGGCAAGAAACGCCAATACGCCTACACCGAAGAAGAGCGCGATACAATCATTGATGACACCATTGCCGAACGTAAAACCAAGGGCACCAAAGTTGATGCCAAGGACGACCGTATCAAGCAAGCTGGCGTCTCAATCCAGCGCTACAAGGGTCTTGGTGAAATGGATGCTGAGCAGCTTTGGGAGACCACTATGGATCCGGCCAATCGTGTGCTTGTGCAAGTCAAGATTGAAGACGCTGAAAAGGCCGACGCTATCTTCAATAAGCTCATGGGTACAGAGGTAGAGCTGCGCAAAAACTTCATCCAGACTCATGCCAAATTTGTTAAGGACTTGGATATTTAGCCATGGCAAAAGACAACCAATCATCATATAGCACCGCCGATATTGATCCACTCAACCACTCTAAAACTTTGGTTAATCGTTCGGTTGAAGAAGAGATGGAGACAAGCTATCTGCAGTACTCCATGAGTGTCATCGTTGCGCGTGCTCTACCTGATGTGCGCGACGGCCTAAAGCCAGTTCACCGACGCATCTTATATGTCATGGACAAGAGTGGCCTGAGATCTACTGGTAAACACACCAAGAGTGCCCAGATAGTCGGTGAAGTTATGGGTAAGTACCACCCGCATGGCGACACGGCTATTTATGATTCGATGGTGCGCCTAGCACAGCCGTTTTCTACTCGTTACATGCTGGTTGATGGCCAGGGTAACTTTGGTTCAATGGACGGCGACCCAGCGGCTGCCTACCGTTATACCGAAGCTCGCATGACCCGCGCCTCCGAGGCTTTGCTCGAAGACATTGATAAAGAAACTGTGCCATTTAGAGATAACTTTGACGGCTCTCAGCAAGAACCAGAAGTCCTACCGGCTAAGCTACCCAATCTGTTATTGAACGGTCAGATGGGTATTGCCGTTGGTATGGCTACCAATATTCCGCCGCACAACCTTAGTGAGCTAGTTGACGCTACTATTGTCCAAATCGATAAACCTGATACTACGCTCGATGATCTGATGGTCCATATCAAGGGGCCAGATTTCCCAACTGGCGGTATAGTTTACGGTAAAGAATCTATCCGCACAGCCTTTGCGACAGGTAAGGGCGGGGTAGTTGTTCGCGGTGTGGCCGAGGTAGAAGAGGGCGCCAAGGGCAAACAGCGCATTATCATCACCGAAATCCCATATGTGGTTAACAAAGCCGCACTGGTAGAAAAGATTGCTGCGCTTGTGCATGAAAAGAAAATCAGCGGTATTTCGGATATTAGGGACGAAAGCTCACGTGGTTCAGTCCGGGTTGTTATTGAGCTCAAAAAAGACGCCTATCCCAAAAAACTACTTAACCAACTCTACAAATTAACACCTCTCCAGCAGACTTTCCACTACAACATGCTGGCTCTGATTGACGGCATACAACCACGTGTTTTGGGAATCCAAGACATTATCAGCGAGTACATTAAACACCGTCAAAACGTAGTTAGGCGTCGTACAGAGTTTGAGCTTAGAAAGGCCAACGACCGCGCTCATATACTAGAGGGTCTTAAGATTGCCCTGGATCATATTGACGAGGTTATTAAGACCATTCGCGCCAGTCAAACTGCCGAAGAAGCTCAAATAAACCTGGTTAAGAAGTTCAAGTTATCAGACATACAGGCTCAGGCCATCTTGGCTATGCAGTTGCGCAAGCTCACAGGACTTGAGCGCAAAGAAATTGAAGACGAACTAGCTGAACTCAAGAAATTAATCGCCCAGTTGGAAGGCATTTTGGCTGATGAAAAGAAAGTTCTAAAGATTATCAAAGACGAACTGCTGGACATGAAAAAGCAGTTTGGTGATGAGCGCCGAACAAAAGTTGTACCCCAAGAATTAGGTAAATTAAGTGATGAAGATTTGGTTCCAGACGAGCAAGTTGTAGTAACCCTTACATCAGCTAACTACATTAAGCGCAGTCCAATCGCTGAATACAAGCGCCAAGGGCGTGGCGGCAAAGGCAAACGCGGTATGGCTACCCGTGAAGAAGACGTTATTGAGCATGTTGTTAATGCAAGCACCCACGATTTCCTCCTGTTCTTTACCAATAAAGGCCGGGTTTTCCGCCTCAAGACTTACGAAGTTCCAGCCGTTGGCCTGAATGCTAAAGGTGTGGCCTTGGTTAATCTGTTGCAACTTCAGCCAGAAGAGACCGTTAGCTCAGTCATTAATATCAGTAAACAAACAGTCACTGGCGGTAACTTATTGATGGCAACCGTACGTGGTGTAGTCAAAAAGACTCCATTTGAACAGTACCAAAATGTTCGTCAGAGCGGCTTAATAGCTATCAACCTGGATTCAGGTGATGAGCTCAAATGGATCCGTATGACTGACGGAAATAATGAAGTTGTTATCTCAACTCAGCAAGGCCAAGCCATTCGCTTCCATGAAAAAGATGCCCGTCCAATGGGTCGCGTTAGTCGTGGGGTGCGTGGTATCCGCTTGCGCGCTGGCGACCAAGTCATTGGCATGGATATTGTCGAAAAAGACAGCAGCATATTTGTTATTAGTGAGGCTGGCTATGGCAAACGCACCAAGATTTCACAGTTTACTGCCCATGCCCGTGGTGGTGTTGGTATCCGTTCAGCCGTGGTCAACAAGAAAACTGGCAATTTAGTAGGTGTTAAGACCTTGAGTGGTGATGACACCCAAGAAGTAATCATCATTTCTCAGAACGGCCAGACCATACGACTGGGCCTCAAGAATACGCCTGAGCTTGGCCGTGCTACTCAAGGCGTACGTATCATGCGCCTCAATGAGGGTGACAAGGTTGTTTCATTAGCTCTAGTAGACAAGGCTGAAGAGTCAGATGAAGATGAAGACCAAGAGCAGCTAGAACTGGCTGAAGTCGAAACCAAACCCGAAAAATAACAGTTCTGCTCATGCTTGCACTAAGAATTTAGGCAGGCGATAATGCCAACCTATGACCAGGT
>CAZJQT010000010.1:0-17129 GCA_964548655.1 uncultured Candidatus Saccharibacteria bacterium
CACGTTGACATGCCAGGTCACGCTGACTATGTCAAAAACATGATTACCGGTGCTGCTCAGGTTGATGGTGCTATTTTGGTTGTCTCTGCCGTTGATGGTCCTATGCCTCAGACACGTGAACACGTTTTGCTTGCTAAGCAGGTTGGTGTACCAAAGATACTTGTCTTCCTAAACAAGATGGACATGGTTAAACCAGGCGAAGAAGAGCTGGTTGAATTAGTTGAGGAAGAAATCCGGGAATTGCTTGCCAAGAACGACTTTGACAAAGACGCTCCTATCATCAAGGGTTCTGCAGCTAAGGCTCTAGAAGGCGATTCAGCTAACGAAGACGCTATTATGGAGCTAGTTAAAGCTTTGGATGACTACATCGAAGAGCCAAAGCGCGATCTAGACAAGCCATTTTTGATGGCTATCGAGGACGTTTTCTCTATCAAGGGTCGTGGCACTGTTGCTACTGGTCGTATTGAACAAGGTATAGTCAAAGTTAACGACGAAGTCGAAATTGTCGGTGTTCGTCCAACTAAGAAATCAGTTGTAACCGGCATTGAAATGTTCAAGAAAAGTCTTGACCAAGGTCAGGCCGGTGACAACGCTGGAATTTTGCTACGTGGTATTGAGCGTGATGACATTGAACGTGGTCAGGTGCTTTGTAAGCCTGGTTCAATCACACCTCACACCGAGTTTGACAGTGAAGTCTACATCCTGAACAAAGACGAAGGTGGCCGCCACACGCCATTCTTCAAGGGCTACAAACCTCAGTTTTACTTCCGTACTACGGACGTAACTGGTGAGGTTGAACTGCCAGCTGACAAAGAAATGGTTATGCCTGGCGACACACTGACCTTCAAGGTCAAGTTGCTAGCACCTATCGCTATGGAGCAAGGTTTGCGCTTTGCTATCCGTGAAGGTGGCCGCACCGTTGGCGCCGGTGTTGTTACTAAGATTGTCAAATAGGAAAACCCATGGCTGAAGCTAAATTATTTAGGCAAAATCCTAGCGATGGACTTAGCCCAGAAGAACGCGACGTCCTTTTGGGTGAACTGATGGTAAATCCTGAGGTGCGATCACGGCTTGAAGCTTCAGCAGATTTTAATAGCAATCCTACGGTTGGAAGGCTATTAGAGGACGGCAATCTATTGGCATATGATATGCCGTTGGAATGGCGAGAAGACCAATAGCTTAATCGAAAGCTAAGAAAGAGTTTCGAGCAATCGGAGCTCTTTTTGTATAATGGACCTATGCCACCAGGTGTTATATTCACAGATGAGAACGGTGAAGCAGTACATGCTCTTTTGACGCACGACCTTCAAAAAGTTGGGCATGAACTAGCTGGTATCTTGGGCGTATTGTGGGCTCATGGCTATGAGGATGAAAACGTCGATATAGAATGGCTTGATGATATCAGAGCTGATGAAGTAGACAAGATCAATCAGCGTTCAATCTACACCTGGGGAGGCGACGAGTAGGCAACTTTCCTTTTTTTGTAATAAGTTGTAGAGTAAAATTATAAGGAGAAATATTATGGGCGGAGCAACAGGACCAGGTGGGAACGAATCTTTGAGTAATAGTTTTGAGCAGGCATTAGATAACGCCGGCACTCAAGGGGGTGAATTTGCACCCTTACCGGATAGAATCAGAGAAGCTATCGATCAAGCTAATAGTGGCCAAGTTGTACCTCGCCCAGAGTCAAGCAGAAGGACAAACATTGATGAGATATTAGCTAGAGCTCCTAATAAAGATGACGGAACAGTGTTAGTTAATTCAACGACCGGTGAAGTCCTGAGGACTCGGGCAGAAGCTGACGCTGACCTGGCGGCTTCAGTTGCCAGGGGCAGGGCTGAACGTGAAGCCGGTATTGAGCCCAAGACACTAGATGAGATTTTGAACGAGCGTTTAGACCAAACTGATCCTGAGCTTGAGGAGTGGATCAAAACAGCAGATAGCGAAAACCTGACCCCAGAACAAGAAGCTTATGTCGCCAGACAAGCCCGAATAGCTCGGGAATTGGCCAAACTTGATACAAAGGAACCTGAGCAGCCTGTGTTCAAACATATCGTGCCACGGATGCCTGGACACTAGACAAATAATCGCTTCTGTTGTAAAATCACCTCTGTCAATTAATCGTGTTGATAACTCATCCGGTCACTCATCACTCCGGAAGAGGTTACAACACAAGGAGATAAGTTAAATATGGCTGAAGCAAAAAAAGCCAAACCTAGTACAGAGACAGTAAAGGCCGAACCAGCTGTGGAAGTTAGCAAACCAGTAGCCAAAGCTGCGCCAAAGAAAACCGATGCACCTATTGGCAAACAGCGGATTAGAATCCGCCTAAAAGCCTATGACCACAAAGTCATTGACCAGTCATGTAAGCAAATTATTGATACAGCTCTGAGGACTGGTGCTACCATTGCTGGACCCATTCCACTGCCTACGCAAAAAAGCACTTTTACGGTTGTAAAAAGTCCACATGTCTACAAGAAAGGCCGTGAGCAGTTTGAAATGCGCATTCATAAACGCCTAATAGACGTTCTAGAGCCAACACCGAAGACAATTGATAGCCTTATGAACCTATCACTTCCAGCCGGCTGCGACGCCGAAATTAAGATGTAGTTTATTTAGTAAAGATGAAGAGAATACCCTACCTGCAACCGGCAGAAGACTTACCAACATTTGGGAGTAATCTAGGGCGAGTTGCAAACCAAGAGATGGGCGCAAGAGCTCACTATGAAAATCAAACTACCGTTCAAAGAATTAATGCGCTTTGTATTAACCCCGGTGATATTGGCAGGCTGATATTGTTATGTAGTACGGCAGAGGACGCTGTGACCGAGGCTCGCTTAAATGACCTTGTACACACTGGTATAGAATTTACCGAAGAACTTATAAGTCAGAATGATGACTTTGTTGAGACGCAAGATACACCTTATATCACTATTTCCTCTTTGGACGCTCAGATACTATTAGACGGTTTACCTATGCAAATTTTGGACAGAAAATGTTCCATTAGACAAATAGGTTGATAAGTAATAATGTCTGAACCCGCCAAAAGGTGTTTTGCTCATGCTTGCAAAATGTTGAGATAATCTATAACTTACTTAACGTAATAAGGAAATAATTTGTGGATTGTTTAAATAATTGTCCGTACATAAAAGACATAGCTGAAACACAGAAGGGTTTTCTTGTAGGCATAGAACAGATGGATCAGATTTGCTTCAATAACGAAAATCTCACTGCACAAAACAAGACTACAGAGGCTATTTTAAATCAACTGGCACCGAATCCTGAGACTATAGGATCCAGAAGAGCTCTTTCTGAGGCGGCTGTTCAAATTGCTACATCACAAAAACAAGCCGAAGAGGCTATCGTGGCCTATGAGCTGGCCATTGAGGCGAGTAACAACCAAAAGGACATAGTTATGAGCAGCTGTTCTGGCGAGCCAACTTATTTCACGGATCCCGAACGGCCTGGCCAGATGATTCTGGCTTGCGCCAGTAGAGCTATCACCGACTAATGACTTTCGGTTGCGCAAGGGGCTATACTTGAGTTATGTCAGGCGGCGTAAAGTTTATTGATCCTGAACTTATTACAGTTGAAAGAACAGACGGGTTTAGGCGATTTGAAGTGGCTTGTGTGGATCCAACGACCGGCAGTGAATTCATCCTACATTGCTTACTGGTAGAAGGTTTGAACATGAATGATATCTTTGCAAAACTCGGTGAATGTAGCGTCACATGTGTTTGTATACGCGGCTTAGACAGCTCTATCTCTGAACAAAAAGGCTGATTTTCTTGACAGCTAACAATTTAGCCGTATATTTAACCTTGAAGTGAGAATTGACCCATCGATTTACGAGGACCATCTTCATGATGTTCGACTCAGCGGCAAACCTGAGGCTCGTCGCGTTGCACGCGCAGTAGGCTTAAAACGCTGGTCTGGGTTTAAGCTTTTTGTTAGTGCTGTTATGCCTGCGCCGGGCGGAGAACCTGTCCTTGGGTTCATTATTGATACCAAAAACTTGCAAACACTTAACGAAAAGCTGGATCCGCCAGCTTTAGAGTTAAGAAACTACTTAGCCGAGTTGACGCTACAATTTACCCTAGCTGAAGATGTGTCTTTAGACCAACAATCCGCAAACTCTGCAACAGCGGCTTAAATTAAACAAAACTAATCCTGCTCATGCTTGCAATCCAATGGATTGCCTCTTAACCTGGTGTTATGTCTGACTCTAATGAACGAACGTGGAGCTACAGAAGATCCGGAGGTACATCATACGGACTGGCGAGGTTAATGATAGCCAGAAGTTTAGAGCGTGTTGAGGACGTCATAGATAGCTCGTCCATTATCGTTCTACCGCAGCCCAAACCCGGGCTAATTTATATAAAACCAGGAGCTCAAGACACTCGGCTACGCAATCAAATCAAGGGTGGTGGCAAAGGTCGTGAGGGAGTCTTGCGTAACTTCTTAAAGCAAAGCGAGGTTGACCGTAGCACCGCAACCAGGGCTCTTTTTCTTCCTGTGCTTGGTATACGGTTTTCGCATTCTCAAAAACATCCGGGCGAAGTCCAGGTTGGCTTGGCGGTTGAGGACATTGTTAATCCAGACTACAAGTCGTCTTATCAGATATTGGGAGAGCTCACGGCAGCCAGTTATTTCGCTGAGATCGAAGGCGAAAACCTTATTTCATCATTACAAACAGCCAACAATGGTGAAGCTCCGTCATATGATATAAACATTGGCCGTTTATTAGGTAAGGCAACCCCGATGACCGGTACTATTTTCGAAGACAAAAGACTACCACAAGAAATTGCCCTAAACTATATTCAAGTCATTAGGTGATCAAAGTGATGAATGTTTATGAGCAACACGGGGTGTAGGTAATGTACAATAGCGCTAATGGCTAAAAAGCAGAACAAAGAGCTAGATAGCGTTTATTTCTTGAAACTGGTTTTGTACTTGGTAATTGGTTCAATGTGGCTGAAAATTACCAAGGGCGAAAATTTGCAAATACCTCTGCCGCTTGGTGGTCTGGTTGGACTATTGTTTGCCAGTCACGAACATTTCCAGATTGACCGCAAGATTGAGTATGCCGTGTTACTGGTGGCAATATTAGTTGGTTTTTGGCTACCTTTTGGCGTTTTTCTGAATCTCTAAAACACATCATCATACTTTAGTGCAGTGCAAGGAAGAATTGAGTAGCACAGTAAGACGTACTAAATGTACGTTGAATGAGCAACGCAGATTCTGACACAGCAGTGCGTAAAGAGCGTCAGTGGAGTCAGCAGCTCCGCTGTTGAGTAGACTGACGCGATATGATGATGTGGAATAGTCAACGGGTTGACAGAGGTACTGGTTTACTGCTAATCTATTACGGTATTTTAATATTTGTGATACTTGGCGTGCGCGCAAGTCGGGCTCCTAACAGAGTAGATACTACGAGCAGCCAAGCGTTTTTATGTCTGTCCTTGGAGGCAAACAAGAGTGAAAGCACTAATTACACGTAAAGTCGGTATGACCAGCATCATTGCTGATAATGGTGCTCTGACTGCTGTTACCTTGCTTTCGACCACTCCAAATGTAGTGACTCAACTGAAGACTGACGAGATAGATGGCTATAAGGCTGTGCAATTAGGGGCAGAGACCACCAAGAAAATAGATAAACCAACCGCTGGACATCTAAAGAAATCTAAGTCTCAGGCCAAGATTATTAAAGAATTTCGCATCAATGACTTGCCAGAAGATCTAAGCGTCGGCGCCACACTAAACGCCGACGTTTTTAGTGTTGGTGACAGTGTGAATGTTACCTCTATCAGTAAGGGTAAGGGTTGGGCCGGTACTATTAAGCGCCATAACTTCAAGCGTGGCCGCAAAACTCATGGTGGCCGTTCTTACCGCCGACCTGGCTCAATTGGCTCTATGTACCCACAGAAGATTTTCAAAGGTAAGCGCATGGCCGGCCAAATGGGTAATGAGCAAGTTACCGTGCGTAACCTCAAAGTCGCACTAGTCGATATGGAAAATAACGTCATAGGTGTGGCTGGCGCTGTACCTGGTCCTAAATCCAGCGTAGTGCTGGTCAACGGAGGCGAGCAATGAGCGTCGTAACTCTAACCAAGACTGGTAATAAAGCTACTGTGGCGGCCAAGCTCAGCAAAGACGTTTTTAGCGTCAAACCTAAAAACCATGAATTATTGAAGCAAGCTTACGTAGCCTACCTAGCTAATGGTCGTTCTAGTGACGCTGTCACTAAGACTCGTGGCCTAGTTCGCGGTGGTGGCCGCAAACCTTGGCGACAAAAAGGTACCGGACGGGCCCGTTTTGGCTCTACCCGCAACCCCATCTGGACTGGCGGTGGTATTGTCTTTGGACCAACTGGTAATGAAAACTATTCACACAAAGTGCCAACCAAAATGAAGCACCAGGCGCTGCGCCAAGCCTTGAGCCTAGCAGCTGATGAAGGTCGCCTAAGTGTTGTCGAAAGTTTTGCTGCTATGGACGCAAAAACCAAGGATATGGCAGCCTTTTTGAAAAAAGTTGGAGCTACCGGCAGCGTCCTTTGCGTAGTTGAGGCAAAAGATCTGGCCAAAGAACGAGCCACTCAGAATATCCAGAATCTAAAAGTGGTCAGCGCCAAGTACCTAACTGTTTATGACCTGATGAATGCCGACTCTATCCTAATGAACCAAAAGGCGCTAGAAATAGTTCACGACTGGCTTGGAGGCAAAAAATAATGAGTACAACCATGATTCTTCGCCCCCGCGTCAGTGAAAAGGCCTACCAAATGAGCCAAGAAAGCCACGTCTATGTCTTTGAAGTGCCTAAGGATTCTAGTAAGCAATCTATTGCTGGGGCTATTGCTGCCCAGTTTAAAGTTACTGTTACCAACGTAAATGTGACTAATATCAAAGGCAAGACTAAAAAAACAAACCGAAAACGTGGTGGCCGTACGACTGGTAGTACTAACGCTATCAAGAAAGCCTACGTCACACTTAAAGAAGGTGATTCAATTGCAATTTTCCCCAAAGAAGATGAGAAAAAGGACGCCAAACCGGTTGAGACTAAGTCCAAGAAGGCAACTAGGAGTAGCGAATAATGGCTATTAAAATCTACAACCCAACTACTCCAGGCCGGCGCGGTATGACATCTCAGGACATGAGTCAGATTACAGGTAAAAAGTCTGTCAAAGCTTTAATAACTATCAAGAAGAAGCACTCCGGCCGCAACAACATGGGCCGCATCACTACCCGTCATAAGGGTGGTGGAACCAGGCTGTTCTACCGCAATGTTAATTTCAACCTGCCGGCTGGCACGGTTGGTGAAGTAGAAGCTATTGAATACGATCCTAACCGTTCAGCTAGAATTGCCCGTATCAAGGACGAGCAGGGCCAATATCACTATATTTTGGCCGCTCAAGGCATGAAAGTCGGCAGCAAGATCTCGAGTGGTGATGAAGTAGCTATATCTAACGGTAACCGTTTACCTCTTAAATCCATACCGGTTGGTAGCGTTTTACATGCTGTAGAATTACAACCTGGCAAAGGCGCTCAATTGGCGCGCACGGCTGGCGCAAGTGCTAACTTGGTTGCACGTGATGAAGTTTATGCTCAGGTCAAACTACCTAGTGGTGAAGTCCGCATGGTCAGCGTTGATTGCACAGCTAGCATTGGTGTAGTTGGCAATGAACAGCACCAGAACATCAAGGTCGGTAAAGCCGGCCGGACCCGTAATAAAGGCATTCGTCCATCAGTCCGTGGAGTTGTTATGAACGCAGCTGACCACCCACATGGTGGTGGTGATGGTGGCCGTCACGGGACTGCTAAAGATCCACGAACGCCTTGGGGTCAGAAGACTTTGGGCTACAAGACCCGCAGTCGCAAGAAGAGCAACAAGTACATAATCAGGAGCCGTCATGCGGCCAAGAGGAAATAATTATGGCATTACCACGTAATACACTTATCGAAGTATCTGAAGCTGTACATGAAGCATTTCCTTCACATAAAGGTAACATATTTGCCGGTGAAAGTTTCGAGGCATTAAGTGCAAATACTGTACTAGAAATCTCGGCAGAATATGACGAAACACCTGAAAGTTGTCGAGAAATTGGGGCAAACATACTCAGTAATTACGCGTTTTATCGTGGTGCGCAGCAACCAACAAAGGAAAATTTGCATAGTATAGCTGTAGGATTACAGTTCGGCCATGATCTTTTAGAGCTTTACGAAACAGGAGTTACAGTATGAGTAGATCGCTCAAAAAAGGACCATTTATAGATCCAAAGCTAGCTAAGAAAGTAGCAGCTTTGGGTTCTGAGGATCGTACCATTATCAAAACCTGGGCTCGTGCTAGTACAATTGCACCGGAATTTGTGGGTCGCACAATAGCCGTCCACAACGGTAAAGTCCACGTACCGGTATTTATTACCGAGAACATGGTTGGCCACAAACTAGGTGAATTCAGCCCAACCCGCAAGTTCCGCAGACATGGTGGCAAGTTGGCTAAAGGCCCAACTGAGGTAGCCTCATGAGCGTTCAAGCCGTAGCTAAAGGTGTTTGGATGAGCCCACGTAAAGTTGGTGTGGTAGCGGCGCTAGTGCGTGGCCGCACCGTGGCTGATGCCATCACTATCCTAGAACACACACCACGTCGCTCAGCGCTGGCTGTTAAGAAAGTTATAGAGAGCGCTAAAGCCAATGCTGATCATAACCACCAGCTAAAACCCGACACCCTGAGAATTGTGTCTATTTCTGTTAGTCCTGGGGCTACCTATGGTCGTCAACGCCCAGCTGCACATGGCCGTGCTCTGCCATTTAGGCGCCGCACTAGCCATATTTATGTTGTAGTTGACGGTGAAAAGCGGGTTGCTAAGCAGCGTCCAGCAGCGACTGGTTCTGCTGCTGGAAAGCCAGCCGCCAAAAAGGAGACCAAATAATGGGTCAAAAAGTTAATCCAATCAGCATGCGACTGCAAGTCAACAAGAACTGGCGCAGTAAATGGTTCGCTAACAAGCGAGAATATGCCAAATTCCTTGGTAATGACTTGGCTGTACGCCGTTATATTGACAAACAAGTTGGTAGCCGCGGTGGTATCCAGACAGTTGATATCGAGCGTTCACCAAACTTGGTGACAATTACTATAAACACTGCGAAAGCCGGTGTGGTGATTGGCCGCGGTGGTGCTGGTGCCCAACTGCTAAAAGCTGATATTGAGAAAATTTATAACATACCAGTTAGAATTAACATCGAAGAGATCAAGAAGCCCGAGCTTTACGCCAAATTAGTGGCTGAGAACATCGCCCACCAGTTGGAACGACGTATTGCCTTTAGGCGTGCCGTCAAACAAGCCGCTGCCGCAACTATGCGGGCCGGTGCCAAAGGCATCCGTATTGAAGTAGCCGGACGACTAGGTGGATCAGACATGTCCAGACGGGAAAAAACCGTTGAGGGCAGCGTACCATTGCACACCATCAGAGCGGATATTGATTTCCATAAAACTGCTGCTATGTACCCAGGTTCTGGGCTGATTGGCGTTAAAGTTTGGATCTACAAGGGAGAGGTTAGCTAAGATGTTAATGCCAAAGCGTCAAAAGCACCGCAAGGTGTTCAAGGGCAAAATCCGTGGCGTGGCCACGGCTGGCAATGAAATTGCTTTTGGCCAATACGCTTTGAGCGCTCAGGAACATGAGCGCATCTCGGCGCGGCAGATTGAGTCAGCCCGTCAGGCTATGACCCGCTATATCAAGCGCGGTGGTAAAATCTGGATCAGAATTTTCCCTCACACCCCTGTTAGCCGCAAGCCTCAAGACGTTAAGATGGGCTCAGGCAAAGGTAACCCAGAGTTTTACGTTGCCAAGGTCCGTCCTGGCACTATCCTGTTTGAGATGCAGGGGATTACAGAGGAAGTCGCCCGTGAAGCCATGCGTTTGGCCGCTCACAAACTGCCTATCAAGACCAAGTTTCTGATAAAGGAGGAAGCGTAGTATGAAAATCGCCGAAATCCGTAAACTCAAGACTGATACACTAGCCGCTGAAAGCACTAAACTGCGCGAGGAAATTGTGGAGCTTAGGCGTCGTATACACCTGGGCGAAACCACTAATATCCGCCAGTTGCGCAACAAACGCAAGGATCTAGCCCGCATTTTAACCGTATTATCCGAACAACTTACTAAGGAGACCGTATGATTTATTGCAGCCTAGGGAAAAGAGTAGCCCGAGACTTGGATTCATTCCAAGCCCGGCGCGATGAGAAAAACCGTAGGTTTGTCTCATGGTTTGCTAAGGAGACCGTCTAATGGCTAAAACACTTACTGGTATTGTGACATCTGATAAAGTCGATAAGACTATTGTGGTTAAGATTTCTAGCCGCCTGACTCATCCTATCTATAAAAAGCAATATTCTGTCAGCAAAAAAGTCATGGCTCATGATGAATCAAACGAGGCCAAAATGGGCGACCGTGTGATCATTGCCGAAACTAAACCACTTAGCGCCAGAAAACGTTTTACTCTGCACAAAGTCGCCGAGCGGGCTGCTATCCAGCACCAAGAGCCAGAACTTGACCTACCAGAGAAGGAAAAGCCAGCTGACAAACCAGCTAAAGCTGTCAAAACTGAGGAGAAGGCCGAATGATCCAGCAAGAAAGCCGGTTAAATGTCTGCGATAACTCGGGCGCCAAGGAAATCCTGTGCATCCGCGTACTTGGCGGTACCCGCCGGCGTTACGCCCGGGTTGGCGACACTATTGTTGCCAGCGTCAAAGTCGCTACGCCAAACGGCCAGGTCAAGAAAAAGTCGGTTGTTCGGGCTGTGGTTGTGCGCACGCGCGATAAGATCAACCGCAAGGACGGTTCGACTATCAAATTTGATGACAACGCAGCGGTAATTATTGGCGAAGATAAATTGCCTAAGGCTACACGCATTTTTGGCCCGGTTCCGCGTGAACTGCGCGAACAGGGCTTTGCCAAAATAATCAGCCTTGCACCGGAGGTCCTATGAGCGTAATCTATAAAATCCGGCTAGTTAAGGGTGATAATGTGGTAGTTTTGAGTGGTAAATACAAGGGTAAGACCGGCAAAGTCTTGGCTACCCACCCAGATCTAAACAAAGTCACGGTTGAAGGTATTAACATTGTCAAAAAACACGTCAAGAAAGACCGCAACCATCCTACCGGCGACATTGTTGAGCTAACCAAACCAATTTGGGTTAGCAAAGTCGCTATAGTTGAACCAACCAGCAAGAAGTCTAGCCGGATTGGCTACAAAGTCGACAAAGAAGGCAATAAGACCCGCGTCTTTAAGCGCAATAATAAGGAAGTTAAATGATGGCTACCAAGGAAAAACCAGTGGAAAAGACGACAAAACCTGGCAAAACTCAGGTAGTTTCAGCACGCCTGAAAGTCATGTATGAAACTGAGCTAGTCAAACAACTCAAAGACGAGCTAAAGCTAGATAATGTCCATGAGGCACCACGGCTTGAAAAGATTGTGGTCAACGTCGGTCTAGGCCGAGCTAAAGACGACAAAAAAATGATAGAGACAGCTACTAACACTCTTCGCAGAATCACTGGGCAAGAACCACTAGAAACCTTTGCCAAGAAGTCAATTGCTAGCTTCAAGCTGCGCGAGGGCAACAAAATTGGCATCAAAGTTACCCTGCGTGGCGATCGTATGTACGAGTTTTTAGACCGTCTAGTCAACATTGTCATGCCACGACTGCGTGACTTCCACGGTGTTAGCGTTAAGGCTTTTGATAAATCAGGCAATTACAGTATTGGCATGAATGATCAATCGGTCTTCCCAGAACTGACATTTGAAGAAACTACCACCGTTCATGGCTTGCAAGTAGTTTTGGTTATCAAAGCCAGCGACCCAAGCCATTCCAGACTTTTACTAGAAAAGTTTGGCCTACCATTTGAAAAGACTGACAACCAACCTAAGGAGGAGAAATAAGATGGCTAGAAAATCAAACATCGCTCGCGACGCTAAACGCAAAGTCATGATTGAAAGATATGCGGCCAAACGGGCAGAGCTTAAATCTGTTGGTGACCGCGACGGTTTGCATCTGTTACCGCGCAACTCTTCACCAACCCGCCGCAAAAACCGCTGTGAAGAAACCGGCAGACCTAGGGCTTATATGCGCCAGTTTGGCATGAGTCGTTTATCATTCCGTGAACACGCCTCTAAGGGCGAAATTCCCGGTGTAACTAAGGCTAGCTGGTAAGGAGAGAATATGTCATTGACTTCAACTGACCCAATCGCCGACATGTTGTCTAGAATCCGCAATGCTTGCCGGGTTAATAAAGCCGAGGTGATTTTGCCACATTCTAAGGTCAAACAAGCCGTAGCCGACCTACTGAAAGACAATAAATACATTTTGGACTATCACGTTGCTGACTTGTCTGTTGGCAAAAGCCTGACGTTGGTTCTTAATTCTGAAAACACCAATTCACCAATTAGCGAGATTAAGCGTCTGAGCACACCGGGACGCCGCGTTTACGCCGCTGCCAGCAAAATCCCCTCTGTCAAACAGGGCCGTGGCATCATCATCCTGTCTACTAGCAAGGGTCTAATGACCGGTAAAGAAGCCCGCCGTCAGCACATTGGTGGTGAATTAATCTGCGAGGTCTATTAGTATGAGCCGCGTTGGTAAACAACCTATCAAAATCCCATCTGGCGTCACTGTGGCTATTGATGATGATCAAGTCACTGTGGCTGGCAACAAAGGCACATTGACCCAGTTCACCATGCCTGATATTGACGTCAAACAAGCAAACGAGGAAATCACTGTTACCCGCACCAACGACGAGCCAAAAGTCCGTTCTAAACACGGCCTGATGCGCTCATTGGTTAACAACATGGTAGTTGGCGTTAGCGAAGGCTTTTCTAAGCAGCTAGAGATCAACGGCGTTGGTTTTAGGGTTAGCTTGGCTGGTAGTGAGCTGAACTTTAGCCTTGGCTTCTCCCACCCCGTTAAATACCAGCTGCCAGAAGGTATCACCGCCGCTGTCGAACAGAACATTATTACTATCACTGGCATTAACAAGCAAATGGTTGGCCAAGTAGCCGCCGAAATCCGCAGCCTTAAGAAACCTGAGCCTTATAAGGGCAAAGGCATTAAGTACGTCGGTGAAAGAATTATCCGCAAGAGTGGTAAATCTGGTAAGGAAAAGGCTTAATATGAACAGATTAGCACACACAAGAAACAATTTAATGCGTCGCAAAACGCGTATCCGCCACAATATCAGTGGCACGGCCAAGCGGCCCAGGATGACAGTATTCATCAGCAACCAGAACATCAGCGTCCAGCTGATTGATGACGAGAAGCAAAACACACTATTGCAAGTTACGACTGCTGGCAGCAAACAACCTAAGGGCACTATGACCGACAAAGCCGTTTGGGTCGGTACTGAGATTGCCAAAAAGAGCAAAGCCAAGAATATCAAGACCGTTGTTTTTGATAGGAATGGCAAACTATACCATGGTAGGATTAAGGCTCTAGCTGACGCAGCCAGAGAGAATGGATTGGAGTTATAATGGCCGAACAAACCGCCCCACCACAGAGCTTTCATACCGAGACTAGCGGCACATTACGTGCGGCCGGATCACGCGGTGGTGGCCAAAGACGTCGCAATAACGATCGAGGCGAGATTGAGGTCAAACAGTATGACGAACGTGTAGTCAACATCGACCGTGTGGCCCGCGTAGTTAAAGGCGGCCGACGTTTCCGTTTCCGCGCTCTAGTTATTATCGGTGACCACAACGGCAAGGTTGGCATGGGTATTTCCAAAGGTGCCGATGTGACGACTGCTGTTACCAAAGCTGTTGAAGTAGCCAAGAAGAACTTGATAAAAATGGAAATTGTTAACGACACTATTGCCCATGAAATCACTACCAAAATTGGTGGGGCCAAGATTATGATCAAACCTGCTAGCGCTGGTACTGGTCTTATTGCCGGCGGTGTCGTGCGAACCATTTTGGAAGTCGCCGGTGTTAAGAACGCTCTGTCTAAGTCGCTAGGATCCAGTAGCAAGATTAATACATCCTACGCAACTCTAAGTGCCTTGCAGTCCATCCAGCACCCTGATAAATGGCTAACTCGGCGACCTAGGAGTGCCGTTAAATCAGCTGAAAAGAAAGCTGAACCTGCTACTAAGGCCAAAGTTGCCGCCAAGAAGCCGGTTGCACCTAAAAAGGCGGCCAAGAAATGAAATTCAACGATTTAAATGTAGTTAAAAAGCAAAGCACTAAGCGCGTCGGCCGCGGTATTGCTGCTGGCCAAGGTAAAACGGCTGGCCGTGGTACCAAGGGTCAAAAGTCTCGCGCCGGTAGCTCTAGGAAGCCGGGTTTTGAAGGTGGCCAAAACCCACTGATGCAGCGTTTGCCTAAACTGCGCGGTTTCACTAGCAAAAGAGCCAATGTAGAGAATGTTTATACCGACCAACTAAAAGACGTTGGTGCCACAATTGATAACCACACTTTGCATAAAGCTGGTTTGGTTAGTAGCCCGCACGTTAAGGTCAAGCTAATTGCTGGCAAAGAAGCCGTTAGTGCCAAGCATGACGTTAAACTGCAAGGTGCTAGCAAAACGGCTATTGAGCAGCTGGGCAAAAAGGGCGGCAAGTTCAGCTTAACTGGGCAAGTCCAGCGGGCAAAAGTAGCCAAAAAAGACCTGTAAGTCCTGTATACTTGAATTAAATTTAGCAGTCAAAGAGGGGTTAACAAAAGCGAATGAGCTGGAAAGTCATCTGGCAATCACTCAAAAACAACGAAATGCGTCGGCGTTTGCTGGCCGTTTTGGGTATGTTATTAGTTTTCCGCATTCTGGCGCACATACCAATCCCCTTATCTAACCCTCAGACTCTCCAGCAAGTCCTCAAAAACATCTTTACGACTGCCCATAATTCGCAGTTGCTGAGCTTTATTGATGTTCTATCTGGTGGGGCTTTGGCCAATTTCTCTATTATGTTGGTTGGACTTGGCCCATACATTAATGCCTCTATTATCATGCAGTTACTGACCAAGGCTATTCCGCAGCTGGAAGCGCTGGAAAAAGAAGGTGAATTTGGGCGTAAGAAGATCAACCAGTACACCCGTATGCTGACATTCCCGCTGGCTTTGATCCAATCTGTTGGTGCTATATATTTAGTACGCCAAACCGCCCAACAAATTGGCGGCATCGGTGATATTACCGCCAACACAACCATGCTCCAGTGGGTGCTGATGGTGGCTTGTCTGACCGGTGGCGCCATGATTCTGATGTGGTTGGGTGAACTGATCACTGAACAGAGTGTGGGTAATGGTATTTCGCTGCTTATTACGGTTGGTATTGTCAGCCGTTTGCCTAGTACAATTGCATCTATTTTGAACTCGGTAGTTGATAATTCTAGCCACTTACACTTACTGGGCCTGACTTTGCCTTTCAATGGCCACAGTTTGTTCTATGGATTGCTGATTCTGGCAATCGTGGTGGTAGTGACTGTCCTGGTGGTCAAGCTCAATGAAGCCTCTAGGAACCTGACGGTTAACTACGCCAAACGTGTGCAGGGCAACCGGGCATACGGAGGCGTAACCACGACCTTGCCGGTCAAACTTATTACAGCTGGTGTTATACCAATCATCTTTGCGGTGGCATTCTTAAGTGTGCCAAGTTTTGTTGGACAGCTGTTGTCAGCGGCACATACTGCACATTGGCAGCACATAGGCACAAATCTAGTCCATTGGTTCCAACCGCCTAGTAGCACAACCTTTGCGGCTGGTGGCTGGATCCCGTACATTTACCCAGTGGTCTATTTCCTATTGGTGTTTGTATTTACCTTTTTCTACACCAGCATTACCTTCAATGCCAAAGAAATAGCCGAAAACCTGCAGAAACAGGGCGGTTTTATAGCCGATATCCGCAGCGGTACGCAGACGGAGAAGTATCTAAGCAAGGTCGTTAACCGTTTAACCTTGTTTGGAGCTCTGAGCCTAGGCATGCTAGCCTTATTACCTATAATTGGCCAGATATTCCTAAAAACCAACATTGCCCTGGGTGGCACCAGCATTTTGATCTTGGTAGCTGTAGCGCTAGAGACACTGCGCGCTATAGAATCGCGTGCTCTGATGGTTACTTATGACCAATATGAGCAAAAAGACTACTTCTACGACTCCGCCGATCCAGCCCAAGCCGCCCTTGGCGCCCGCCGTCTACGCTTCCTACCTTTTACAAAAAGAAAATAAATCAACTTAGTTGACCGTCGTACTAATCAATAGTATGGTACTGATATGTTGAAGAGATCTCGAATTCGCCATCTTGAGCTTGAATTAAAAAATGCCAGAGAGGAAACACCAGACCCTGAAATACTTGGTTTAGCTAAAGAATTACAGACACGTGTTCGTTTCAGGTTGCATGACATGGATCAACCCGACATCGAGGCAGCTATTGTGGCTGAAATAAAAGTCCGCGAAGAGGAGATTAACACTAGAGCCGTCCTTAGTCTTTTAACTGAGTTGACACCTGAAAAACAGCTAGAACTTTATAGACGAGCGTTGGGTAAAACTGCCATAGATCCTGCCCTCGAGAGGTTAGTCGAACTCAATCACCGAAAAGAGACAGAAAAGGCTGCTCTGCACGAACTCAGAGCCGATATTCAAAGAGCAGGAGCAGCTGATTTGACCAAAATTCCTAAAGGTGTGGCGACAGTAATTGTTGGTACTGGAATAGTTAGGGCCTACCAAAGTATGTACTCTTCTGAAAAACAAATTTTCGCTGATAGAGTCCTAAAAGGACATATGGTGAACGGTGAAGACAACGTTTTTAGAGTAGTAAGCGACGGTGTCAGTACTGGATCTGGATATACAGAAGATTTATTTTCACCTTTAGGAAAAATACAAGACCACAACACAGTTCGGCTTGGCAGCTACTTTTTTAGCCTTGACCAATTAGCTGATTTTGAGCCTGTATTATACAAGGACGGCGAGATATCGGTCGAGGTTAGCCCTGAGGACATAGTAAGAACAGGCTTGAAGTTGACTGCATTAGCAGTTGGTAGCGTGCCAATGTTCGGAGCAGACAAGTTTAAATAAACACTTTGACTTTGGTCCTAGTCTTTGATAGAATTACTTGTCGTTATATTTTATGGCAAACAAGGAAGTTATTGAGCT
>CAZJQT010000011.1:0-15535 GCA_964548655.1 uncultured Candidatus Saccharibacteria bacterium
GGGGACACAAGGCTCTTCAAGCCTCTGCTCTACCAACTGAGCTAAAGAGCCGCAATTTGGACTGTTACAGCATAACTTATCAGGGGTGATTTTTCAATATCAGGCTGTGCGCCTTCTGCGGCGAACAATTCGGCGACGTTCTTTTTCATTGTAGCCACCCCAAACACCGTCTCTTTCACCGTTTTGTAAGGCATACTCCAAACACTGGCTCCGTACGGCGCAACTCCCGAAGCAAATTGCTTTGGCGATTTCGGTTTCCACTTCCGTAACTGGAAAGAAAATTTCTGGATCCATATCCCGGCAAGCGGCTTGGGCTCGCCAGTTGTCAGGCGAAGCTTCAAAACCTTCTATAGTTTGTTTCCTTTCATGACGCCTCCAGAAAGATACATTCACCTGGACATTCTTCGGCTGATTCAATAGCTGCTTCAATCAGACTTTGTGGAATTCGGGCGAGAGCGTGGTAACTACGATGGCTTGTGCCATCTTTTTGTTCTTCCATTGATACATCTGCATCACTAAAATGAGTTGTTAGTTCACGTACAAAAGCTATACCACCGTCGTCCATCACAAAAACGTCTGGACAGATTTCGGTACAAATGCCGTCACCAGTGCAAAGATCAGGATCAATCCAAACCCTAAGCTCTTTGTATTCAGCCATTACTTGCTCTCCTTGCTCATGAAGTCTTTCACGCTTTGGATGGTATCCATAAACTGAGCTGGGAAGATTATGGTGCTGTTCTTCTCTGTGGCAATTTCTGTTAGAACCTGCAGGTTACGTAGCTGCAGAGCAATTGGGTGGTCAGAAATTATATCGGCCGCTTCACCGAGTTTGGCGGCACTTAGTTGTTCACCCTCAGCGGCGATGACCTTGGCACGCTTTTCACGCTCAGCCTCGGCCTGTTTGGCCATAGCGCGCTGCATGCTGTCAGGCAAGGCAATGTCTTTGAGTTCAACTGTGCTAACGTAGATGCCCCATTTCTCAGTGGCTTGATCCAATATAGCTTTGATGGAATCGTTGATTTTGGCTGTATCACTTAGGACTTCATCTAAAGCACTTTGGCCTACAACATTGCGCACCGTAGTCTGGGCTATCTGGTAAGTGGCTGAAACAACATTTTCGATCTCTACAATTGCTTTGATCGGATCCTTAACCTGGTAATAGGCCACTGCGGCCACATCTATAGAAACATTATCTTTGGTGATGATTTTCTGGGTTTCAATTGGCAACGTTACCGTTCTCAGGGCGACCTTACGCATTTGGTCTACAATCGGAATAATAATTCTAAAACCAGGTTGTTTAACATCAGGTCGGACCTTGCCCAGCCTAAGCACCACGCCACGTTCATATTGATTAATAATTCGGACGCCGTTGGCTACAATGACTAAGACAACCGCTACGATTCCCCAAATTAGAAAACTCATAACACCTACCTCCAGGTTTATAAGGTAATTGTATCATTAATTTATAACTGTCTAACTCTTTTATTTAATAAGCCTTGATGGTAAGATAACCTCTGTTCTTGAGAGGTTTTACCTCGCGCGAGTGGCGAAATGGTAGACGCGCTAGCTTCAGGAGCTAGTGGGGGCAACCCCATGGAGGTTCAAGTCCTCTCTCGCGCACCACATTTGGGTGATTAGCTCAGTTGGCTAGAGCATCTCGTTTACACCGAGAGGGTCGGGGGTTCGAGTCCCTCATCACCCACCAAATCTGTGATGGTTACACTAGCGACGTTTCGCTCGTGTCTACAGAAAGAGTCCACCTGGACTCTTCTGCCCTCATCACCCACCAGAATTCCTATTTATTAAAACTTTCAGGAGTTATTCTTTGGAAGGATTATCACAACCGATCGCAGAGACTAAAACCCCTTTTCAGCTTGACCGCGAGCAATATGAGGTTGGTGATGTCCGCTACCGGGCGGAAATCAGTGATATACCTGTGTCCTTGCCTAACGGTGAGCCACATGGTATGCATGTTGAGGTTTGGCAAGAAACGGCCAACGAGTTTAAGGGCTGGTCTGTAATCGGCCGCACAATAAAAGCTAGTGAATTATATAAGTTGTTAGAAAAAAGAGATGATGCTAAGAAGTTGGCTCATGTTTCTATTTCAGAAAGTTCACTCAAAGAAATTACTTGGGGAGTTATTTGTGGCAAAAATTTAGATGGCTCACCTCTTTGGTTGCTACAAGGTAAGTGGCCAAATGGTGGTCACTGTGCTTTTATCCCGGTAATACCTGAACTGGTTGACGAGGTCAGACAAGACCCTGAGAATGACGAGCCTTTGCCAGAAATTGAAGGTGCCAAGCGCTATTTACCACCTAAAGAAGCTGATTGGTTGAAGTGGCACCGTCAACATGATCGCGTTACTGTACATCCACCGGATGATCCAGCATCAATTTGGGCCAATCAGGCGGGAGGTAGTCCAAGATGGACAATTTGGTCTTGGTGTGGCGGCAGTGGTGGAGTTACAGCTTGGTGCGATTCTGAAGGCGCCGCAAGGCTACTGGCTGGCTCTCTTGAAGAACTGATTAATAGTAAGTCTGAAGAATCAAATTAGCTGCGGGGCATATGGTCGTAGAGGTGCTCAAGACTGTATTCTTGGCGTAAAATTGGTCGCAAATCTTCTAGATTAACGCCAATTTTGACACCCGGATTCATGATGCCATACGGGTCAAAGATTTGTTTGACCTGTTTGAATAGTCCGTAAACTTCGGCTCCATAAAGCTTCTCTAGAAACGGTCCGCGCAAACGGCCATCACCATGCTGAGCAGTGGTTGAGCCACCTAGGCTCATTATCAATGAATAATAATCTTCCAGAAGCTTAAAGATCTTCTGGCGGTCACCAACCTCCCCAAGATCAAGCATAGGCTGGATGTGCAAATTAGCGTTACCGGCGTGTCCCCACACAGCGGTTGGCAGATTGTAGGCCTTAAACATCTGGTAAATGGCTTGGAGAAATTCTTGCAACTTATCAACTGGTACAATGCCGTCCTCTATTAGCGGTATCGCCCTGGCCGAACCTAAATCATGCGTCAAGTAACTGCCGGCGGCTTCGCGGATTTTCCAAAGCTCGTCTTTCTTTTCCTGAGAATCTTCAACCAAGTAATTGATCTGGTATTTTTTGAGTAGTTTGGTTGCACGTTTAACTAGACGCTTTTTAATACGATCGCTGTTGTTATCGAACTCGATAAACAACGTGACCTTTTGAAACGGCGGTTCAATAGTGCCTTTCAGTAAGGTTGGGTTGTGCTGCTGAACAAAGTTGAGCAAATTGTCGTCTATCATCTCGATGGTGGCTGGCATTTCAGAAAATTTACAGAGCTCATTGATAATCTCTTGGGCAACTTGGACGTCATCTACAAAGCCAACCACTAAGGTACTAGCTGGATTGTGAGCGGCTGTTTCTAGGGTTGTCTCGGTCACTAAAGCTAAAGTGCCTTGTGAGCCAACTATTAACGGCGTCAGATCAAACGAGCCGTCCTTGCGCTTAACTTCGGCTAGAGCATAGCCAGCCGCGTTTTTGGTAACCGGCAAAATCGACTGTTTGATGAGCTCTGTGTTTTCTTCAATCAGCTTGTCCAATTGGCGATAAACTTCGCCTTCCATACTGGATAGGCCCAGTTTCTTTTGCAGTTCACGCTTACCGATGCGTTTGGTTTCTATGACCTCACCGTTGGCCAATACTGCCCTTAGACTCTTGGTATAAGAACGCATAGTGCCGTACTTGATGCTACGCTCGCCACCGGCGTTATTGGCGACTGCACCGCCAATGGTGGAATACTCCAATGAAGCGGGATACGGTGGCAAAAACCGATTATGCGTTAGCAGCGTTTGTTGAAGTTTGCCAAAATTAATACCTGGTTCAACGCTAGCCAACCCAGTTTTACCGTCAAACTCAATTACCCGGTGCATGTGGGCTGGGAAAACCACCATGATGCCGCTACCCAGGGCCGCGCCGCTCTGATCAGTGCCTGAGCCGCGGGCGGTCAGCGGGATGATGCGACCACGTTCAGCCAACTGCCAACAAAACCGGGCAGTTTTACGGACGTCGTTTTCGTTCCTTGGATAGACAATAATAGCTGGTGGAATACTGAAGATACTGGCGTCAGTGGCAAAGTATTGGCGGGCATCAGAGCTAGTCATGACTTCCCCACTCAAATGTTCTTGCAAATACTGGGCAACTTTACTCATAAATTAAACACTACCTCTGTCAATAAGCTCTAGCATGCTGCCTATCATGATAACATAAGCTAAGTAGTAGCTGCAGACTTCATAAAACAGGTTAGCAATGCTACAATTTTGCAGTTATTGGGCGCGAGTGGTGGAATGGTAGACACGCTTGTCTGAGGGGCAAGTGCCGCAAGGTGTGGAGGTTCAAATCCTCTCTCGCGCACCAAGTCAAACTATGGCTTGAGGCTGTGGCCTTGGCGGATCATCCAGTTGGCTACGTTATTGAAACGATCAGAGCTGTCGTTCAGGCTCTTATTGTCAAAGTTGTAGAGGTTTTCATTGGTCAAATACAGGAAGTTAGGTTGATACAAAGCCATGGCGGGGGCGTCGCTGCGCCAGGCCTGCAAGAATGGCACGTATTTGGCCGCCCTTAGGGCTGGGTCTTGACGACTACGTCCGGCCTCGAGGGCGCTGTCGGCCGTTTTTGAACTATAGTCCGAGAAATTCAGACGGCTGGCCGAGCGTGGATCAGCCTGGGAACTGTGCCAATAAGCAAAGACATCAGGATCTGGGCCAATAGTAACAGTGCTCAGCAGTGCATCATACAAACGGTTGGATATGGAAGTTTGCAGGTCGTTGCCGTTCTGCAAAGTGGCTTCACTGCCGACACCAACTTCCTGCCAAGCTTTCTGAAGGGCGGTAGCTAGTAGGCTAAAATCTTCACTGTTAGGTCCATATAATTTTATGATTAGCTTGTCTTTGCCCTTTTGACGCGTTTGGTTTGGAGCTGGTCTGGCCCAGCCAGCCGCATCTAGTAATTTATTAGCTTCAGCCACGTTGGTAGCCACTTGTGGCAGGGTGCGGTTATAGACAAACTGATCTTTCAAGAACGGTTCGTTATCCACCATCACCGGCAAACCAAGTTTGTTAACTACCGCACTAACATTAGTTGCCATTATCAAAGCTTGACGCACCTGGGCACTGTTAAGCATCGGGCTGTCGGTTTTAAAGAACGCAAACGTTATGGCATTTAGGGGCTTATCGTAAATGTGGACATTTTTGGCCTGTGCCAAACTTTCTGGCAAGGAATCAACACCAACCATGGCCGTTACCTCTTGTTGTTTGAATTTGCTGATCAAACGATCTTGATCACCGTAAACCTTAACAATAAACTGGTCTAGCTTGGGGCGGCCATCGTAATATTTGTCATTAGCCACAAGCCCAATATGCTGTTCAAAATCTTGCGTCTTAGTACCTAAAACTTCTACAGTCTGCCAACTAAACGGCCCAGCACCAATCGGGTGGCTGGTGTTAAAGTTAGCTGACCTTAGCTGGGTGGCTTCAGTACTGCCAAGCAAGTGTTTAGGGATAAGACCGGTCGTTAAGCTATAAATAAAAGGCGTCAGCGCACTTGGCAGCGTAAAGGTGACTGTTCTGTCGTTAACTGCCTTGATGGTGATGCCCTGCCAGCTATGCAGCAGAGGTGATTTGGCGTCGGGGTTTTGTGCGGTCTGGAACGTAAAGACGACGTCAGCAGAAGTTAGTGGGCTACCATCTTGCCACTTCAGGTTGGGTTTTAGTGTGACGGTGTAGGTTTTTTCATCAGGGCTAATAGTCCAATTTTGCGCCAGCGCGCCGACTAAATGATTATTGTTGTCGTATGTCAGTAAACCACTAAAAACCAGTTTGGAAACGGTTGAATCGGCTAGTCCAGTGGCAAAAAGCGGGTTGGCGTTGCTAAAGCTACCAACCATGCCTTCGGTGTATATGCCGCCTGGTGCTGGCCGATTATCTAAGTAATATTTACCCAAATTTCTGGCCTGGATCACAACCAAACCACCAACCAAGACCAGCAATAACACCCAAGTGATTACAAAACGTCTGGCATCAAACAGCCTACCAAGTCGTTTGATAAAGTGTTTTTCCAGGCGATTTTCGGCCTGGGTACCAATGTCTTCAACCCGACCAACGCCATGACGATAACGTCGACGCCAACGCAACTTAGTTGTTCTATTTATCATCAGTTGTCAGACTTTAGCTTATTATGCCAATCAGAACTGAAGCCGCAAAAATAATCGCTAAAATAATAGTTATCTGGTGCAAAGTTTTATCTGAGCCACGCCGAACTGTATTAACTTCACCGCCGCCACCCAAACCCGCACCCAGGCTGGCACCTCTAGTCTGAATCAAAATCAAGATAGTCAGCAAAACGACTGAACCAATTGTTATGTAGTTATAGATATTCACTTCTTTTCCTCCAGTATGGTCGTCACCAGATAGTTTACCAAGCCAATGACCATACCAGCAAGCATAGCGGCGCCAAAGCCCTTGACGTGCAGCGGCTTGTACGCCCAACTAACTAGAATTAACATCAACCCATTGATGACAATCATGAATAAACCAAGGCTAAATAAAATGGCTGGCAAAGACAAAATAACTATAACTGGCTTGATAACTGTGTTAACCAATGACAAGAGTGCACCGGCCACGATAATGACCCAAAAACTACTGTCATAGCTGATGCGCTGGCCGAGAATGCCAGCGGCTACCCAGAGGCCAAGGCTACAAACAAACCATCTAATAATAAATCGCCCAATCGGACCGCTTTTCATAAGCATTATTGTACCTGAGCCACTCAGCACATCAAATTAAATTAAAGTCCGCGGTAAACGGGCGCTCAAATTCTTGTGACCCGTCTTGGTTATCAATATATCGTCCTCAATCCTAATGCCAATGCCCTCCTTTGGTATATATATGCCTGGTTCAACAGTCAAAACCATGCCCGGCTCTAAGGCGGCTGAATAATCGCCAATGTCATGCGGATCTATCCCCAAATAGTGTGATGTAGCGTGTGGGAAAAAACGTCTAATTTCATCGCGTTCTATGGTTTTTATCAGTCCCAGGGCACGTAACTTTTCACCCATAAAATGTTCCACCAGTTTTTCATTATCTCTGATTGTTACCCCTGGCTCGAGTAAAGACATAGCATAATCTTGGACCTCTAAAACGGCTTGGAAGACCGTACTTTGACGTTTTCTGACAGTACGACCGATTGCCCAGGTTCGACTAATGTCAGCAGCATAGTGATTCACGTCAGCGCCGACATCAACCAAGATTAAATCAGTTGGTTTTAGCTTGGAGCGACCGGCTGGGGAGTGTATTTGGCAGGCATTGGCACCACTAGCTATAACTGGCCTCCAGGCATTGTCGGCACCGTGTTTCAGAAAATGGCGAGTTAGATCGGCTTCCAGCTGGTATTCATGAGCATATCTCGGTAGATTGCGTTTCAGTTGCTTTAGTCCAGAAACTGTCAGATTTATGGCGGCTTGGATACTTTTGAGCTCCGGCAATTGTTTCACCATACGCATGCGGGCAAAATGCTTTTTCAGATCGAGAAGCTTCAAATCATTGTTGATGTTCTTCATGCGCCTAATCAATTCAGCTCGAGCCGGGTTGGCATACATGCCATAGGTCTCAATATAAGGAGGTGTAGCTGGTAAGGTTGCTACGTGTTTGACCTTTTTCAAACGATTAGTTAGAAGCTTCCAGCCGTCTTTGTGGCTGTAGACACCAGTTATACCGGAAGCCTGCATAATAGCGTCAACTTCATTGACGCCATCAAAAATCTGCTGATAATCGGATTGTTCTGGCAAGATCAAATACTCTTGGCCTTTGTCCATAACCAATAAAGCGTCGGGTATGTCTAGCCCCGTTAAATACCAAAAATTACCATCTTGCCTAAAGGGGTAAGTTGCATCGCCATTACGCTGAAGTTGACCATGAGCACTCAGTACGATTGGTGCCGTACCTGTAAATAATTCCCTCAACCGTTGCCGATTACCCTTAAAAAAATCGGGCCCAAACTGTGTTTCCATAACCAGGCTAACAGTATAGCATTTATTGCGCTCAGGGTTGCAGCAGGTAAAGAGACAGCTGGTTGGCTTTCTTGGTGCCAATGGTTTTGGCTAGCTCCGACAACGGCGCTTGCTTGATGCCCGCTAAGCTACCAAATTCACGCAACAATTTCTTCCTGGTAGCTGGGCCAACACCCGGAATTTCATCCAGCCAGCTAGCGGTTTGCCGCTTAGCCTTAAGCAGTGAATGATAGGTAACTGCAAAACGGTGTGATTCATCTCGCACTCTCTGCAACAGTTTAACTGTGGGCGTATTATGCGGCAGTGATATTTCTATAAACGCGGCGTTTTGACGCACGAAACCACCAGCTTTTTGGATGCTGTCGGTATTTATATTGACCATGGAATTTTCTGGGCTGACAATAATGGTTTCCTGGCGTTTAGCTAAGCCAACCATTGGTATTTTTAGACCGGCTGCCTCACGTGCCTCTATAGCCGCTGATAATTGCCCCTTGCCGCCATCTATTAACATCAGGTTAGCCAGAGTCCAATCTCTGCGGTTTTGCTCACTCAAACGCCGCCCTATGACCTCTCTCATGTGGGCAAAATCATCATTTCCCTTCAGTTTCATTTTGAATTTACGATAAAGTGTTTTAGACGGCAAACCGCCAATGAAAACCACCATGCTGGCGACATTATCAGTTCCGCTCATATGGCTAATGTCGTAGCCCTCAATTCTTTTGGGAAAGCTTTTGAGTCCTAAGACAGCCGATAATTGTTCTAGCCCCCTGTCTTTGCTGATGTCTTGTAGCTCACGGTCACCGAAAATAATCTGCCGCCTTAGGCCTTTAATGGCTGACAGTTGATTGCGCACAATAGCGGCTTGCTCATAGTTTTTGGCTTTGGAGTAAGTTTTCATTTCTTTCTCAAGCTCACGGATTAGCTCGGCTCTCTCACCGCGCAAATAGCGCATCAGCTTGCGCAGGCTAGCCCTATAATCTTCCAGACTTGTCTTATTTTCTTCCAAGCCCGGGCACAAACCAAGATGGTATTGTAAGCAAGCTCGTTTGGGCGGTATGACATGGGTTGAGTAGGGGAAAATTCGGCGCAAAATCCTGAGAGCTTTTTTAACAGTTTGTGAACTAAAATAAGGGCCGAAGTACTTGGCCTTATCATCCATTGGGCGGCGCGTTATAGTGACTGTTGGGTGTGAGTCTTTGTAGTTAATACGCACATAAACCAGGCTTTTGTCATCACGCAGCAAGATGTTATACGGCGGCAAATAACGTCGGATTAGTTCGGCTTCTAAGAATAAGGCATCGAGTTCGCTCTCAACTTCAGTCCATTCAATGTCAGCAATCTCAGCCACAAGAGCATCGGTTTTTGGATCACGGTAACGACTTTTCTGGAAATACTGCCGTACGCGATTGCGCAGATTGGCGGCCTTACCAACATAAATGATTTCGCCCTGAGCGTTTTTATGGAAATAGACGCCAGGACTCGTTGGCAATGACTGTAACTTAGCCTTGACTGTATCGTTCATAGTTAATAATTATAACTTAACTAGTTAAGTAATGTCGGCTGTGGCGTGTTGGTTGCAGAAGAGAGTTTTTTGACTGCAGTCTAAGCAAACCAAGATTAATCGATTACAACTCTTGTCAGCGCAGTTGATATGCTCACTAGTAGTTTGGCCACAATGGCTGCACTGGCCGATTTCTTGGCTGTTATCCGAGAATGCCAGCTTCATACGTTTGTCAAAAACGTAGCACTTGCCCTGCCAATAACCGTCATCACCAAATTCTTGGCCGTATTTCATAATGCCACCATCGAGGTGGTAAACCTTATCAAAACCTTTGTGCTTCATGTAGGCACTTAGGTACTCACAGCGCACATCACCAGTGCAGTAGGTCAGGATTAGCTTGTCTTTGGGTAGTTTATTTAGGTGAGATTTGATGTCACGGAAGTTTTTGATCTTGGGCTTAATAACATTCTTGGTTTTAAAAGCACCAATGTCTGATTCATAATCGTTGCGGGCATCAAGCACAATTGTGTCTGGATTATCAGCCAAAAACTTATGCCATTGCTTGGGCTTGAGCCCTATGGAACTATTAAAAACATCAAACTTTTCATTTGGTGCTAGTGTCACTAATTCTGGCCGCACCTTAACGCTAAGACGCGGGAAATCACTAGCGCTGCCGTCACTCCATTTGTAGTTGATGCCCTTGAACGATGGGTGCAGGTTCATGGCTTTGACGTAGGCCTTCAGATCTTGAATTTTGCCGCCTAGCGTACCGTTTATGCCCTGCTTGGCCACGATTATTCGGCCTTTTAGGTTGTGTCCTTGGCAAAGTTCGCGCTGCCAGTGCATCAGCGTTTCGGTGTCAGCCACCGGCACAAATTTGTAGTATAAAATCACCTTTTCCATGTCAGCCGTAGATTATAAGTACTTAAACTGCCCGGAGCAACAACAGGATGATAACAATAGCAATGATTACGGCCACCACAACAGCGGCCGAAACAGCCGCGTAGCGAGCAGCAATCCGGCTAGTTTTAGATTCTTCGTGCTTAATTGGGCTAGTCGGTCTGAATAGCTCTGGCTCGGACTTTGCTTCAATCGGAGCCAATATTTGACGGACTACGTCTGAATCAGAGACAGCCGAATCGGGCTGGTAGTGCTCGGGGCTTAGTAGCTTCTCTTGTAATGTGGTCTGGTAGCGCTCGCCTCTTAGATAGGCCCGAACGACTTCCCTTAGGCCTCGTTCGTTCAACCTGCCAGTCTTGAATAGTTCTGTAATCGGGCGGCTTTCAATATTGATCTTAGCGGCGATCTCCAAGACTTCTGACAAACTCATAAATTCAACTTGCTTAGGGGGCCTGGGTGCTTCAGTTTTCTCTGGTGTTAATACCAAGCGACCAAGTTTCTCGGCTTTGTTATCAGTGTGCGCTGGCTCTTTCTCCAAGTTCTGGGCATGTTTAGTCTCTATTTTTTCGATAATCGTCGTCTGTTTTTCTGGACTGGTTTGAAGCTTTTCACGGACCAGGCGGCGGATTTTTTGTTCGCGCTCATAGATGCCGTTTGTGAGGTCTTCGACTTGTTTTTCAAGCTTGTGTTGCACCGGAAGTAATTTTTTCTCGGTCTTTATGCGACCGCGCCGACGTCCCAGTAAATAACCAATTATGCCACCGACCAAAAGATATGGTGCGCCTGACGTACGTTCAACGACGGTTTCGGCAGCGGCTGGCGAAATGGTCGGTCTAATGCCAGTTGTAGCCCCAGGGATACCAGCTGGTCCAAATGGTCCACCCGGGCCTGGTGGTGAAGTCGGGGGTGATGGTGGTGGAGGAATAGGTGGGCCCGGAGGGCCACTCGGTGGTCGTGGTGGCGGAGGTGGCGCAGTAGAGCTAGGTGGAGTTATTGTTGCACCGTCGTCATCGTCGACTGTCTCATCGGTTTCATCTGCCTCAGGTTCGAGTGACTCAAGACCAAGATCACTAATTGTCTGTTCTAAAACTTCGTCTAAGTCAGCTTCATCAACAATGTCTTGGTCTTCAATTTTTGCCTGGATAGATTCAACCAAGGCAGCGTCAGCCAAAGCTTCTACTTGCTCTGGTGACTCCGGCGTCGCGGCTGACAGTTCATCTTCTAGCTGGCTTTCGCGCTGTTTAACGTACTCCTCGGCCACTAGCTTTTTCTCGTCGTCAGCTAGTTTTTCTAGGGGGATTTTTTTGCTGGGCTTTTCAGGAGTTTCAGCCTGTGAATGTTCAGAACCAGCCGAGCGTTTGGTCTTCTTGCCCTTTTTCTCTTCCTTTTTTTCGTGATCATCGTCAGAGGCGTCAATTTCTGGTATGTAGCCTGGGAAACCTTCCATGCCCATATTGTAACAGTTCATAAGCTGTTTGACCCCTAGGTCTAAGGAGTGTATACTTGGCCTTACGTTTTATAAATTTAAGGGAAAGGGCCGGCCAAATGTTAATACGATTTACTTCAACGTGCGCTAAAACCGCCCTTGTGCGGTGCTAACCGCTCCCAACAAAAACCTTTTACAAAATACTACCAATCTATCAATAGAAAAGTGCTGGCATGGAGGCTGCACTTATGAAAAAACCTAGTTCGACTACCACTAAGACCATTGGTCTTTTCTGGCATCATGTATCGCAGTACAAGCGATTACTGACGCTAGTACTAATCCTAGTTCCCATCACCGTTTTAGTGATGAATTTTGCTGTGCCTTACATTATGTCGCTGGTTTTACAGAAAATCAGTCAGGGCAGCTACAACCCGCATGATTTATGGGGTAGTTTTCAACCCTACATTATTAGCTATGCCATTTTTACTTTTTTAAGCGGGGTGGCTGGCTGGCGGATAATAGTCTGGCTGTATTGGAAGCTAGATTTACTGGTAATACGCGATATAGCCCAACGCGTCTTTGACCATCTAATGGAAATGAGTGCTGGCTTCCATGCTAATCGCTTTGCCGGTTCGTTGGTTAGCCAAGCCAATAAGTTAACTGGTGCTTACGAGCGCTTTATTGACGCCACCGTCTTTAACCTCTACACACTGTTAATTAGCATGGTGGCTACAGTGGTGATCTTGGCACCAAGAGCACCGCTTTACGCTATCGTAATGTTGGTATTGTCGCTGATTTATATAATCGGCACTATTCACTTTACCAAGCCCGTGCGCAAAGCTAACACGCTTGAGGCCGAGGCCCAAAGCCAGCAGACCGGTTATCTGGCCGATAGCATAAGCAACGTCATGGCTATCAAGAGTTTTGCCGCCGATGATTTTGAAAAGCGACGTTATTGGGGCTCGGCTAGCCATACCCGCAACCGTGGTCTTCAGTCTATGAGAACTACGATGGTTCGAGAGACATACTCAAGTGTCGTGACCTCAACTATCGGTGTCAGTGCCTTAGCGATTGCCATCATCGGTGCCACGACCTTCAAGACCAATATAGCCACGCTGTTTTTGATAGTCAGCTATACCGGCGCCATCGGTCAGCGCTTGTGGGAATTTCAAAACGTCCTCAGGCAATATAACCGCTCGTTCGGTGATGCTAGCGATATGGTTAAAATTTTGCAGATCAAGCCAGAGATTCAAGACCCTGCCAAGCCCGAAGTGGCTCGTATCAGCCGTGGTGACATAGAAGTTAATGACATGACTTTCACTCACGACGAAGATAAAAAGGCTTTGTTCAGTAAATTAAACCTGCACATCAAAGCTGGCGAGAAAGTTGGTCTAGTCGGACGCTCCGGTTCCGGTAAAACTACTTTAACTAAACTGCTGCTGAGGTTTGCTGATCTTGATAGCGGCCGCATATTAATAGATGGTCAGGACGTAACGGCGATTACTCAGGCTGATTTGCGCAGCCATATTGCCTATGTGCCCCAAGAGCCGCTGCTTTTTCACCGCAGTCTGTCAGAGAACATCACCTACGGTGAGCCTACGGCTAGCCAGGCCGAGATTGAAGCTATCGCCAAAATGGCCCATGCCCACGAGTTCATCAAGGATTTGCCACTGGGTTATGAGACGTTGGTTGGTGAACGTGGTGTTAAGCTGTCGGGTGGTCAGCGTCAGCGCGTAGCGATTGCCCGGGCCATGCTCAAGAATGCGCCAATACTGGTACTAGATGAAGCTACTAGTGCGCTCGACTCAGAGAGTGAAGCACTGATTCAAGACGCCCTTTGGAAGCTAATGGAAGGCCGCACGGCTCTTGTGATTGCCCACCGTTTGAGCACCGTCCAGCGAATGGACCGCATAATCGTCATGGATGAAGGTAAAATTGTTGAGGAAGGCTCACATAAAGAGCTAATCCGCAACAACGGTCCTTACGCCGACCTTTGGAACCGCCAAAGTGGCGGATTTTTGGATGAGTAAATTGTAATCAGAGCGAATATTTTGAGCTTAGGGCACTCAGGCGTAGTGCAGCCAGAGTCTGTTTGCAGACTCTGCGCGTAGCAGTGCCCTAAGTCAAAATGTGAGCGACTCTATTCTTCTTCGTTCTCGTCTTTAGCCTTGGTTTCTTCACCTTCGGCAGTTTCTTCGCCCTCAGCTACTTCAGCCTCTTCTTCAGTACCAGCTGATTCAGCTTGTTCGGCGGCAATAGCGTCGGCTTCAGCAATTTGATCCTTAGGCATTTCAACATGGGCAATAGTTTGGTCAGGGTTAGTCAGAATAGTAACGCCCTCAGGGACTTGCAGCTCGGCAACGCTAATCTTGTCACCAACTTCTACCAGGACACTGGCGTCCACTTTGATTTCATCAGGCAGGTTACTAGGCAGAGCCTCGACCTGAACAGTATCTAAGCTAGTGATAACCATCAAACTGGCTTTTTCGGCTGGGATGTCGCCTTCAAGTACAATTGGCACTTCGGCTTCAACGGTTTCGTTGCGGTTTATAGCCTGAAAAACAACGTGGCGTAAACGGCGTTTAACTGGGTCAAAATCAGCATCTTTAATAAGCGTCAGGTGGCCCTGGCCACCTACTTTGACTTCGACTGGATGGTGTTTGCCAGCTTCAGCGTAGACTTTGTTCAACTGCACAGCATCACCAGCAACATGAATTGATGGTTCGCCGTGGTTATGAATTACCGCCGGAATCTGGCCACCGTCACGTAGTTTCGACAGACCTTTGCCGATAACTTCGCGGTTTTCTAGCTCCACAGTAATAGAATCGTTTGACATGTAAACTCCTGTTAGTCCGAAATTTGCTTTCACTATTATAGCAAAAAAGTCTAAGATATACAGGTGTTAGACGTAACAAAAATAATCGAGAGCGGTGGGCTTTTAGTTGTAGCCCTGATAATCTTTGCTGAATCAGGCTTATTGGCTGGTTTTTTTCTGCCGGGTGATACTTTGTTATTCTCAGCTGGTTTTTTTGCTGCCCAGGGTAAATTGCCACTTTTTTGGTTATTGCCACTAGTGATTGTGTCCGCCATTGCCGGCTACGAAGTCGGCTATCGCATCGGCAGCAGGTTTGGCCGCAGATTATTCCATAAGCCCGACGGCCTGCTCTTCCGCCAAGAATATTTGGAAAAATCAGAGGTTTTTTATGAAAAACATGGCGGCAAAACCGTTATGTTGTCGCGTTTTGTACCGGTTGTCAGAACCTTCGCACCAATCGTAGCTGGAATTGGCCGCATGCCAAAAGGCCGTTTTCTTATATTTAATGCGGCTGGCGCAGTAGTTTGGGGTGGTGGAGTCGTTTTGTTGGGCAATTTCTTGGGTAGCCGAGTGCCAAATATTGATAAATACCTCTTGCCAGCAGTTGGGTTGGCCATGGTCATGACATTTGGGCCAATGATTTACCACCTTATAAAGCAACTCCTCGACAAAAAATCAAAAAATTCTTAGACGACGTATCCCGCGGCTAAAGGTATCGGCATATTGCCGCCGGAATTCTGGGGCGTACCGCTTGAACAAATATACGAACGGGTCAATTTGGGGCTCATGTATTTGGTTTGGTTTATATTTGATTGGCTGGGGTTTATAGTCGGCTTCTAAAGCCTCAGTCA
>CAZJQT010000012.1:0-13260 GCA_964548655.1 uncultured Candidatus Saccharibacteria bacterium
AAGAAGCTCAAGAAAGTATAAAAGAAATTGGTCAGCGAACTGGTGAACTTCATCGCATTCGTAGAGATGCGGCATCTATGAATGAACAACAGAGAACCGAACTAGAGAATGAGCTAGAACAGCTTGCTGAGCGCCGGACTAGTCTTGAATACACAATAACGCTTACTCAATTATTGAGTATAAGCGGTGAAGAAATCGCCGCTGGCCGCTTTATGAACGATAAAGGTAAGCTCATTAACAAGACCATACAAAGTGCATTTAAAGAAATTGCTGACCGTAGCCAAGAAGATGTATTAGATATGCTGACACCGATTGAAACCGAAGTAAATGCTGTCTATGAGACTACTGAAAAGCTCGGTGATGTATTTATAAGTGATGTGCATGACCTGGACACGACTATAGAAATTGGTGCTTATCCGGTAGGTTCATGCCAACACTATGAACAAGGTTCTCACAACACCGGCTTGTTCGGCTACACCGACCCTAATGTTAAGATTATGGTGGCCAGTAACTCAAGCGGTGGTCTAGTAGCTCGCTCAATCATGCGCTTGGTTTCCGAACCAGGCGGTCAGCCTGCGCTATTGCTTGAGCGAGTCTATACTTCATACCCAAGTACGGAAATTGAATCTGGGATTATGGCCAATGCGGCTAAAAAAGCTGAAGAAATGGGAATAAAATTATATGTTTCGAAAGTTGCTCCGGAAGCTGAACGCAGCAATGAAGCTGTGCAGTTGTCCCAAACTAGTATGCGTGCGCCAATGCTCTACACTGATATTGGCGGGGGAGTCATTGCCAAAGAAGTCGGAAGAGTCAATTATGAATCGTACCAGTACCAGCTAAGCGTCTAGAATATATACAAGTAACTTAAATTGACATTTTATAAAGCTTATGCTAATATATAAACATGTCAGAATTACTAACACAAACAAACATAGAAAATCAATTAGACAGGCAGCATGCTGCACAAGTTTTTGAGGAATTCGCTAGTCAGCCCGGTGCTGAGCTTAGTGAGTTACAAAAAGGCATGGGTGTTGAGCTATACAATGCGGCTCCAATGGCTGTTGATGAAGGTAACGGACATAAAGCGTTAGGTATTTTAGAGATACCTAAAGATGAAAGTGATGACGGCTACTTTGTACTTGGCCATAGTGAAGCGAGCGGCTATTACCTAGCAAGCCATAAACACGATGTAAATCAGCTTGATAATGCGGCAGCTGGACACGATACAGTACTTAATAGGTTGCCTCTGCAGATTGGCAGTAAAGCAGGTGACAAAGTTATCTTAGGTAGAGATAAAATGACAATGTTTAACAGTGATGGTAGTAGTGACGACGTAGAATTTGATCAATATCCTTTTATGAAAGGGATCAAAGATGAGTTTGGTGGCGCTACCTCTAGACAACATTTACAATTCGAAATTACTAAAAATGGCGTTAAAGTAATTGATCTGTCAACACACGGCACACGAATAGTTAGCCAAAAAATTCAACGAGTAAAACAGTAAGTTATTCGACCGAAACTTCGGTGCGCGGAGCGGATTTGCCGGTGAAAAGGCGGATTTTGCGGGTTTCAAACTTGACCACACCGTCTTTAGCTGCATGGATAGTGTAGTTGCGGGCCAGGAAAGTACCTTTGCCAGCGCGCTTGTTTTGGCCAGCCTGACGGACGATAATTTGGCCGGTTTTGACCTTTTCGCCACCAAACAACTTAACACCTAGTCTTTGACCTGGTGAGTTCTTGTTATTTTTGCTGGTGCCGCCGGCTTTGACGTGTGACATATTACTTCCTGATTAATACTACTAGCTCGCGGCCGACAATTTGCTCCGGTCTGTGATAAACCATCGCACTACTATCGGCGTGAGTAAATACCGCACGAGTATACCCCAGATCACCCAGATTATCAAGCAGTTTAAGGTGGGCAAAGCCAGATTTAGTCTTCCAGGCCGGTACAGCAATACACAGACGAAAGCCTGGCTTAGTCTGCTGACTTAGGTTTTGTAGAAACTTTTTGATTATAGTGTCGACATCTTTCATGACTTCAGCCAAAACATCAGGACTTGGGAGGGCAGAAAAGGGCCGTCCCAGATAAGTTTCGGCCGCAACGCAGCCAAATATTTCCCATTTGGCAGTAGTAGCATCGGCTTGCTCAATGCGCCAGCTACTGCCGGCTTTTAACCATTCAAGATTAACTTTTGAATATTCCACCATACGTGGCTCAAGATCAGTGCCATAGGCGCTGAAGCCCATTAGCAGTGCTTCTTGTAGGACAACTCCGGTACCGCAGAACGGGTCTAGAACCGTACTTTTCTCCGGTGGATTAGCTAAATTTATAATGATTTGGGCCAGTTTAGGAGGCAACATGCCAACCCGGGCGTCGCGTTTTGGCCTGGCTTGGTCACGGGCAGTGTAAGCATTTATATCTTGGACAGCTGTGGTTTGAGCCAAATAAGTTTGATTGCCATGTTTGATAAGTAGTAAATCCCAGCCAAGCACGGTGAATAATTTGTTGTGCAAGACTTGAGCACTGGAAATCTCAGGTGTTTTATTGGGTATGATGCGCGCACTGTGGCCATTGGCTTGAGTAACTTTTTTAAGCTTCAGGGCGGTAATATTGATTTGCTTAACACCGACAGTCAAACCATAAACACTTAACCCAAGCAGCAGTTTTCCCTCAGGCAGGCAACAAACATGATCTGGGAATTTGTCTATGAGGTACTTTTCTATGTCTTTCCAGTCGGTGGAATCAATAATTGTTAGCAGTTTGGCGATCTTGATACTGCCACCAAGACGGTTTATATCAATGTCTTGTGACGGAATATCTAGAAGAGCAGCGTTACCAATTGGCTGGATTTTGTCTGCACCATACAAACTTTCAAGTTCAGCTAGTCCTAAAGCCGGCTGCCGTCCCAGAACCGCTATTGATTGTGTCATGGGTTCAAGTATACCTGTATAATGAGAAAAATATGACTGATACGCAGCGACAGCGCCGCTGGAAATCGGCGCTGACAATCATAACCTTTTCGGCATTGTTGATTCTGGCCTACGCTGTTCGTCACCAATTGGCCGATACCCTTGATAATCTTAGTAAAGTAAATGCCTGGTTCATAGTTCTGGTTTTACCTCTGGAGATATTCAACAATCTATCCCAAGCCAAGTTGTACCAAAATCTATTTAGGATATTTGGTGACCGTTTTAGGTTGAGGTCTATGTACCGACTGTCGCTGGAGCTAAACTTTGTCAATAATGTTTTTCCCAGCGGTGGCGTCAGCGGTTTTTCATACGTCAGCCTAAGGCTCAAAAACGAACAAATTTCAACCGCCAAAGCCACACTGGTGTTGTTAATGAAATTCATATCACTATTTATCGCTTTCCAAGTCATGTTGTTTGTCGGCTTGGTGGCCTTGGCGATAGGTGGGCAGGCCAACGGCGTCACTATACTGGTAGCTGGTTCGTTGTTTACATTGTTGGTCGTAGCCACCGTTGGCCTAGCCTTTATAGTTGGCAGCGAAATACGTATCAACAGCTTTTTTGGCTTTGTCACCCAGGCGCTCAATTGGTTGATTCACATCTTTAGGCGCAGCCGACCAGAGACTTTCAATGTGGCCAGAGCCAAAACTACCTTCAATGAGCTACATGAGAATTACATGCACATTAGACGCAATCTCCAAGTACTCAAAAAACCGCTACTGTTTGCGCTTGGTGCCAACGTTACGGAAATGTCGACCATCTACGTTATTTATCTGGCCTTTGGGCACGTCGTCAACCCTGGGGCGGTTATCCTGGCTTACGCCGTCGCTAATTTTGCCGGGCTAATCTCAGTCCTGCCAGGCGGCATAGGTGTTTATGAAGGTTTGATGACGGCCGTCCTGGCGGCAGGCGGTGTTCCGCCAGCTCTGAGCTTGCCGGTGACAGTTATGTACAGAGTAGTGACTATGTCTATTCAGTTGCCACCAGGCTACTACTTCTACCAAAAAGCCCTCCGTGCCAAGCCACTTCTTGCAAAAGAAATTAACCCTTAAGCTTGCAAACCTAAATGCAACAGAGGAAAATGCAATTATTAACTTGGGAGATATATGAGACCTAACGATAGAGAAGTGGGTGTGATACTAGAGACGCATCATGAAAAAGAACGGGCCAAAGAAGCTGTCTCCTTTGTGTTTGACGATGGTTCAGATGGGTTACCCATAACCGTTGATTTAATAGACAGGCTTAGATTTTCTCCTAGTGAATGTGACTTAAATCTGTCAGAGGCTAAGCTGGTTCAGTCAGGACTTGTAGAGATCATGGGAGAAGATTGTAGAAACTGGCTAGACAGTTTACAAGCACCAAAATTTTCATTTTTTGGAATATTTAGGTATATAAAAGAATCTCGCAATTGGGACAAAATGTCTAACGCAGCTGAAGTTAAGTATAAGAAGTCAGATGCATTATATGGCAAATTTGCCCATACTTTAATTGAGTCACGAGTAGCTTTTCTTGGTAAAGCTTCAAGCGATCGTTAGTCCAGCAATAAGTGCTAAAGTGTAGTCATGGACGTAGTTCTTACTCCCAGTGATTTTGTGGCGGTTTTAAATCAAACATTAGAATTTGCTTATCCGAACGTGGTGGTGCAAGGTGAGTTGGCAAACCTGAGAGTTAGCAAAAATAGATGGGTTTATTTCGACCTCAAGGACGACGACTCAAGCGTCAAATTTTTTGGTACGGTCTATAACTTGCCCGGGCCCTTGGAAGACGGCATGTTGCTACAAGTTCGGGGCGCACCCAGGTTACATCAACTCTATGGCTTCAGTGTGAATGTCATGACCATCCAGCCAGTCGGTGAAGGTAGCATCAAAAAAGCTGCTGCACTCTTAGAAGCCAAGCTTACTGCCGAGGGCTTGTTTGATGAGTCACGCAAACGTTTGATCCCATTTGCGCCTCAGCGAATTGGCTTGATTGCATCCAGCGAATCGGCGGCCTACCACGACTTTATCAAGATCATCGACCAGCGCTGGGCTGGTGTTAAAACCTTACTTCATAACGTTCAAGTTCAGGGTGAACCAGCGGTCATGGATATTGTGCAAGCCATTGAGTATATGAACCAATTGCCAGATCCGCCAGAGGTTTTGGTAATCACACGAGGCGGTGGTAGTGCCGATGATCTGGCAGCATTTAGCACCGAACAGGTCGTGCGGGCTGTGGCGGCCAGTCGCATTCCGACTTTGGTAGCAATTGGTCATGAGGTTGATATCAGCCTAGCCGAGCTAGCAGCCGATAAACGGGCTAGTACACCCAGTAATGCTGCCGAGCTATTGGTGCCTGACAAAAAAGAAGTGCTGAGTAACCTCAAGCACCAGACAAGCGTTATGCGCGAGTTTTTATCCAGCAGCCTCAAAGAAGCTAAAAGTCTATTAACCGACCAGACTAGGCAGATGCAAGATGCTATAACCAACTCTTTTTTCCTAGCCGAACAAACACTGCTGCGCCAAAGTGATTTACTGGCAGTTCTAAATCCAGAAGCCGCCCTAAAGCGTGGCTACGCTGTCATAAGAAGCCACCAGGACATAGTTAGATCAATCAAAAGACTCAAAAAAGGCGATAATGTATCGATCCAATTCCACGATGGTCGGGCCGACGCAACTATAAACAAGGTACAATAAACCTATGACAACTAAAAAATCTTACCGAGAGTTGCAGGCTGAGTTAGATAAAGTTTTGGGTGACTTGCAGTCTAGCGAGCTAGATATCGATAAAGCCCTAGGCCTCTATAAACAGGGTCAAAAACGGATAGTAGAACTAGAGAAATACCTCAAAACCGCCAAGAACGAGATTGAGCAGCTTAAGAAATGATCTGGCTGTGGGCTATTGGTATTTTTGCAGTTCTGATTTTTAGTTTCGTTATCTTGTTTGGCGCACCTTTTTTACCAACCTTGAAAGCCCGCACCGCTGAAGCACTTGATTTGCTGGACCTCAAACCGGGACAGACCTTGCTAGAGCTTGGTAGTGGCGACGGACGGATATTGCGAGCCGCCGCGGAACGGGGAATTAACGCCATTGGCTACGAGCTTAACCCGGTATTGGTGCTTTGGAGTAGGCTAAAAACCTGGAAATACCGCCAAAATATAACTGTTCATTTGGCTAACTACTGGCGGGTTAAACTGCCTAAAACAGATGGGATCTATGTTTTTTTACTAAATCCCTACATGGAAAAGTTGAACAACAAAATTGAACAAGAAATTAGCAAACCAGTCAAGCTTGTGAGCTTTGCTTTTGAGATCCCGGGCAAGAAACCAACCAAAACCAAAAACGGACTTTACCTATATCTATACCGATAATCAATATTTATTATCAAGATATGTTTGCAAATAACGCTTGTGCGGCGCTACCACATCAGGGTCTGCTAAGTAGTCGTCGACATTCATGAATGTCCAACGTTGACCTTCATTACCTAACTTAATCTTATCTACGACCTCAACAGGCAATTCGGCTACCATAAAGAACAAGTTGTGTTCATGATCCTTTGGAGCAGGAAACTGCATTTTCCAGATTATGGATTGGAGACTAAGTCTTATATCCAGTTCTTCTCTGACCTCTCGTTGTAAGCACTCAATTGGGCTTTCGCTACCTTTACGTCCCCCACCGGGTAAATCCCATTTATCGGCGTAGGGTAAACCTCTCTTTTTGTCCCGGAGTATCACTAAAATTTTGCCATTTACAAAAATCGCCGCTTTCGAACCATTAAAGTCAGTCATGTACTTAGTGTAGCCGAACCTACACTCTGAGTAAAAGACGTGATAACATAAGCGATATGCCACCGCAGCAACAATACCCAACGCCCGCGATGCCGCCGGCTGCCAACCAGCCAAAACACCGTAAAATGAACGTGTTGTTAATACCATTTATTGTTTTGGTTTTGTTTGCCCTCAGCACCGGCGTTTTTGCAGTTTGGGCTTATTCTAGCCGCCAAGATTATAAAAATAACTCTGACCAAAAGGCTGATGCTGCAGTAAAAGTTGCCGTGCAAAAGGAAAGCACCACCAAAGACGCGGAGTTTGTCCAGAAGGAAAAGGAACCATTAAAGCCTTTTGTTGGCCCAGAAACCTATGGCAACATCAAAACCTCATATCCCAAAACTTGGAGCGCATACGTTGTCCAAGTTGACGGTGCGGCTGCGCCACTGGATGCTTACTTTCACCCTGATTATGTGCCTAGCGTTAGTGGTGGAACTGCCTTTGCACTACGGATACAAGTGATTAACCAAGCCTATGACGTCGTGCTCAAGCAAATAGAAGCTAAGGCCAAATCCGGTAAGATAACCGTGTCAGCCTACGCCGCACCAAAAGTCCAAAGCGTGGTAGGTGCACGAGCGGTTGGCGAGGTAAACATTGGCCAGAAGGACGATTTAGTCATATTGCCACTACGCGATAAGACTATCGAGATTTCTACCCAGTCAACGCAGTTTTACGATGATTTCAACAAATTTATTTTGCCCAATCTGACGTTTTCACCATAGCCAACACACAGTGCTATACTAGGTTCAAAGCGAGGGAATAACTTTGAGCGACTCCGTTTCTGGTGGGACAGATCAACTATTCAACGCGCTGGCGGAGCAGTTAAAGTTGCCATTATTACAGATAGCTCGTCTGGCTGAATTATCTCCAGAAGTTTTACCGACCATTGCTGCTATTAGTGAACAAGCTTTAATGTTGGTTGATGCCTATGTGCTGTCAAAACAGCAAATGGATCTGTTACTCGAGCCGGTTGCGGCCTCGTCGGTCTTGTATGATGTCGCTCAGTTTATAGAACCTTTTGCTAAACAGTCTGGCTACCAAGTAGAGATTGACCTAAAAGGCAACAGCAAACCAATTATTACTAACCGGCAAAACTTGCAGGCCATGCTAACACTACTTGGAACCAGCTTGATTGAAGCCGGTGCCGAGGATGATACGGCCGAAAAATATCTAGTACTTGGTACGCACCGTTCGGCCCGTGGTACTGTGGTTGGGGCCTTTAGTAACCAAGTTTCCCTGAGTCAGCAAGCCATTAATCTAACCAGACAACTTCATGGTCGAGCTAACCAAACCGCCCCAGAGCTTGGACTAGCTGGCAGTGCCAGACTGGCCATTGCCGACATGCTTAGTGAACGCTTGCACGCTCCGCTTAAAGCCTATCGCCACCGTTCGATGTTGGGGATTGGTAGCTTGCTACTTCCCAGCAAACAATTAATACTTATGTGATGTACATTTTGTTAGTGGAGCCTGATAGGGTGTTAGGACAGACCTACTCAGAAGCTCTAAAAGCAGCCGGACACGAGGTTGTTTGGAAGCGCTCTGCGCAGAGCGCACTAGACTCACTGGATACTAAATTGCCGGATGTAATAGTGTTGGAGCTCCAACTTGGCCTGCATAACGGTGTTGAGTTTATGTATGAAATGCGCTCTTATCATGAGTGGCAGGACATTCCGGTAATCGTCCACACCATCAACCATTATTCGCGCAGCGATATATTTGAACCGGCTCTCAAACAATTAGGCATAGTTGAAGTCCTTTATAAGCCGCAAACTTCGCTCAAGAAATTAATAAGAGCTGTCGAGAACATTCAGTGAAGCAGGTAAAGACCAAGGCCATAGTCCTGGCCAGAACTAATTACCAGGAGGCCGATCGGATTCTGACATTACTTACACCCGACCAAGGCAAAATCCGTGGCCTGGCACGTGGCGTTAGGAAAGAACGCTCCAAACTAGCCGCTGGCATCGAACTTTTTAGCGAGTCAGAAATCAGCTACATAGTCGGTCGCGGCGAGATCATGACCCTAACGTCAACAAGACTCATCAAGCACTACGATCACATTGTAAGCAACATGGATCGAACCATGTTGGGGTATGAATTTTTAAAACGCATTAACCGCATCACGGAGGAGGGAGCCGAAGCCGAATATTTTGACCTGCTTCTAAACGCGCTAAAGGCTTTGGACCAGCTAGATTTTGACAAAGGTTTGCTAGAGCTGTGGTTCAATGCCCAACTTTTGAAACTGGGCGGTCACCAGCCTAATCTGGCTACAGACTCAGCTGGCAATAAGCTGGCCGGCAAATCAACCTATATGCTTGATGTCGAGGACATGGTTTTTTCCTTGCACGCAGAAGGCTTTTATAACGCCAATCATATCAAACTACTCAGGCTTGTATTTGCCGCCAAAGAACCAACGCCACTAACCAAACTTCAAAACATTGAGAAAGTTTTATTGCCCAGCCAAAACCTCGTTAGCTCTATGCTTCGGCAGTACGTTCGGATATAATCTTTAGCACTCATGGGAAAGAAAGTTATTATTTTGGTTGGTTCAGGGACCGAGAAATCGCGTTCTTTAACTTTGGCCAAGACAATAGAATCTAGTCTCGTTGAGCGTGGATTAGATGTTGAGCTAATAGATTTGCTAGAACTTAATCTGCCAGTTTATTCAGCCGCAGTTGAAGTTACCAAAACCTACGACGCCAAAACCCAGGCATTCTTGGACAAGTCACGCCAGGCCGACGGTTGGGTCTGGGTGACACCGGTTTATCACAACAGCTATAGCAGCATACTCAAAACGGCCTTGGACTGGCAGCACTTTGCTTTTGATGGCAAGGTGCTTGGTATGGCCAGTCACGGTGGTCAAAGCCCAGCCGCCGTTGATCAGCTTTTGATGGTGGCCAGAGCCCAGCATTTTGTAGATATACCAACCCGCGTCAGCACCGACAATAGTGACTATGATGATAAAAAACAGCTAGTAAGTGACAACATAAAACAGCGCATCGAACACTTTGCTGATGAGCTGAGTGATTTCCTCAAGAAATTTACGTCGTAACAAGATATAATATTTCCAATATGAGTAAAACAAGTTTGGAAGATATTGTTAGTTTGGCCAAACGTCGTGGCTTTGTCTTTCAAGCCAGTGACATTTATGGTGGTCTAGCCGGTTTTTATGATTACGGCCCATTGGGCGTTGAGTTAGTAAATAACATCAAGCAATTATGGTGGCAGTCAATGGTGCGTGAACATGACAACATCTTTGGTCTTGATTCGGCCATTATTCAGAATCCCAAGCTATGGGAGGCTAGTGGTCATGTGGCTGGGTTTACCGACCCATTAGTTGATTGCAAAAACTGCGGTGCCAGGCATCGAGCTGATCATTTAGCTGGAACTGATTCTACTGACCTCAAAGAACTTACAAAACTGCTCAAGGGCAAAGCTTGCCCGACCTGCGGTAAAAAGACACTGACCGAACCGCGCTTTTACAACATGATGATGAAAACCTGGGTTGGACCAATCGAGGACGATAGTTCAGTAGCGTACTTACGCCCAGAAACCGCTGGCCCCATGTTCACCAATTATGAAAACGTCCGTGAAACCATGCGCGCCAAGTTACCATTTGGTATTGCCCAGATTGGTAAGGCTTTCCGCAATGAAATCAGCCCGCGTGATTTTGTCTTCCGTGTGCGTGAGCTGGAACAAATGGAAATGCAATATTTTATCAATCCCAAAGATCAAAAAGAGACATATGAAGATTGGCGTAAATTCGCCTGGAAGTTTTTGATTGAACGTCTAGGGATTAATGAGAAAAATTTGCAATGGCATGAGCACGACAAAAACGAGCGTGCCCACTACGCCGCCGCCGCACACGACATCTATTACAATTTCCCACAGGGTTTCAAGGAGCTATGGGGCACACACAACCGTACTGACTTTGACCTTAGCAATCATATAAAAGCTAGCGGCAAAGACCTGCAGTATTTTGACGAAGAGACCAAAGAACGCTACACACCATACGTGGTTGAATCGTCCGTTGGAGTTGGCCGCATGCTTATGACGGTGCTAACTGATGCATATCATGTAGAAGAAATAAATGGCGAAAAACGGGTTGTGCTAAAACTTGCCAATCACTTAGCGCCTTATAAAGTTGCCGTTAGTCCACTACTTAAGAACAAACCAGAACTGATCAAAAAGGCCAGGGAAGTCTACGCCATGCTCAAAAAAGAATTCGGCAATGTCATGTGGGATGATAACGGTAACATCGGTAAACGCTATCGCCGCCAGGATGAAATTGGTACCCCGTACTGTGTGGTTGTCGACTTCGATTCACTAGAAGACAACTCAGTCACCGTCCGCAACCGCGACAGCACCAAACAAGAACGTGTAAAAATGGACGGAGTTGCTAATTTGATTGATAATAGTGGCCATGGGATGGCTTGAAGTTTTAACCGCTGGAGCTACAGGTCTTTTATCTGGTGCAGTAGGTAGTATATTTGCCCCATGGTCAAATTGGGGAGTAGAGAAAAAAAGAGAAAAACGAGCTCACCAACGAAGGTTAGTACAATCCTGGTACGCAATGATTAACTCTTGCAGGAGGAATGACGACGTTGAACTTATTGAACACAAAGACTACGTGATATTGCGTGCATATCTGGGCGATAAGATGATACTAAAGCTTGAACATTCATCCACACACATAACGATATCTGCTAACGCCCAAGGTCTATCGTCAAACGAAGAGTTAGACATGGTCCTCAGAGAAATTCAAAGGCTTGAGAGAAACTGGAAATTAGTCTAGTGATAATTATTGAGACAAGATGAGTGATTTGACTAAAGTTACTGAGTTTCGGCTAAAACTTTACCCCAAAGACTTTTACAAAGTCAGAGAGTTTTATGAGAAAAAGCTTGGCTTCAAAGTGGTCAAGGAATGGGATATAACTGACACAGATAAGGGCGTGATGTTTGATGTGGGCGGTACTACGCTGGAATTGTTGTCGCCCAAAAAGGGATACCACGCGGTCACCGGAGCCGATGTATCCTTGGCCATCTCAGACGTTTGGAAATTGTGGGAGCAGATGAAAGACTCTGAGGATGTAGTGTTTGCGCTACGCGACAATGATTGGGGGGACAGCTCATTTTGCATTACAGATCCTGAGGGTTTTAAGATAACTTTCTTTACCAAACATGAAGGGTGAATTAATAGATGTTCTGGATGCTGATGGTGAGGTCATCAACACCATCACCCGACATGAAGCTGAACAAGGCAACCACACAACCCAGAATGTTCTGATATTTTTATTTAACTCATTGGGTAGAGTCTGGATCCAACTAAGACCGAAGATTAAAAACCATTATCCTGGCAGATGGGATATATCTGCGTGTGGTGGCATTGTCAGTGGTGAGACACCTGAAGCCGCCGCCAAACGCGAAACAGAAGAAGAAACTGGCGGCCTAAAGCCCGAACTGGAGTACGTTGAAACTTTTCTAAATGTTTTTCCGGGAGACAGCGGAGAAGAACGCAAAAGATTGTCTCACCTATACATTGCTCAAACTGATGAAATTCCTCAACCCAACGAGGAAGTTGATGAGTTTAAGGATTGGGAACCAGCCAAGTTGCGTGAACACGCAACCCTCAACCCTGATCTATATGTGCCGTCCTTGATAGTCGAACTAGACAGGGCAGTTGAAGCATATAAACGGCCCTAGAATAAACGCTCATGCTTGCATAATACGCAAGAAGTATTATTGTTTTGATTATGGCATTTTTGGAAATACCAGATTTTTGCGAGCTCGAAGAGTATAGGAACAATATACATAGACGCGCTGTTGAAAGTGAATTGCAGGTTGATGAAATATACACACTCATGATGCAACTAGAAGATTCAAAGAATCAAGCCGCTAAACAAGTCGTTATGATTGAAAAAGTTTCGCGCAATTGCGGTTTGGTAGCGGTAAGATTTTCTTTTCTAGATGAGGACCTTAAGCCTGAAGATAGCGTGCTTGAAAAAATGAGTAACGGCTTTATTGAAAGTTTTGATGAGGGAATATTTGTTGATCTAGACGAGAACAAAGAGTTCAATGTTAAACAAGGCTATTTCCGAGATTATTTTGACGATCAGTTCGGTGACTTTATGGAAACCGCCGGTTCATTAAGTCTCGTAAATTAAAATCACTCATGGTTAATGAAGGCTAAAGGTGTAGACTAAACTGCGTGAATCCTGAAACAAACGGTAATGGTGCAATTTACGGCTCGCATGAGGGCTACACTTTTGTTAGTAGGGCGGTGTTGAAAAAGATTGAATCGGGCATCAATACCTTCTGTGATACTTGTGATATAGAGATAAAATTTAGAGCCAAAACTAAAGAACACTATGTGATCGCAAATGTATATGAGGATGGAGTCTGGCAGGGAGTCAAATCTTATCATGACAATTGCTACGTGGAAGCTGAGCAACCTTATGGCACGCCTTTTACTGGTCTGCCACTCGTAACCTTG
>CAZJQT010000013.1:0-12481 GCA_964548655.1 uncultured Candidatus Saccharibacteria bacterium
ACAGCATTGTTGAGACTAACCGTGCTCAGCAACTTGGGCCAGGTCCAATCAGCTATTACAACTACGCACTGACACTGATGAACGTGCCGATTTACCTGATAGGTACTTCAATTGCCACGGCGGCTTTTCCACGCCTAACTGAGCGCTTGGCCCAAAACCGCTCTGATTTATTCCGCAAAGATTTCTTAAGCATCTTGCGTGGCATGATCTGGATCACCATGCCAATACTAGTGATCAGCTTCTTCTGTCGGGCTTATTTGGCACGCCTGTTGTTTGGTCAAGCCGCGCCACCAGTAGCTTTGATATTTGGCTATTTGACCTTGGCGATTTTCTTTAGGATTGTCTATAGCATAGTGTCGCGCTATTTTTACGCTCAGAAAGACACCAAAACACCACTGTTTGTATCTATCTTTGCGATTGGCTTAAACATTTATCTGGCCTTCCACCTGGCTAGACCAGCCCCGGATGGCTATGGCATAGCCGGTCTGGCCATGGCTCAGTCACTCGTAGCTGTTAGTGAAGTTCTAATATTGGTTTCTGTCATGGTTTACCGTGACCATCGTCTGCTAAATGCCGCTTTCTGGGGTGGTATAACCCGCATTTTGTCGGTTACAGGCTTCAGTGTCTTGGCAGCTTTTGTGATGATTTCTGTCTTCCCGCTCCGACTAGCTGATACTGGTATTATCACTTTAGGTGCCAAACTGGGCAGCATCGCCATCGTTACCCTACTAGTACACGTCGGTGTCTCATCTTTGCTTAGTCTAGAAGAAGCCCGTCCGGTGGTGGCTAAGTTCAAGCAACTTATTTTCAGACCCGTAAAGATACAATAGTTTCACCTCTGGTGTATACTCTGTAAGACATGAACCAAGATCATATTCGCAATTTTTGTATTATCGCTCATATAGACCACGGCAAGAGCACGCTGGCCGATAGGCTATTGGAATTGACGGGCACGGTTGAAAAACGCCTGATGAAAGAGCAGCTGCTGGACAAGATGGATTTGGAACGCGAGAAAGGTATCACCATCAAACTAGCGCCAGTCCGCATGCAATACAAAAACTACGAACTCAATCTGATAGATACACCTGGACATGTCGATTTCAGCTACGAAGTTTCACGTAGTTTAGAGGCTTGCGAAGGAGCTATCTTGGTGGTTGATGCCAGCCAGGGCATCCAAGCTCAAACCTTAGCCAATGTTTATTTGGCATTAGCAGCTGATCTTAAGATTATCCCGGCATTGAACAAAATAGACCTGCCGGCCGCTGATGTTGAAAAAGTCAGCCGCGAGATTATTAGTTTGCTGGGCTGTAAACAAGAAGATATTTTACAAATCTCCGCCAAAACCGGCCAAGGCGTTGGGGAAATACTAGAGCGGGTGGTAAAAGACGTGCCAGCGCCACCCGGTAATCTGGATAAACCAACCAGGGCTCTTATATTTGACTCTTATTTTGATGATTACCGCGGCGTTATTTTGTACGTGCGGGTTGTTGATGGTCAGATTGCCAAAAACGCCCAGATCAAAATGATGGCCACGAGTGCAGAAGGTATTGCACTGGAACTTGGTGCACTCAAACCGGATATGAAACCATCCAAAGACTTACGGGCTGGCGAAATTGGTTACATTGTCACCAACTTGCGTAGTACCCGCGAAGCCAAAGTTGGTGATACGGTCACCCTGGTCAGTTCTCCGGCATCCCAGTCTTTACCAGGCTATAAAGACGTTAAACCATTTGTTTACGCCGGCTTCTTTCCGGAAAGTAATCAGCATTACCAGGAGCTCAAAGACGCTATAGAAAAATTATCATTGAGCGATTCAGCCTTGCAGTACTCACCAGAGAATTCACCAGTGCTGGGCTTTGGCGTACGTGTCGGCTTTTTGGGACTGCTACATATGGATATTGTGCGCGAGAGATTAGAGCGCGAATACGATCTTGATCTTATAGTCACTAACCCTTCAACTGATTACCAGCTGACTTTAGTCAATGACGAGAAACTAGACATTAAATCGGCTACGGAGTTGCCAGATGTAACTAAGATCAAAGAAATTTACGAACCTTGGATCAAAGGCGAAATAGTCGTTCCCAAAGATTACGTCGGCGCAGTTATCCAGCTAATTGCTAGTAAACGTGGCTTGCAAAAACATTTAAGCTACGTTGACGCTCAGTTGGCGCTGGTAGATTTCGAGGCGCCGCTGGCAAATCTATTAACCGACTTTTACGATCAGCTCAAAAGTGTTACCAGTGGTTATGGCAGCTTTAATTATGAGCTAACTGATTATCGGTCAGAAGATTTGGTCAAAGTAGATTTTTATATTGCTGGTGACAAAGTAGACGCCCTGAGTGTAATGGTCCACCGTTCTGAAGCTGACAAACTGGGTCGCGAAACAGTCACTAAACTCAAAGACATTATCCCTAGGCAGAACTTCCAGGTAGCATTGCAAGCAGCCATTGGCGGCAAGTTCATTGCCCGCGAGGACATCAGTGCCTACCGTAAGGACGTCACAACTGGTTTGTATGGCGGTGACGTATCCAGAAAGAAGAAAGTCTTAGCCAAACAAGCTAAAGGCAAGAAACGTCTGAAACGCTTTGGTAAAGTCGACATCCCAGCCGAGGCCTTCACCGTCATGCTCCGCAGAGATTAGTGCTATTGCTTGTGGTTTTTGAGGCGGGCTATATCATGTAAGCATGCCCAAATTTGGAGAAATGCCTGCGATTTTTTTAGAAATTGCTGAGGAGTTTAAAGAGTTCGCGTATGTGCATGATCAACAAATCTTTGTAGTTGGTGGTGTTGAACATGGTCTGACTACGTTAGATCTGCTAGATAAGCTGGAATACCCCCAAGGCCATAAAGTCGGTATCGATAATCTACCAAATATACCTATGGCGCTAGACGTTTTCGGCCACCCTATTAGTACACCTAGATTTTTCTCTTGGGCGACCAAGATGGATACTTCAGTTGTCTTTACCAGTACACGGACAGTTATGCGAGAGGTATTTGGCACCATTATCGGTAAAAAACTCAGTAGTGACACTGAAGACGCAGCAGCTGGTATGGGTTTCGGAGCCTCGTTTATAAGAGAAGGTCACATTAATCTAAGCGTACTTGGAAGCTGTGCATGTATAGGTCCACGTGTAGACGGCCATACGGTCGACTACCATGAATGGGAAACCGGCTACGCCGAATACGAAGTTCATAATATTGATGCAGAAGTTCAGTTCATTAGTCTTTATGCCGGTATTGGTCATATGGCTAGGCTTTGTGCAGAATCCGACACTCCCATATAGTTATAAAAAAGGATCCCCCGCAAACCAGCAATAGCTGATCCGTGGGGGATCATTGGGGTGTTTGTTTTACTCTATGGTACTCCTAGTCAATTGGATTCACCAAGACCGTTAGCGGAATTATTTCCAGACGGAAAGGACTACACCAGCTGCCAACAAAACTACCAACTGATAACCACTATCAATCGCTAGCAATTTTTTACGTCGTTGAGCGAACATGTATGACCCAGCCATAACAGGGAAGACAAACCCTAACCAGGCCCAAGCACCAGTTAGCAAGCCGACCGATACGTCTGAATAGGTTGGATAGTAATAGGCCGTGTAGCTAATGAAATGTTTTAGTACAAATATCTCCACAAAGGCTAACAGCAGCATGGCTACCATTGGGCTGACCCGACTAGCGTTCTTCATATCACTATCCGACAAACCGACTAATTTCTGCCAAGTTTTACCCAGCACTGGCTTAGCGTACCAAACAAACCCTACGACCATATTAATAGCGACTGCTACCAGTAAGGCAGCAACATTAATGTGTACACTTGGCATAAACGCCCTCCTTATTTATAGTTCTTATCTATACTCCGTTTAAGCGGAATTTCAAGTCGTTTTACGGATATGCGGTAGAATTAATAGATGACAAAGGGCAAACTCGCAGTTATTTCGGGACCATCGGCTGGAGTCGGTAAGGATACCGTCTTGAAAATGTTTTTAGCTGAACATTCTGATTGGCACCTGCCACCATCCGTTACCACCAGAAGTCCAAGACATAACGAAGTTCATGGCCACGACATGATATTTGTTGATAAACCAACATTTGAAGCTTGGCAGAAGCAGGACAAGTTCCTAGAAACTGATCACCATGCCAAGGCTTGGTACGGTACATTGCGTGAGCCTGTGAATCAACTGCTTAGCAAGGGTAAAAACATAATTCTTCGGATTGATGTAAATGGCGCTCTGGTCATTAAGAAAATTATGCCGAAGGCCATCTTGGTATTCATCACAGCCGAAGACTGGCAAACACTTGAAAAACGCATAAGGAACAGAGCCACCGAAGACGAAGAAGCCATAATTCATCGCTTAAAACTTGCCAGACATGAGCTTAAATTCAAAGACAAGTACGATTATGTGATCACCAATCCATCAGGCTATCCCGAAAAAGCGGTTAAAGAGCTAGAAACCATCTTGATTTAATGATTGGCACTCTTGACATACGAGTGCTAACAACGGTAAACTAGCACTATACTAATAAGAGTGCCATGACAGATAGACAGAAGCAAATCCTAGCTGCAATTGTGGAACAATACGCCGAGGTGGCCAGCCCGGTCGGCTCCTCTTTACTTGCCAAAGTTTTTGGTGTTTCTAGTGCCACAATTCGGGCTGAAATGGCTGAACTCGAACGCTTTGGCCTGATTGGTCAGCCACATACAAGTGCTGGCAGGGTTCCCACCGATAAAGGTTACCGTTATTATGTAAACAGTCTGGCCGAAGGCCAAATTACCACCGGTGAACACCGCGCTGAGCGCGCACTAACCGCCCGAGTTCAAGGTGGCGGCATGCCCGATAGAACTATCCGTAACGCTGTTGATACCTTAGTAGAACTAACTCATAACCTTGGTTTGGCTACCATTGGCGACCAACTTTATATGAGTGGACTGTCCAACTTGTTTGGCCAACCTGAATTTGTTCGTGGTGCCCATGTCCAGCAGATCGCTGGGCTGTTGGACAACCTAGAGCCTTGGCTCAAAGAAGCCGCACCTAACGAGCCGCTAAGCGTTTACATCGGCGCCGAGAACCCAATTGGCCGCAGTGCTGGTGCCAGCCTGATTATTAGCCGTTTTCGTAGCCCATTTTCTGACCGTAGTTATATTGGTGTACTAGGCCCAACTCGTCAGCAATACCGTGATGTTATGAACCTAGTCAGTCATACCGGCAAAGCCCTGGAAGAGGTGTTATATGAATAAACCGACTGAATATATGAGTGAACCGGCTGCCCCATATTTTGTGATAGCCTCTAGTGATAATTTTGATAAAACAGGCTCGTGGGAAGTTCCAAAAGACGTCCAAGAAGATCTGAGCAGACATTTTAATTTAACCCAGAGCGAAGTAGCAGCCCATGCGTATTTATCGAGCCACCGCGCCGAGGAATTTGCGCTCGAAGCTGAACTGGCGGCCTATGCTATAGATTCGGAGTTATCAAATGGCTAAAGCCAAGAAACCGACTATTGCCGAACTGACAGCTGCTCTTCAGCAAGAGCGAGCTGATGCTGAAAATTTACGTCGTCGACACGAGGAACAAATTGGTGGGCTGAAGACTATGGTTAAGGCCAACTTGGTTCGAGATCTACTACCAGTGATTGACAATTTTGAGCGTTCCCTCAAACACATACCCAAAGATTTAACTAACAACGATTACATCAAGGGCATAAACTCAATTGTTAAGCAGTTTGAGAAGACTTTGGAGCAAATGGGTGTGGAACGCATAAAAACGGTGGGCGAAGTCTTTGACCCGCGTCTGCACGAGGCAGTCAGTATGGATGACGGCGATGGTGAAGTTGAAGTAGTGTCTGAAGAGCTTACACCGGGCTACAAGATAGGCGAGGATATCATCCGCCACGCTATGGTCAAAGTAAGAATGGAGAACGCCAAATGAGTGGTGTTCAATTAACGGAAATGTCTTACAATTGCCCGCTTTACTCGGCTTTGAATTCATTGCCAGTTACTCCTGATAGAAGTAATTTGGCAAATAAAGCTCTAGAAATATTGAGTGACATCGCATTTGAAGAACTAGGTGATACAACTCTAACAGCATATGTATTAGCCAGACAAAGTATCAATATGACAGGTATGACTAATTTCCCTGAAAATGATGCGAATAGTATTGCTAATGGCGCCAATCGTTGTGCAGAAGCTCAGGCTCTAGGTATATGTGCTGTCACGCGCTGCAATGGGCGCAAAGATATCGCCCGAAGAATGGAAGAGCTAGGCATTTCAAGGTATAAAAATGAATCAACGGAGCGAGTAAAATGACTATCATGAGCGCTACAGAGATGATAATGATGGAACGAATGGACGCCGAACACGCAGAACGTGTAGTAGGTACTCTGCAAGTGGCCGTAAATGGTGTATCGGAGTTTTTGAGGAATTTTCCAGAAATTAAAGAGCTATATGATAAACAAGCTCTTGAGGTTGAAATTGCTCATATTCTGATATCCCCAATTGCAAATGCTTATTCGATTGGTTTCCAGGCCAGAGAAGATAATCAAGAGACTGAGGAGCAAGCCAAATGAGTGAATCTAGCCACGGTAGATTAATACTGAGAGGTCTCAAACGATTTCCTGATCTATTTGGTGCCGGATCAATCTTTGATATAACCGGAAGCACCAAACATTACCACACTGGGCGACTTGCCTTACAAAAAAGCATGGAACTCCCACCGGAATTACTAGATTCTCAAGCCTTGAGTTCTGATTGGGAGTCAGTAGGAAATGGCTTAGCGCAAGCAATGGGTTATGAGGAGGAAAATTAATGTATCTTTTAGATAGATCTGAAAATTGTCCTTTTCCTACAGTCGTGGATGAGCTGACAGCTAAGTTCATCGAAAGAATGGTCCTATATGAAAAGTCCGAGGATTTAGGCTGGGATCCAGAAGATATTAAAATTGCAAAAAGAAGTGAAGCAGATGACTTTAGAGCAATTTATGGAAGAGACATCGAACTGGCAGCACGAGGTTGTGCGCAATTGATTGCCACAGACCATTGTCCACTATGGATTTTTAATTCGCAAAATAAGGAAGTTATAAGGAGGTAATTATGGGAAAAATAATCGGAATAGATCTAGGAACAACTAACTCGGCCATGGCCGTAATGCAAGCTGGCAAACCGGAAATTATTGCTAATTCTGAAGGTGCCCGCACGACGCCTAGCGTCGTAGCTGTTAATAAAAACGGTGAACGCTTGGTAGGCCAAGTAGCCCGCCGTCAGCAAGTTACTAATGCTAAGAATACTATTTATGAAGTTAAGCGTTTGATTGGTCGCCGTTGGGAGGACAAAGAAGTCCAACGCGATATCAAGCTGATGGGCTACGAGATGGTTAAATCTGGCTCAAGCGTCAAGGTTAAAATGGGCGACAAAGAATACAGCCCAGAAGAAATCAGCGCCATGATCTTGGGTAAACTTAAGGCCGACGCCGAAAGTTTCCTAGGTTCTCCAGTCACAGAAGCCGTCATAACCGTTCCGGCTTATTTTGACGACTCTCAACGCCAAGCTACCAAAGACGCTGGTAAAATTGCTGGGCTGGAAGTTAAGCGCATCATCAATGAACCAACCGCGGCCGCGTTAGCCTATGGACTAGACAAAGCCGAGAAAAAAGACGAAAAAATTGCTGTTTACGATCTTGGTGGCGGTACTTTTGACGTTTCTATCCTGGAACTGGGTGACGGTGTCTTTGAAGTTAAATCTACTAACGGTGACACTCACCTAGGTGGTGCAGATTTTGACCGCGTGTTAGTCAATTACTTTGCCGATGAGTTTAAAAAGGAGAGTGGCATCGATATCAGCAGCGACAAAGCCGCCATGCAGCGTCTGCGTGATGAAGCCGAAAAAGCCAAGATTGAGCTGTCGACAACAGCCGAAATTAATATCAATTTGCCTTTCTTGACTGCCGATGCTGAAGGCCCCAAGCACTTTGAACACAAATTAACCCGTGCCAAGCTGGAAAGCCTGGTCGGCGAATTAATTGATAAAACCGCCGAACCAAGTGAGAAAGCACTTAAAGACGCTGGTCTCAAAGCTAGCGATATCGACGCCATAGTTTTGGTTGGTGGCATGACCCGCATGCCCGCCGTGCAAGAAAAGGTCAAAAAGATTTTTGGCAAAGACCCAATGAAGGGGGTCAATCCGGACGAAGTTGTAGCCGTTGGTGCTGCTATTCAGGGCGGTGTGCTGCAAGGTGACGTCAAAGATGTGCTGCTACTAGATGTAACGCCATTGTCGCTTGGCATTGAGACTTTAGGTGGTGTAGCAACCAAACTGATTGAGCGCAACACCACTATCCCAACAAGCAAGAGCGAGACATTTTCTACCGCGGCTGACAATCAGCCACAGGTGGAAATCCACGTAGTGCAGGGCGAGCGTGAAATGGTGACTGACAATAAGTCCTTGGGACGGTTTGTACTAGACGGCATCCCATCGGCTCCGCGCGGTGTACCGCAGATTGAAGTGACCTTTAACATTGATGCTAACGGTATCTTGAATGTAACCGCTAAGGATAAAGGTTCTGGCAAAGAACAGAGCATCACCATTAGCGGCAGTGGTAACCTGGACAAAACAGAAGTTGAGAAAATGGCCAAAGAGGCCGAAGCCCACGCCGAAGAGGACAAAGCTAAGCGTGAGTCCATCGATGCTCGTAATTTGCTAGACACAGCCGTTTACTCAGCTGAGAAAATGAAGACTGAGCATAAAGATAAGCTATCAGAAGAAGACGTAAAGACTATCGATGAAGCCACTGAAATAGCCAAAAAAGTCGTCAAAGACGACAAAGCTGACAAAGATGCTCTAGAGACTGCCGCCAAAGAACTGAACGACAAAATCATGCCAATTGGCGCCAAAATGTACGAATCCGCCAAAGATGAACAACCAGCTGAGGGTGAAGAGCCTACGAAAGACGACAATGACGAACCAGTCGAAGGCGAAGTCGTAGACGACAAGGAAGATAAATAATGCCAACCGAGGAGCGGATTAATCATGGCAAAGAATTGCTGGCAGTCTTAGAATTAGCTGAGCAATTTCCAGCACGACACCGTAAAAACATCGACGGTCGCTTTCAGGATATGAACATAAACGAAGAGCATAATGCTGAACCAGCCCGTGTGGGTAACGCTGTTCTTAAAACTATGCCACATATTGAAGCACCAGGCCGTGACCAGGTGGATACATGATATTAGACAGTCTGAACAACCGGATAGAAAATGGTATTCAAGCTCGCCATGAGGCATATGCTCACCAAGTCGAAGTGTTTGAAAAAGACGGACCAAGATTTGCCAACCCAGTTCTAAGAGCTTTGGAGAAATTTAATCACCGCTTAAATATTGGTTATGTCCGCGCTCTTGCAAGGCCAAACCCTGAGAGCCAAATTCGTTTGGCCGAGCAATACGTCCATGACGTCAATCCGGGCCTGTATGATATTGATCGAGCTGAATTTGACCAAGCCGTGACCGAGGCTGTAGCTAATTTTCCTGATTCCAAGAGAAGTTGATGGCAAAACGTGATTACTATGAAGTTTTGGGGGTTGGTAAAAACGCTAGTCCTGACGAGATCAAAAAGGCTTACCGTCGGTTGGCGGTGCAATATCACCCAGACAAAGACGGTGGTGACGAAGAAAAATTCAAAGAAGTTGGTGAAGCCTACGAGGTTCTTAAAGACGAATCCAAACGCAAACGTTATGATCAGTTTGGTCATGCCGGCGTTGGTGGTGCAAGTGGCGGCGGCAACCCCTTTGAGGGCTTTACGGGCTTTGGCGGCCAGGGCCAAAACATCAACTTTGACTTTGGTGATCTTGGCCTAGGCGACATATTCAGTAGTTTCTTTGGTGGTAACGACGGTGGTCAAAGCCATCGCCAATCCCGTGGGCGCGACGTTGAAACTAATATTGAAATTGATTTCACACAAGCCGTTTTTGGTACCGAAGTCGATTTGCATCTGAACCTCGACGATACCTGTGAACATTGCAAAGGTACAACCGTGGAACCCGGCCATGAGCTAAAAACTTGTGACGAGTGTAAGGGTTCAGGGCAGATAACAACCATGACCCGCACCATTTTTGGTAACATACAGCAAGCAAGTGTCTGCCCAAAGTGTCATGGCCGTGGCAAAATCCCAGAAAAAGTCTGCACTGTCTGTCATGGCAAAGGCACTCAGCGCAAAAACCAAGAAGTTACACTAAAGATCCCAGCTGGTGTTGATGATGGCGCCACTATTAGACTGCGTGAGCATGGAGAAGCTATTGCCGACGGACCAAAAGGCGACCTCTACGTCAATGTCCGCGTCAAAGCCCACAAAAAATTCACCCGGGAAGGTGATCTAATACTCAGCGAGCAACACATCCCAATGGTGGACGCAACACTTGGCACAACAATTGATGTTGAAACTGTTGACGGCAACGTCAAGATGAAAATCCCAGCCGGCACCCAAAGCGGCAGTGATTTTAAATTATCTAGTCATGGCGTTCCGCACATTCGTAGCGACAACCGTGGAGCGCATATCGTAACCATCATCGTGGACACACCGACCAAACTCTCAAAGAGACAGCAGGAGCTGCTGGAAGACTTCAAAGACAATTCTAATAAAAAGAGCTTATGGTAAGAACGATCTAATTATCTGGCTCAAAAATAGATATTTGATCGCCGCCATTCCGTTTAGCTCGGTACATTGCTTGGTCAGCATGTTTAAGGCTTGCTTCCAATCCGGAATCCATGTCTAGAGGGGCAATACCTATACTTGCACGTGTCTTTATTGAATGACTTTCTGCTGGCCCCTCATCACGTTCCATTTGAATAAGAATGCGCTTTGCAACAACTTCAGCCCCTACTGGTTCTAGGCCCTGAGTGATTACCACAAATTCATCACCACCGATACGGGCAATGATATCCTCTTCTCGCAAAACACGCCGTAAATGATTTGCTACTTTCATTAACTCAAGATCTCCAATGTGATGTCCAAACGTGTCATTAATTTGCTTGAGGTTATCAATATCCATAAACAGTACAGAATTAGGTTGATTAGCCGACTCGGGTTCGCTTTCACGCAGTCTTTGAGGTGGTTCGCTAACTAGCTTATGGTAAGCATCATAGAGTCCAGATCTATTTGCAAGACCCGTCAACGGGTCAATATGGGTAACTTTTTCTAGATAATCTTCACGTTCCATGCTTTCTAACTGCAAGCGAGCCAATGAGCCCAGCATATCTTGCGCTTTGACCGCCCATTCAACAAGGACAGCTTTGTCCATGGCTTCAAAGTCTTTGAGTTGATGAGTGGGAAAATATTCTTGGTTTTGTGATGATGATTCAACAGGTCGAGACATGAATATATTATAGCATAAAGATAATGTTAAAGCAATTTACTACTGTACAAACCACCGCTTATGCCTATAATGTGAAGTAATAATGAAACAATCAGATGAAAAGGGTTTTATACCACTTTTGGTGGCCATACTTATAGTGCTAGTTATCGGTCTGATTATAGTTTATTTTCGCATCAAACAAGTTGGTCGATAAGTTTGACACAAAGCAGTAAACCATGCTATAATATGCTTGATTTTGGCAATTGTGATGAATGCATTGAATAAAACTAAGACAGTTGGAACTTTTGAAGCGATTACGTTTCCTGATTTCCCATTGAGCGGCAAAGTCATGGCCAAAATCGACACTGGTGCTTACACAGGTGCCTTACACTGCACTAAAATTAAAGAGATTAAAACAGATGAAGGTCGCCGACTGCAGTTTGCGCCGTTTGACCACCCTAGCACCATAATTAGCCTCGACAAATTTGTAAAACGCCCAGTTAAAAGTAGTAACGGCAAAGAAGAGAACCGTTATTTCATAAAAACTGCTATAGTTTTGCAAGGGGAAACGTATCCGATCACCCTTAGTCTGGCTGATAGAAGTGTTATGAAGTGGCCAGTCTTGATCGGCCGCAAATTCCTCAGAAAAAATAATTTTTTAGTTGACGTAAACAAACTGACTTAAATAGCAAAGGAGACAGCCATGAAAATAGCTATCCTATCTAAAGGTCCAGGTAATTTCTCAACCAAGCGGCTTAAAGAAGAAGCTTTGGCTCGTGATCACGAAGTTGAAGTTATTGACTATACAAAGTGCTTTGCGACCATTCAGCAGAGTAATCCATTAGTAAACTTTGATGGCATTGATTTGAACGATTTTGACGTCATTATCCCGCGTATTGGTTCATCCTACACGCGCTATGGCTCTGCCATTGTGCGCCAGTTTGAGATGCGCGGTATTTTCACTACCACCAGCTCGATTGCTTTGGTGCGTTCGCGCGACAAGCTGCGCAGCATGCAACTACTTGCCCGAGCTGGCGTTGGCATACCCAAAACTGTTTTCTCGCGTGGTATGGCTACCAACGTAGAGGAAGTGATTGAAGACCTTGGCGGTACACCCGTCATCATCAAGCTAGCCCGCGGTACCC
>CAZJQT010000014.1:0-12237 GCA_964548655.1 uncultured Candidatus Saccharibacteria bacterium
ATTATATCAGTTAACCCAGCAGGATTCTGAGTAACACGTCTATGACATGATTGATGATTGGTCCAACAACTGGGATCAGTAGGAACAAAATAAACAATAGGACCAAAAAGCCCATGCGCTCAATGGCAAACATTACTTCTTGCACTGGCTCTGGAGCAACCGCATACAACAAACGTGAGCCATCCAACGGTGGGATCGGCAGCATATTAAAGACAAAGAAACTCAAATTGATAACCACAAAAATTAGCAAGAACGTATCCAATGCACCGGTTGGGTTCAGTAGTCTGATAAGCCCAGAACCAAAGATAGCTAGAACCAGATTCGTCAGTGGTCCAGCCACTCCAATCAAGGCAGCACCAAATTCATCGTATTTAACGCGGTCAGGGTTAAATGGTACTGGTTTGGCCGCAAAGATTGGAGGCAAACCAGACAGAATTAATACAACCGGTAATAAAACGGTAGTGAAAATATCGATATGTTTAAGGGGGTTCAAGGTCAAACGGCCCATATCCTGGGCGGTTGTGTCCCCTAACCAATGAGCCGTAAAGGCATGCATGGCCTCATGAGTTGCCATAGAGATTAATATGATGGGGATTACGTAGATTAGGTCAGAAGCGCTGAGATTCACAAAATACAGTATATAGAACTCTTGACCATCAGGCTAAAAACAGATACAATAGCGCCTTATGCAGAAGTGTGATTTAACCGGCAAAGGCAAACAGTATGGCAACAATGTTAGCTTTTCGCAGCGCCATACTAGAAAAGTCTGGAAACCTAACCTTCAGACCAAGACTTTTGAATTGGACGGCAAGAAAGTCACCATGAAACTTAGTACCCAAGCTATTCGCACTCTCAAAAAACAAGGTGTTCTAACTACCTCTTCAGCAAAATCTACAGATTAGTACCTACTGACGCTCTAGGACTACCAGTTCGGTGTTCTCAGTTATGTCAGCAGGTTTTAACTTGAGCTTGAGGACTGTTTCCTTAGGTTCCATAGCCAGGTCCTTCAGGGCTTCTTCGAGTGATTGCTGGGGTACTTCGTACTTGATAGCTTTATCGGCGTAATGAGTTGGGATAACAATGCTTGGTTCGATTTTCTTGATCAATTTCAAAGCATCTACCCCGTCCAGTGTATAGCCCGAACCACCAACTGGGATTATCAAAACATCGACTTGGCCAATAGCCTCTAACTGCTCGTCCTTGAGCTCTGGCCAGATATGGCCCGTGACTACTACCCGGATATCATCAGCTAGCAACTTAAAGATGGTGGCACTTTGCTTGTCAGCCTCGTCCATGTGAGACCTGGCTGCTACGCCCTGTACCGAGATATCAGATACTTCGTACTCGCCTGGTTGGTCGAGAGTGAGCCTGGCAGCCGAGCCTGTTTCACCTGTGTCAAATGTACTAACGGCAATGTCAGAATCTTTGGTCACTGACTTTAGCCCCAAGCTTTTTAGATTGTCATCTATAATTATCGCGGCCTTTTTGGTAGTTAAGCGAACGCAGTTAGCACCGTAGTATTGAAATTCCACGTTTATTTTTCCTCTTTCTCTTTTTTAGTTTCCGCAGCACCATCCGCTTTAGCCGAGGTGCTGGACTGAGCTTTATTGGCCTTTTTAGGTGTTAGGATTTCGCCTTTATCAACGAGTATCTGGTTTTTTGAAGCCAGAACTAGTGCTAGGAAGCGGTCATTAACTTCCTGGCGGTAGTTAAACTGGGGCATATCCATGACAACGTAGCGGATATCTTTGCCCTCTTTTGCCTCCATCTCAGCCACGTACTTGTTTAGTTGTGTTTTATTGATATCGCCCACCAGAAGTAGGTCTATGCCGCTGGATTCGTCACGCGTAAATTGGCCAGTTAATAGACCGAGCTCGACATTGCCGAGCGCTTTCAATGAGTCAGCCTCGTCACCAGAAGGAGCCGCGGCTTCTTTATTCATCTTGCCCGAACCAAAGATGGCACTCAAAGCTTGGTAGTATTCGTATTTCTGGTTTACTTCGTAATACAGACGGTTATTGTTGGTGTCAGAAGATATAATGCCGATGCTCAGTAAGTTAGCTAGCTCACGGCGAACAGAGTTGATTTGCTCATCAATCTTGCGCGTAATCTCACGCACATAGAAAGAACGGTTAGGATTGCTATAAAAAAGCTGCAATAGCTTAACCCTGGTTTTGCTCCCAAACAATTGTTCAATCACCTAACTATTGTAACAGACGCGTAAGACTTTACTACTGTAATTTGTTCAGATATGTTGTAGCAATATCTACAGCTTTTATGGGGTCATCTACCCATTGAATACTATCGTTGCGCTTAAACCAAGTGCGTTGTTTTTTGGCTAATTGCAGATCGGATCGAATGAATAAATCCTTGGTTTGATCTATAGTGATGACTCCATTTAGGTATTGACGAACAGCCTTGTAGCCAGGTGTCTGCATAGGATCGATGTCCCAATTATAACGTTTAGCCAACGCTCTAGTTTCCGCGACTAAGCCGTCGTCAAACATTTGACCTACTCGTTTTTTGATACGTTCTTCTAAAATTTCTTTATCAAGTTTTAGGCCAATTATTAACGTACCTGGACGTAGCTTTTGCTTAACTTTAGGCTCATTTGGGTCAAGATGTCTTGGGTTCAAAGGATTGCGAGCAGTCTTGTCTTGAGCAAAGCCAAAATCAAATAACACGGCGTCAATATATAAACCACTGCCGCCCACCATGATTGGTAGTTTGCCTTTTTTCGATATGGCAAGGATTGCCTGATTAGCCAGTTTTTTAAAATCCGCTACTGTAAAATGCTCATCTGGCTCAACAATGTCCAGCAAATGATGCTTTATCTGGCTTCGTTCGTTTAGGGTTGGTTTGGCGGTGCCGATGTCCATACCCTTATAAACCGTACGCGAATCGGCACAGATGATTTCACCATCAAAACGCTCAGCTAGTTCCATAGCCAGTGCGCTTTTACCGCTGGCAGTCTCACCGACAATGACAATTATAGGTTGGGCTGCCATAAGTGTTTTTGCATATCAACTTTATGATCTTTAGTGTCTACATTTTCAGTTTTCAAAGAATTTTCATGACCGACCACTCCGCCGGGATAGCCTTCGGCTAAACTGCCGTCCTTTTTAACTACTCTCTGCCAAGGTAAATTTGGGTCACCGAAATGGGCAATACCCCCGACAATCCTGGCCGCTCTTGGGTTGCCGCAAAGCGCCGCAATCTGACCATAAGTCATTACCTTGCCTTTTGGTATTTGAGCGACCAAAGCCAAGACTCTGTCTCTGAAATTATTATCAAGCTGCTCTGGCATTTAGGTACCTTTCGTTTGTTTGCCAATTAGCTCTTCTAACTATATGTAACCTTCTAAGTTTACTTCTAGAAGCAACATTCCACGGATATTTTCCAAACAGAATGCCTTCTATATTGTTTTCAAAGCATGGCGTGACGTGATGAAGTGAATCGTCTATTAAAGCGCAAGCCCCTAAGCTAGCACAAACTTCGGCTTTAACTTTAGGCACTTCTTGAATTGGACCATAGCCAATGCATGCAATATCTTTAAAAACCCGGCCATAACGCTTATGTAGCCAATCCATTGTTTTGTGCTCAAATTGCTCATCACGTGCTGTAACCACCAGAAAATCATAACGTCTGGCCAGTCGACTGATAGAAGCTTGCGAACCCTCGACTGCCCTAACATGATTATGGTCAGTTGCAAGATATTCATAAACCCGGCTAACTGTATCATCTACTGGTAAACCGAGTGTGTGTTCAAAATCATAACTTTTGAAGTCTCTAACCTGATGATTGGTGCCATATCTGGGATTATGATCTTCTAAGAAGCCCTCCAGCATTGGGAACAGTACTTCATCGATATCAACAGCCAAAAGTTCTTTACTCACCAGGTTATTTTATTAGATATGGTAGATTAACGCATGCTTAAGCGTTTAGAGAGAAGTTTTACTGACGCGGGCTTTCGATTCGTTGGCAACAGTTTTTAGGAACTCATCCACTCCTCTGGCAGCATGTTCTTTTTGGACTTCCATATCAGCCCGTACGCGTGGTACGACTTCATTGCTAGCGATCTCTTTCTCGCCAATAACAATTGTATATGGCACTTTCATCATCTCGGCGTTGCGTATTTTCTTGCCAACCGATTCATTAGAATTATCGACTGACGAACGTACATTCAACGACTTAGCTTGTTCGTGAACCTTGGCGGCAAACTCTATGGTTTTGCTTTCTTGATTAACAGTGATGATTCGTACCTGCTCTGGCGCCAACCAGACCGGAAATTTACCGGCAGTGTGTTCAATGTAAATACTTAAAAACCTTTCTATTGAACCCATGATGGCAGCGTGGATCATTATCACCCTCTCCTGTTCACCAGTTTCATTAGTAAACACGAGATCAAATCCTTCGGGCTGGTTAAAATCGAGTTGGATAGTAGCCAATTGCCAGACTCGGCCAATAGCATCTTTGCCGATAAAATCGATTTTCGGCCCATAAAACGCTGCTTCGCCAAGACCGTCGATAAAATCATCGCCAACCTTGCCTTTAACGATTTTTAACAGCTGTGCTTCAGCCGATAGCCATTTATCTTCAGCCCCAGAATAGGCCTTCATATCATCTGGGTCATGGGTAGAAAACCGCACATTGAGCTCAAAACCTAGGTTTCCATAGAAGCGGTCAATAATATCCCAGATCTTTAGAGCTTCTTCTTCTATTTGGGCAGTTCGGCAGAATACGTGAGCGTCATCCTGAGTAATGCATCTTACCCGAGATAGCCCAGCCAGCTCCCCACTTTGTTCGTCTCTATAAACGAAAGCAGTTTCACGGTATCGGACTGGTAAATCTTTGTAAGATCTTGGCCGACTGGCATATATTTGCGCATGCATAGGGCAGCTCATTGGCTTCATTGCGAATTCATGGCCTTCTCTAGTCGTAATCTTAAATAGTTCGTTAGAAAATTTAGCCCAGTGCCCACTAGCGATAAACAGTTCCTTTTTGTTGATATGCGGAGATGTTACTTCTTGATAATCATACTCGTCACGCATTTCCTGGACGAAAGCATCTAAACCTTTCCTCAGCATTGTGCCTTGAGGTGTCCAGAGTGGCAGACCACCTCCCACTAGATCCGAGAAGGTAAATAAATCTAGCTCCTGGCCTAGCTTGCGGTGGTCGCGGGCTTTGGCTTCTTCCAGCATTTGCAGGTGGTGTTCCAATTCTTGCTCGGTTTCAAAGGCGACGCCGTAAATGCGCTGGAGTTGCGGATTCTTTTCGTTGCCGCGCCAGTAAGCCCCGGCCACCCGGTGGAGTTTGAAGGCACCGACCTTACCCGTTGATGCTACGTGTGGCCCCCTGCAGAGGTCTACAAAGTCACCGTTGGTGTAAAACGATACCTTGCCAACCTTACTAGCAGATTTGGCTTCCAGGCCCAGCTCTGCCGCGTCTAGGTCCTTCGCGGCAGTGGTACCAGAGCGCTTTAAATCATTTAAAAGTTCTTGTTTGTACGGCTGCTTGGCCTTCTTTGCCCAATCAATTGCTTCGTCTATTGCCATTTCAGAGCGTTCAAATTTATCATCAGCCTTGATGATTTTCTTCATTTCTTTTTCGATCTTGCCAAAACCTTCTTCGCTGAGTGTTACTTTGCCCAGGTCTACATCATAGTAGAAGCCGTTTTCTACGACTGGACCAACGCCAAACTTAGCCTCTGGCCAGAGGTGCTGGATAGCAGTTGCCATGACATGCGCCAAACTATGGCGCATCGCATATAGATGGTTGTCTTTGTCTCCCATAATTTACATTTATGATAACACCTCTACTACTCTCGTAAAAAGGGAAAAGAGTAGCGAGCTTGCCCTTTAGGGTCGGCTATGCCGACGAGCGATGAGAAAAACCGTAGGTTTGTCTCATTACGAAAAAAGGGTTGAATGATCTCGCAATCTCATTCAACCCTGCCCATCCGGTCTAAAACACCCCCGGAATCAACACCATTGGTTTTGATTTTTATCAAGACCGTAGGCATAAGCATAGCATGCTAGCCGTATCATGCTAGTACTTTTGTATTGTTTTTCTTACACTAAAGCTGTGGAGGACATGTGGATTTACATTTATTCTCTCTTAAGATATCCTTTACCGAGCCGGGCGGTTAGCTCATTTGGCTAGAGCGCTTCCTTGACGTGGAAGAGGTGACAGGTTCGAATCCTGTATCGCCCACCAATATTACTAGTATTCTCTTAGGACCAATTTTTTCTATCTTTCAGCCAAACGGAAATAGTCTTTAGATAGCTGTCTAACTTCTCTGGCTCACGGTCACCCATAGTAGGAATTCTGAAAGTATCAGGTAGGCCGGCTTCGCGGCGGATTTTGGCTAGTTTGGGATGTCCGGCGTCAAAACCATAGCGAACTGGTTGGTTTTGCCACAATTCAGCCTGTAGTCGGGCAAGATTAATTTCCCGGCTATTAACAAAACAACTAACAGTATCAGAAGCGTTGGCTCTGTCTGGCAGTAGATCGAAGCCCTCTTCCCATGCCCAGACACGAGCCATATTGGCCATGTGAGTGTGCCGCTGGTAGCGATTCTGGATACCTTCGGTCTCAACTATGTAAGCCAGTTGTAGCGCCAAGGCGCCAATTTGAGCTTCTGGTGGCGTAGTTAGGGTCATATTCTCTCTGTTGGCTTCGACTTGCCGAACCACGTCTGTGGTAAAGCCACGATTACTATATTGCACCTTGTCTAGAGCTTCGTTTTTGACTACGGCTAAAGACAGGCCTGGCGGTGTACCTAGCCCTTTTTGCGGTGCTGTTGCTAGAAAATCGATGCCTAAAGCTGTCACGTCAATCTCTATCCCGCCGACCGAACTAACACCATCGACGAACAACAGCCTATTACTACCATTCTTTTTAACCAACTCTGCTATTTGCCCTAAGGGATTTACGGTTCCGGTAGAAGTGTCATTGTGAGTAACCGCAACTATATCAAAGTGGCCTTTTTCTAGGGTTTCTTCTAATTCATCTAGATTAACCACGCCCCCTTCGGAGCTACGTAATCGATCCACTCCTACTGCGCAGTCATCAAAAATATCGGCCCATAAATCACCAAAGTAGCCAATTGATAATGCTAATACCGGCGAGCCTTTCATTCTATTGACGTAAGGTGATCCCCAGCTGCGCGTGGCCATTTCCAGGGCGTTCGTGCCCGAACCACCCGTCAAAACCATACTATGGGTGTCTTCACTGGCGTTCACGATTTGGAATAAGTTGTGCCTTATACCTTCTATGTAAGGTTTGATTAAGTCTGTTCGGTGGCCATAAGGTGGTTGGGCCATGGCAGTCAAAGCTTCATCTCGTACATCCACTGGACCCGGTATATACCACTCCACGACGTCATTATAAGGATCCAAAACTTCACTCATAAACTCATTTAAAAGTATGTGTCCTCAAACCGCAAGCACAAGCTATTTTCTATATTCTTCGCAAATGCGCTGGAGGTAGCGAATATTGTGAATACTGACTAAAGTTCCGGCCAGTGGTTCGCCAACCTTGAATTGATGGCGTAGAAAGCCGCGGCTGTAACCACTAACGCAGGTCGTACAATCACAACCCGGATCAATCACCTTTTTATCAGTCGCAAAACGTTCATTGGTGAGGTGAATCACTTTATCCCCCTTGATCCAGGCTGAGCCATGACGAGCATTGCGGGTTGGTAAAACACAATCCAACATATCAATGCCATGCTCGATAGCAAACCTAAGGTCAACTGGATCACCCACTCCGAGCAAGAAACGTGGTCGGTTAGGATCGTACATGGGTGCCAGAAACTCCAGCATATCGTGCATTTCGCCCCGACTTTCGCCAACCGACAGCCCGCCAATTGCTATGCCATCAACTGGTAAACTTTGGACAATCTCCAAGCTTTTTTTGCGCAGTTTTTTGTCTAGACCACCTTGAACCACTCCAAATAACAAGGGTCGATTTTCCATGTTTTTGGTTAGGCGCTGGAATTCCTTAAGTGAGCGTTCCAACCAACGATGGGTTCGTTCATAGGCCTCTTGGGTCCGCTCCCGCCCCTTAGGATCCAAAGAAACAACGTCGTCAAAAGCCACCAACATATCAGCCCCCATCTTCATTTGTATTTGGACGGATTTCTCCGGTGACAGGAATATATTGTCGCCGGTTTTAGGGTCTTTAAAACTGACGCCGTCCTCAGTTATTTGGTTGATATGAGCTAACGAAAAGACCTGGAAACCACCAGAATCAGTCAGGATTGGTAATTTCTGTTGGCTGAATTCATGCAAACCACCAAGCTTGGCGACGACTTCTTCGCCCGGCTGCATATGTAGGTGGTAGGTGTTAGCTAAGACCACCTGCACCCCTGTACTGGCAACTTGTTCTGGGGTCAAACTTTTGACCGCTCCACGGGTGCCATCGGGCATAAAAGTGGGCGTAAGAACCTTGCCGACGCGCGTGTTGATGATTCCACTACGAGCACCTGAGTGCTTTGATTCTATCTTGAAAACTTTGGTCATTGGGGCTAATTGTAACATCTCAAATTGCTTATGTTACGTAATGATTCTTGACATAAGTAAAGCTTTTGCCTATACTGCCCGGGTTAATCGGGAGGCGCTCATTCTTGAGTACCAAAACCACTTCTCTAGAAGGGTTTAAGTTGTTCTATGAAGAACTGATACCACGAAAGAGAAATAACAGTCGCTTGCGACGCGTTAGATTGGCTACTGCGAAGTAAACAGTCAACGAAAAGCCCCAGCAATGGGGCTTTTTAATTTCACCCCAAGAAGAATCCTCTCTTCTTGGGGACCCCGTTATACTCAGAAATTTGGACGTTATCCACTAGTAAAATTATTAGCTGTATGTCAATATGTTGTCATGGTTTGTATTTATTGTGGATCTAGAACTAAGGTTATTAATTCCCGCTTGCAGAAACGTAGCAATCAAATTTGGCGCCGTCGGCAATGTCTAAAATGCCAAGCCGTGTTTACCTCTAATGAATCAGCTGATTTGACCCAATTGATATCAATTAGAAAAACGCATAAGCATTTAGAGCCGTTCTCCCGCGAGATATTGTTCCTGAGTGTTTACGATGCCTTAAAACACCGAAAAACCGCCATAAGTGACGCTATGGGGCTAACAGACACGATAATTAACAAGGTTTGTGCTGCAACCCAAGCTGCCGTGATTGATCAGGGTGATCTAGTTGAAACAGCCGGCGCCATACTGAAACGCTTTGATAAAGCGGCCGCCACCCATTACCTTGCCTATCACCCGCTGGCTGTTAATGAATGATTATCGACCAGGCTTCCTAGAGTTTCATAGTTAGAATGTCTGAGAGCTAGTTGATTTGCCTTTTCAGCAGTGTATATCCAACCGGTATCAAAAATTACAATCTTTGAACCCGAAATCAACAAATTGCTTGAGGCAAAATCTGGGCTTAAGTTATCATCTAACATCTTTTGGTAACCACCTACTAACTGATTAAGACTTGTGGCAAATTCACCGTCATTTTTAGCACGATGTTCTAGGTCGGTTTGACTGAGTTCACTAAATTTTTGAGCGTTTTGGATTAAAGGTTGTATGCTGGCCGGTTTACTACCATCTCCCCAAGGGTTGTCGAGAACTACGAAAGAGGTTGGAACGACCAGATCCCCAAAATATTTTTTATAAGTTTCGTATCGTTCTTGCTTCTTTTTAACAACCTCTAAAGGATCTTTATTGCCGAGGGATTCCATATGGTAAATAGAAACTACTCGGTCAGATGAATGATCACTTGAGTTAACTCTATAAACAACCTTTTCAGCACCATACCCAAGGACATTAATTGATTCGCTCTTTAAGGGCCAATGAGGATTTTTACGTTCATATGATCTGTTGGCTAGCTTACCGCTAGCAAGTAAAGCGGTATGAAGAGAATGCATTAAACGCAGCGTAATGCGGGAACCTGGAGCTGGCTTCTCTTTGGTGCTCGGGTGGTTCTGCGCAATGCTAACATCAGCAAGAATACCTCGAGCGTCATGAACTTTGTGTCTTATTGCCTGTTTCATTTATTTTCGATTCAGTACAAATATAATACCACAATAGTTATTATATATCAAGTCTCTACTACTGGGAGCTGGCCTGAGTCTAAACGATTTTTTGTTTGTTCTCAGTGACAACGGCTTTTTCAGTCAGATCGAACTTGCCGATGTATTTGCCGAAAATCAGTCTGGTCTGAGAATACAAAGCTGAAAAAGAGTTATAAGTTACGGTGATAACTGGCAGTAGCACCCACTGGAGTAACATCCAGATTGAGCGACGACGTTTATAGCGTTCTGGTTTGGGGGGCAGCATTTTGAGGCTCAAGAATAATGTAATCAAAATACCCAGCAAAGCCACTGTTTGGATTCGGCTGGCAATATGAGGTAGCTGGTCAGTCGCAAAGCCACCACTAGCGAGATCGTGCGGGTTCAAAAGTCTGGGTATAAAGGCAGAAAAAGCCAGAATCAGCGGCGCAACCGCCCAGGTTACATGCCCTTCTAGCAGTCTAAAAAACTTAGCGACTAGATCAAACTTGGGCACTTTATTGGGGGTAAAGAAACCCTTTTCGGCCACGTAGGCCACATCCGAGGCGCCCCAAGCCCAACGGCGCAGTTGAATAAACTGAGCTTTGAGGGTTTTTAGGTAAGTTTTAGCTAGAACGGCATCCTGAAAAATCGGCACGTATAGCGGGTAGACTTCGTGGCGACCGTCGTAACGGAAATAAGTGCGCCAGAACTGATGGCCATCCTCCACGATGGTGCGCACGCTCCAAAAGTCAGTATCAATCAAGCTCTGCAAGCTCTGAGCGTGAGACGAAAAGTTGCGGATCATGTGCGGCCGCATCGATAAAACTATGTTCCAAAAGGAGTTACCGGTGGCAATCACGCGCATTGGCGCCGGTGCGTCCCAGATATTGTTGGTAAACATCGGCACCGGTTGGTATGAGACATATAACGGCTCTGGTGTGACGCTGTATAGATAACTCAAAGCGGCGAGGTATTGTTTATGCGGCCGGTTATCGGCGTCCAATGTGGTGACAATAACGTCCAGTGGTTTAATCTTAGTGGTCTCGATATACTCTCGCAAAGCCCGGCCAGCGCAGGTTATGTTGCCGCCCTTGCCTATCATTTCACCCGGCAAGTCGTGGTGCTTGACAGCAAAAGCGTGTTTGAAGTGCTTTTTATAGTCCTCTATTAGTGATTTAGCTTGAGCTTCTACCTCTGGACCACCACGTTCTTCATAGGCAATTATCACAATCAGGCGCTTGCTGTCGTAGTCAGAATCTATCAACGATTGGATAGTTGGCACTAGCACTTCCCGGCTCTCGTTCCAGGTGGCAATGATAATGGCGTGGACGACGTTATCAGGATTTACAGGGGTTGGCTGAGATTGCAGACGGATGATATTTTCGTAATGCCAGGATGGTATGTGCTTGTCGGGTTGGTCAACTTTACCGCTGTTGATTTCATTGAGCATTTGGCGCCATGGTAGCTTCTCGTGCAGTTTGATCAGACGGTAGCCCTGGATGGCACGCACATCTAACCCGACCGATTTAGCAAACCACATTATTAAATAACCCAGGATAAACAACCCGCTAAGCGGCAATGGCGTTCCAAGAATAGTGACGTTCACTTTGAATAGACTCAGTACAAACGGTAGCGCCAAGATACTCCAGGTTATCAGTCCGGGCAGCATTTCAAAAAAACGGTAGCGCTTACCCCTATCCTCAACGTAAGGTATCTCAATATTTCTCATCGCAGGCGCAGTAAAGCGAAGCTAATGAACAAAGCTAGGATTATCAAAAGCAAAGCCATCATCAGCACCATAATGGCAAAATAGCGCCGGATGGGATAGATTTTGACACTTAGCCAAGTATTGAAAACTAGCACGATGAATACGAAGGTAACAAAGCTGAAGACGCCGACGGCATTGCCCTTCTGGTAGGCGCTTAGGCCAAGAGTTGGACGGTAACGGATTATATAACTGTCTGACTGGCCACCGCTGAGCCGCCACCACAACACAACTGCCGCCGTTAGCATGGCAAAGAAAGTATTGGCTGTTAACAAAAGCAAAACTAAACGGTCATGAATGTATTTCTTAGGCGTCGCCATTTGCAACCTATTATAAGCTACAGCGTCGAGAAAACTACTTAAAATCTGGCGGGCCCGACCGGATTCGAACCGGCGATCTTCTCCGTGACAGGGAGAC
>CAZJQT010000015.1:0-2511 GCA_964548655.1 uncultured Candidatus Saccharibacteria bacterium
AACATCTTTAGCTTTGGTGGTACTAAGTCCGAACAACTAGGTCTGATGTACACCGATGAAAACGGCACCCCCCGTCCGGTAGTCCTAGGTTCTTACGGCATAGGTATCGGTCGGCTAATGGGTGTGGTCGTTGAACATTTTGCTGATGACAAAGGAATTGTTTGGCCGGAAAATATAGCCCCAGCCAAAGTCTATCTGGCACGGCTAGGGGATATACCACATGTGATATCAGCAGCCGATGAAGTCTATAACAGCTTGACTAAGGCAGGTATTGAGGTAATATACGATGACCGCGACGCACGGGCGGGCGAGAAATTCGCCGATGCTGATCTGATGGGCATATCCTACAGACTGGTAGTCAGCGACAAAACCGTTCAGGCCGGCAAACACGAACTTAAAAAACGCGGCCATGATCAAACCGAGCACCTAGACACCAAAAGTTTGATCAAAAATTTGGCAAACTAGGACTACATCGCTATAATCATCCGGAACAGATCTAAAGCCGGGTGAGGGTAAAGGAGCCAGACGGCTATGAAGAAATCATTTTTACTGACAAAAGACGGCATAACAGAGCTTAAGACTGAGCTAGATGGCTTAGTGGCGCAGCGCACCCCAGTTGCTGAGCGCATCAAGACTGCCCGTGAGTTTGGCGATCTAGCTGAAAATGCTGAATACCAATCTGCCCGCCAAGACCAGGAAAAGCTAGAGGCACGCATCGGGGAGATTGAACATATCCTGCAGAACGTAGAAGTCATAGCTAAGCCTCGTGGTAAAAACCAGGTCCAGCTTGGCTCAACCGTTACTCTAAAAAATGGCTCTACTCAGAAATTCCAGGTTGTCGGCACTGTAGAGGCCGATCCATTAAATGGCAAGATCTCTGACGAGTCACCAATTGGCAAAGCACTCATAGGTAAAAAGGTCGGTGACAAGGTAGAAATTTCTACTGCTGCCGAGACTAATACCTACAAAATTGCCAGCATTGCCTAGCAGCTAAGAACAGACTGTTTTATACTAACTAGCAATGGCTACGCTAAAAGAACTGCGTGATGAACGGTTGCGCAAGCTTGAAGAGTTAAAAAAACTGGGAGTTAACCCTTATCCGGCCGTTTCTCATCGTACTCACCAAAACGCAAAAATTCACACCGACTTCACCAAACTAGAAGGCAAACAGGTCAGTGTGGTTGGCCGTATAACCTCAATCAGAAAATTCGGCAAGATAGCTTTCATTGTCATTAAAGATGAGAGTGACAGCCTGCAGCTACTCTGGCGACAGACAGATGGCAATAAAGTTGATCATGCCAATAGTGAACTAAGTCTAGAAGACATCAATCTTTTAGATAGTGGTGATTTTGTCGAGGCTACGGGCAAGGTGACTAAGACCAAAACTGGCGAACAATCTGTCGAGATTGAAGACTTGCGAATCCTAACCAAGTCCTTGCGCCCCACGCCAACCGCCCAAGAAGGCTTCACTAACAAAGAAGAGCGTTTGCGCCGCCGCTATGTGGACATGAGCGTCAATGACGACGTCCGGCAACGCTTTATTAGACGCAGTAAGTTCTGGCAAGCCACCCGTGAATTTCTGATGAAAGAGGGCTTTATAGAGATTAACATCCCAGTGCTGGAGCATACCACCGGTGGTGCTGATGCCAAGCCGTTCAAAACTCACATGGATGCCATTGATCAAGATTTTTATTTGCGCATCAGCCATGAATTACCACTAAAACGTCTACTCGGCGCTGGTTTTGAAAGAGTTTTTGATATCGGGGCTCGTTTTAGGAACGAAAACTATAGTGATGAACATTTGCCAGAACATGTGGCTTTTGAAAGCTATGCTGCCTACCAGGACTACGAGCAAGCCATGGATATGTATGAACGCATGATGAAGCAAGTGGCTGAGACGACCTGGGGCAAACTTAAGTTCAAACTGGGTGATTTTGATGTCGATCTAAGCAAAAAGTGGCCAGTCGTGCGCTATCCGGACATAATGAAAGAGAAATTTGGTGTTGATGTATTTAAGCCGGACCTAAAACAACTCAAAGAAATTCTTGCTAAACACAAGGTAAAGCTAGATGGTGAAGTCAATGTTCTAAGAGCTATGGACAGCGTCTGGAAGATTCTTAGAAAAGAATCAGCTGGACCGTTTTGGTTGATTCATGAGCCGGTTGAGATATCGCCGCTAGCCAAACAAGATCCCAAAGATCCGCGAGTTAGCCAACGTTTCCACCCGGTTATTGCAGGCACTGAAATGGGCAATGGTTACTCAGAGCTCAATGATCCGCTGGATCAGCTTAAGCGCTTTATGGAACAAGAAAAGTTACGCGAAGCCGGCGATGAGGAAGCCCAAATGCTAGACATAGATTTTGTCGAGATGCTGGAATACGGCATGCCGCCAGCTACTGGCTGGAGTTACTCAGAACGTTTTTTCTGGGCATTTGAAGGTGTTACGGCCCGCGAGGGCGTGCCTTTCCCGCAATTGCGTCATGAGATAGACGAAGTCACCAAATCAATCTA
>CAZJQT010000015.1:2611-11767 GCA_964548655.1 uncultured Candidatus Saccharibacteria bacterium
GCGTGCCTTTCCCGCAATTGCGTCATGAGATAGACGAAGTCACCAAATCAATCTATCCTGAGCTTTATAAATAAACTTAGTTTTCTATCAAATAGTCTTTAAATTTTTGACGCAGTTTTTGGATTTTAGGATCTATCACAAACGTACAATAATCACGTCTTTGCCCTGAGTTGTAAAAATCCTGTTGATCTTCATCAGCAAGATAAAACACCTTGAAAGGTTCAAGCTGTGTAACAACAGGGTCGTCATAAATTGTTGGTGCGAAGTTTTCAATCATATCTTTGGCTATTTTTTTCTGCTGATCATTATGATAGAAGATGATCGAACGGTAGATTTCGCCAACATCCGGACCTTGACGATTTAGGGTGGTCGGATCATGCATGGCAAAAAATATTTCTAAAATTTGCCTATAACCGATTATTTTTGGATCAAATGTGACTTGGACAACTTCGGCATGTCCAGTTGCCATAGAGTAAATCTGTTGAATGGTGGGATTTGCTACGTGACCCCCACTGTAGCCAGATACCACTTTGCTTACACCTTTTATACGGCGATAAAAGGTATCTAAACACCAGTAACAACCTCCACCCAATGTTGCTGCTTCTTCCATAACTTTAAGTCTAGGATAGTTGAGACTAACCAGCAACAAAATGATATACTCGCTCCATGGCTACAAAAAAATCACCACCCAAAGCTAGAGATCTAGACCTAAGCAAAAATCTCAAGATCAATTTATTAGTTTACGTCGTTATGGCAGTTTTGGCACTAGTTTATATGGGGCGCGCCAGCGGGGAATTGAGCATTGCGCATTTGACCAAGGACGCTCTGTTGTCACAAACAAAGACTGTTTTTGCACCGGCTAGCCACCACTTATATGACGTTGAATACAGATGGCTCGTCTGGTGGATTGTGCTAGGCTCATGCATTATGCCAGCCCTTTATCTGACTAAATTGGCTAAGCAGTATAAAGATGGTATCAAGAACAAAGTCTTAGCCTACAGATGGCTTGAAGTCGCTTTGGTTATGCCGGCCATGGTTGTGGTGGCGGCAATGCTCAGTGGCGTAACTGACCTAATGGCTGTTAAATTGGCCGCAGTACTAGTGATTGGTGCTAGCTACTTAGGTTGGTTGAGTGAGCAGCAAAATAAATCGGCCACTAGACCAGACTGGAGCGCATTTATCGGCCGTTTTGGCGCCTTGGCCGCAGTAGTTTTGTTGCTGGCGTTTAGCGCCGTATCAACTGTTGTCTTTGGTGATCTGCGCGCATCGTGGTTTGTCTATGCAATTTACGGCGTCCTAGTTTTTGGTATGGGTATGTCACTGTTCAATCAATACAATTCAATCAAACGAGTCAAACAATGGGCAAACTACCAATGGGCTGAAAGAAGCTATTTAGTAGGCAGCTTGGTGGTCCGGGTAGCTTTTGTGGCTATATTAATCTACGCTTTAAAGAAGTAAAACCTACCGTACTGGTACAATAAGTTTATAAATGGCTAGTAATTATTGGAGTGAGCGCAATAAACCCTATGAGCCGGGTCAGACGGCAGTTTTTAAGGTGTCTAGAAGCAAAATAGAGCTATTTACCCAATGCCCACGCTGTTTTTGGCTAGACGTTCGGCTCAAGATAAAACGGCCGAACATGCCGCCGTTTAATATCAACAAGACCATAGATGAACTATTCAAAAAAGAGTTTGACGCATATCGAGCCAAGGGTGAACCGCACCCAATGATGACTGATAACCAGATCAAGGCGGTCCCGTATCAGCACGACGATCTCAATAAATGGCGGGCTAATTTTACCGGTGTCTCAACCTTGCATGAGGCGACCAACCTGCATATCTTTGGCGCCGTAGATGATATTTGGGTCAATGAAGCCGGCGAGCTCATCGTCGTAGATTACAAGGCTACGTCCAAAGCCTCAGAGATCAATATTGATTCAGACTGGCAGCTTAGCTACAAACGCCAGATGGAAGTCTACCAGTGGCTGCTGCGGGCTAATGGCTTCAAGGTCAGTGATACTGGCTATTTTGTGTATACGAACGCTCGGATTGATCTGGATGGCTTTAATGACCAGCTGGAGTTTGTAACCAAAGTTATTCCATACACAGGTGATGCTAGTTGGGTCGAGACGACTTTGTTAAATATGAAAAAGGTCATGGACGGTGAAATGCCAGAGGTGGGCCAGGCAGCTATGGGTGGTGATTGTGATTACTGCAGTTATGCTCGCTCTCGTACCGAACTGACTCTAAAATCTCTCAAGAAGAACTAGGTTATAATAAGCTCATGCTAGATATTCAGTTTATCCGTGACAACCCGGAGCTTGTACAACGTAGTTCAGACCAAAAGCAAGAAAAAGTTGATATAAACAAACTGCTTGAAGTTGATCGCCAGCGCAAGAACCTTTTAGCCGAAGTTGAAGGCCTAAGGGCAGAGCGCAATGAGATTTCCAGCAAAATGAAAGGTGGCAAACCGGAGCCCAAACTAATTACTCAGGGCAAGCAAATAAAAGAACTGCTTTCCAAAAAAGAGGCTGAGCTTGGCCCATTGGACACAAAATTTGTGCAACTTTGGTCAGCCGTGCCAAACATACCCACCAAAGACGTACCAGTTGGTAAAACAGAGGCAGAAAACGTGCCCGTCAAACATGTAGGTAATAAGCCAAGTTTTAAATTTACCCCTAAGAATCACTGGGAAATTGGCGAACAACGTGGCTGGATAGACAAAGAAAGGGCAGCTAAGGTGGCCGGAGCCCGTTTTGCTTATCTAAAAGGTGATTTAGTCAGGTTAGAGTTTGGCATGTGGCAGTTTGCACTAGAAGTTTTAACCAATGAAAAAACGCTAGCTAAGATTGCCAAGGCTAATAAACTCAAAGTCAGTAGTGAGCCCTTTGTGCCAGTACTGCCGCCAGCCGTCGCTAAAACCGATGTTTATCAGGCCACCGGACGTTTGAACGGTGAAGAGCAAACTTACAAACTAGCCGATGATGAACTCTGGCTTAATGCCAGCGCTGAGCATGTTTTGGCACCGATGTTCCAGGGTGAAATCCTAGAAGAAGCTGACTTACCACTCCGGTTTGTGGGCTACACCACGGCCTTTAGGCGCGAAGCCGGCAGTTATGGCAAGGACATGGAAGGCATTTTGCGCTTGCACCAGTTTAATAAGCTAGAAATGGAGAGTTTCACTACCAAAGAAACATCTTTGGATGAACATAAATTCATGATTGCCATTCAAGAATACTTAATGCAACAACTTGGCCTGCCATATCAGGTGCTTATGAAGTGTACAGCCGATATTGGTAAACCCAACGCCCGCGGGGTCGATATAGAAGCCTGGCTACCGGCCCAAAACAAATACCGCGAAACCCACACCGCCGATTACATGACCGACTATCAAGCCAGAGGGCTAAAGACCAGAGTCAGGCGCCAAGATGGGGAAATTGAACTAGTTCATACCAATGACGCCACGGCTTTTTCTGAGCGCCCACTAGTTGCCATCCTTGAAAATTATCAAAACAAAGACGGCACAGTTAACGTGCCAACGGTTCTGAGACCATACCTAGGAGGTAAAAAGATAATATGATCAAAAAACTTGAGATTCGTGGTGTGCATATGCACGTCGACCCAAAACTGTTTGCTTATACCACCAAAAAAATTGGCCGCTTGGATAGGTTTGTCTCCCGCCATGTCCGCGAAAGCTTACACGTCGAAGTGTTTCTAAAAGAAGAAAAACTAAAAACCCGTAAAAACAATGTTTGCGAGGTTATTATCCATCTGCCATCAATTACTATTAATACCAAAGAATCCACCGTCAACATGTTTGCGGCTATTGATATAGTTGAGGCCAAGCTCAAAAACCAGCTCAAAAAGTACAAAGAAACTCACGGCAGTCCACACTTGCACCGCCGACTAATGTCGAAACTGCGTCGTATCAAACACCAGGCCTAATTGATAGGATCAGATGGGGTTTCAATGGGCGAGGTGTGAACGCCTGTACCATCAAAGTTAATTGGGTCTGATTTAGGTCGCAGCCTTTTAGCGAACAAGATAAATGGCACGGCAATTAAGTAAACTAACCCACTTATTACATAGGATGTGGCGTAGCCCCAAACATCAGCAGCTTTACCTAAGCCGGGTTGAATGATAGCCCCACCGGAAGAAGCCAGTAGATTATCCGATGACAAAACCGTAGCGCGCTGTTCAGAAGGAATCAGGCCGTTTAGGTAAGCTTGTCTGACTGGACCACTGGCGGCAAACAATACACCCCATAGAACCAAGATAACCAGCACAAACCAGAAGTGTGGCACCAAACCGATCAATGTCAGTGCCACGGCACTCATGATAATGCTGAAAAGCAAGACAGAGGTTCTGTGCTTGAACATTTTTTTGACAATCGGTACGCTCAAGCCTCCCAAAATCTGAGCACCAGCCACAATTGCAGCAGCTAGACCGGCTATAGCGTATGATCCGCTATGCCCATAAAGCTTGAGCAAATAAGGTTGCATGGCATAGAAGGCGTAGAAACTAACCCCGGCCGTAAACGGTGCGGCTAGCATCACCCAACGTACAGGTGGGTTACGTAGACCATGATCAAAAGAAGCCTTTAGTATATGTCTCATTTCTTTGGCTACAGTTACACGTTTGCGTGGTTTGAAGCCAACATCCTTCATCAGTACAAATGTCACTACAAATGTGATGGCTAATATAACTGAACGGATTATATAGGGAACACCGAGGTTGGTAGCTTGGGCAATAACCCCACCAGCCACCGTTCCAGTTAGCATGGCAATACCAGCCGCTATTTGGCCGCGGGCAAAAGCTGTGTCTAGAGCTTTTTCGTACTTGGTGTGGTGCAAAGCGTCCACCAGCCAGGCTTCAGTTGCCCCAGAAAAGAAAGTAAAGCCTAATCCCAGCAGCATTGAAGCCAGCGCCCACAACCAAAATGGGCCGTGAATATGCCAAAGATACAGATAGAATAAGGTGGAGGCAAACAAAGTAGCTGAGCCGAGCAGATACGATTCGCGTCGTCCAATTGTATCGGCTACTACACCCGTTGGTATCTCAAACAAAACCTGACCAACTGTGAAAAAGGCATTGGCCGCGAAGGCGGCGGTAATACTAAGCCCAGCATTGAGCAGGAACAGAGTATTTATTCCCCAGATGAATGACGAAGCAAAAGTAGACAATAACGTCAACGTCACATAGGTACGCAAGATCTGCTTGGATGTTATCTCCATTTGATGACAGTCTACTCTGAAAGCTATGGGTAAAACAACACTGCAAATAAATATTGGCTGTTGGTAAAATTACGTCGCTTTAGCTACCTCTGATAATGTACAATAGTTGAGACCAATGGCCTAAATCTGGGAGAGTATTGAATTGAAGAAAATTTTTAAGCGAGTTTTAGGTGACCCACAAGCCAAAACTTTGAAGCGCATGAAGCGGCGGGTTAAGGACGTCAATTCACTGGAAGCCAAGTACCACAAACTATCCGACAAACAGCTTAAAGAGCAGAGCAAAGTTCTAAAAGATCGCCTCAAAAAAGAAAGCCTAGACAAGATCTTGCCAGATGCTTTTGCGGTTGTGCGCGAGGTAGCCCAGCGCACGCTCAAGCAACGGCATTTTGATGTTCAGCTAATCGGCGGCATGGTCTTGCACGAGGGTAAAGTGGCCGAGATGAAAACCGGTGAGGGTAAGACGCTGGTAGCTACTTTGCCGGTTTATCTAAATGCTCTAACTGGCAAGGGTGTTCATATTGTTACGGTTAATGATTACTTGGCGCAGCTGCACGCCGGTTGGATGGGTCAAGTTTATGACTTTTTGGGTCTCTCGACCGCCGTTATTATTGCCGAAGAATCATACATTTATGATGCGCAGTATACCAACAAAGATCACTTTGACCCGCGCATGCATCCACTCAAACCATGCACTCGCCAAGAGGCTTATAACGCTGATATCACCTATGGGACAAACAATGAATTTGGCTTTGATTACCTTAGAGACAACATGGTGCGCGAAGTTGACCAATTGCGCCAGCGTGAGCTCAACTACGCCATCGTCGACGAAGTTGACTCCATTCTAATTGACGAAGCCCGTACGCCGCTGATTATTTCTGCTCCATCAGTCACTAGCGGCAGTGCTTATTCTCAATTTTCTAAGGTTACTCGCCAGCTCAAAAAAGACGAAGATTACGAAACCGACGAAAAGCGCAAAGCTGTCGTACTAACCGATAAAGGCGTTGAACACGTCGAAAAGATTCTAGGTATTGCTAGCCTATACAGCTCTGAAAATATCCGCACCATTTACCACCTAGAACAAGCCCTGCGCGCCGAGTCATTATTCCACCGCGACAAAGATTATGTGGTTACACACGACGGTGAAGTGGTGATTGTTGATGAATTCACTGGGCGCTTACTAAAAGGTCGGCGCTATAACGAAGGTCTGCACCAGGCGATCGAGGCCAAGGAAGGCGTCGAAGTTCAAGAAGAGTCTATGACACTAGCAACCATTTCATTCCAGAACTACTTCCGGCTTTACGATAAATTATCTGGGATGACTGGTACGGCTGAAACCGAAAGTGAAGAGTTCCACCAGATATACAAGCTTGATGTTGTTCAGGTTCCACCCAACAAAAAACTTATCCGTGATGACAAATCCGACCGGATTTACCGCTCTGAAGACGGCAAGTTCAAAGCCATCGTGCGTGAAGTGGCCACTCTGCATCACAAAGGTCAACCGGTTTTGCTGGGCACCGTATCAGTTGAAAAGAACGAAGTCCTAAGCCAGGCACTTAAAAAAGCCAATATCCCTCACGAAACGTTGAACGCCAAAAATAACGAACGTGAAGCCGCTATCATCGCCGACGCCGGTAAAAAGGGTGCCGTAACTCTGGCGACCAACATTGCCGGTCGTGGTACTGACATCATGTTAGGCGACGGCGTTAAAGAACTTGGCGGTTTATTTGTGCTAGGTTCTGAGCGCCATGAATCCAGACGTATTGATAACCAGCTACGTGGTCGCGCCGGTCGTCAAGGTGACCCGGGTGTGACCCAGTTTTTTGTTAGTACCGACGACGATCTAATGCGTATTTTCGGTGGTGAGCGTATCGCCTCAATCATGGATAGACTTGGCGTCGATGACGAAACACCCATAGAGAACCGCATCATCAGCAAAAGTCTAGAAGGTGCCCAGAAAAAGGTAGAGGGCTACAACTTTGATGCCAGAAAAAACGTCGTTCAGTACGACGACGTTATGAACCGTCACCGTCGGGCCATCTACACCCAACGCCGCGAGATATTAACACAACCAGAAATTATCAAGCGCATCAAAGTCTTCATCGAGGATGAGGTCAACGCCCTGGCTGGTTCATCGCTACTGTTGAGCGACCAGCTAGAAGACGCCGTCAAAGAAATCTTCCCGTTTGATGATAAAATCCTAGACAAATTATTTGATTCAGACGCCAAAGACTTTGCTAGCAATTTACTAAAAGAAGCCAACGCACTGTATGAAAGGCGCACCAAAGAATTTACCCCAGAAATTATGCGCAAAGCCGAGCGCGATGTGTACCTGCAAGTGCTAGATAATCTTTGGATGCAGCACCTTGAGAACATGGATCACTTGCGTCAGGGTATTCACTGGATAAGTGTTGGCCAGCGTGATCCTTTAGTAGAATATAGGCGCCAATCTCAATCCATGTTTGAAGCCATGCAGCTGAACCTGCGTCATGACGTCGTCAGGGCACTATTTAATGCCGAAAAAGTTGATGCTGATGAGCCAGCCGAAACTGAACTTACCCGTGCCGCTCGTAATTCGGTCGACAACGCCAGCAAAATTGTTGAAAGCGATGAATTTGAAGAAGCTGATTTCAAAGCTGAGCCAATTGCTGCCACCACCAAAACCCAGAGCAAAACCAAACGCAAGAAAAGTCGCAAACAAGAACGTAAACGGCGGGCGAAGGGCAAGAAACGTAAGTAAATGAAACACGTCGTCACCAAGGTCAAGCTCAAGAACGGAGCTAAAGGCTTATTTATTCATGTTCCTGGCGCCTCAGTTATGAGCTTCGAGATCAATTTCCGGGCTGGTGATTTCCTGACACCACCGCAAAAATGGGAAGTAGCCCACCTCATGGAACACTTGTTGCTCGGCGCCAATGAACAGATTCCACGAGCGCGTGCCTTTCAGGCTGAGTTTGAAAAAAACGGTGCTTATTGTAATGCCAGCACCGGTAGTTACGACATTAATTATGAGGCTGAATGTGCTGATTTTGAGTGGGATCGCATTGCTGATCTACTGTTAACCGCAATTAGCAAACCACTTTTTCTAGACGATGAGTTTAAGGCCGAGTTTGGCAACGTTCGCGAGGAAATGATCGGCCGTTCTAACAACCATTTTAGGCACCTAAGCCTAGCGCTGCGTGAGCTATACGGCTACAAAGTTTTGACTGACCAAGAGCGTTTGAAGCTTATGAAAAACATCCAACCCGAAGACGTTAAAAAACACTATAAAAAGACTCACTTTACGCAAAATATGCGTTTTGTCATAGCTGGTAAACTAACGGCCGTTCGTCAGCAACGTTTGAAGGAAATGCTGGAATCATTTGCTTTGCCAGAAGGTACCCAGCGCTTTGAGTTGCCAGAAGAAAAACCGCACGGCCTCAAAGAACCATTGTTCATTCCTAACCGCACCGTCGAGAATACCCATTTTTATCTGGATACTTTCTTGAACCACCGCTTAAAAGAAGACGAGTCTGATGCGCTGGGCCTGGTAAATACTATGCTGACAGAGACACTTCACTCACGTATCCTGGGAGAAGCCAGGGAAAAGGGTTTGGTTTACGGCATGAGTTCTAATTATTTACAGACCAAAAGTGCCAGCAACTGGTGGTTTGGCACCCAAGTTACCCCCATCAATGCACCGGCACTATTTGGCATTATTGTTAAGGAACTCAAAGCCGTTTGTGATGGCGATGTTTCTAATGAAGACATTGCTGCCGCTCAGCAATATTTGTTGGGTCGTTATCAACGCAGCGGCCAAACCGTTAGTGGCGTTGGTTACGGCTACAGTGGACGCTACTTCTTTGATGATTACATCGACGATTATTACCAGGTACCGGAGCGTATTAAAGCTATCACCAAAGAGCGCATTATCGACATCACTCGTC
>CAZJQT010000016.1:0-10900 GCA_964548655.1 uncultured Candidatus Saccharibacteria bacterium
CGGCGTGCGTATTGTCAAAGTCTGTTCTTTCAGCAAAGCGCTCAATCTTTTTACCAGTTACCAAAAACCCGTCTTTGGTTTTGCTAACTTGCCAGGAGTCATCATTAAGCAATCTAATAACTGGCAAAGATATTTTGCTGGTTTTTTTGGCTTGTTTTGAGCGACCAGCTTGTACCAGTTTGCTGAGCATAAATAGTAGCTCCTTAACGCCTTGACCACTTTGAGCTGATATAGCACACAGCTTGGTTCTAGCTGGCACAACTTTTTTAAGTTCGGCCAGTCGGTCGTCAATCAGCTCCTGATCCATGCCGTCGATTTTATTTAGAGCCACTATTTGTGGACGCTTGCTTAGGTCAATAACGTATTCTTTGAGCTCATTTTGAATAGTTTGATAAGCCTCGGCGATGTTTTCTGTATAGGCGTCAACTAAATGCACTAACACCTGAGTACGCTCCACGTGGCGCAGAAACTCGTCACCTAAGCCTTTGCCCTGGGCGGCACCTTCGATCAAGCCTGGGATATCGGCAAACAGTAGTGATGTGTCACCAACGTCAACTACACCCAGATTCGGTGTTAAGGTTGTAAATGGATAGTTGGCAATTTCTGGCTTGGCATTACTGACCGCACCCAGCAGTGTAGATTTGCCTGCGTTCGGCAGCCCCACTAGACCAACATCAGCAATCATTTTTAGTTCTAGGGTTACGCTTAGCTCGTCGCCTTTTTCGCCTTTTTCAGCAATACGCGGTGTTTGACGAGTACTGGATACAAAGTGTGCATTGCCAAAACCGCCTTTGCCGCCCTGAGCTATAACAGCCTGCTGACCGTCAGTGATCAAATCTTCTATAACTTGCCCGTCTTCAGACAAAACACTGGTACCGATCGGTACTTTGATAGTTAGATCTTCGCCATTTTTACCGTGTTTACGCCTTTTACTACCAGCTTGACCCGGTTCAGCACGAAGTTCTTTCTGATAACGAAAATTGGCCAGAGTGTTTTGGTTGTTGCTAGCCAGTAAGACAACGTCGCCACCCTTGCCACCGTCGCCGCCATCGGGGCCGCCTTTGTCTACATAAATTTCATGCCGAAAACTAACGATGCCGTTACCACCGTCGCCAGCTTTGATTCTAACCTTAGCTACATCCACAAACATACAGATATAGTACAGAGTGCGGAGTACTTAGTACAGAGGTAAATTAGTAAATAAATTTGAGGTTGCCGACGGAAGGGATTAACTTCCAGTCAATCCGACCCCAACCACCAGCTGGGGTTGGATCACTCATACTTACTTGACCACGAGAGTTCATCTCACTTACCCAGAAACTACCATCGCCATTAACTACTTCTACGACAGAAACATGGTCACCGCCTTGGTTAACAGCCACTGCGCCTACTTGCGGACTAAGCCCAGTCGAAAGACCAGCACGTTGAGCAATGTAATACCAACTGCGGGCATCGCCCAGATTACTAGGTACTGGTCGGCCAATTTCAGCCCGACGGTTAGCAACATACCAAGTACACCAACCATAGTCATAACCGTTAAAGCCATAAACAGCGCTCAGGCCAAAAGCAAAACCACTGTAACTATAACTAGGCGTTACGATACTGCCATCGGGTATCAGAATATGGTCGCCTACAACCAGACCACTGACGTCGGCGTCGTTGTAGTTAATGATACGATCCTTGGCGGTGTTATATTTGGTGGCTAGCGAGTCAGGCGTGTCACCACTCTTAACCACGTAAACAAAACCACTAACACCAGCTGGCGGTGCAAAGATAGTGGTGCCAGCGGCCACAAAACTGCCACTAAGACCATTGCTCCACTTGATAGAGTCAGACGAAACGCCCAACTTGGTGGCTACAGAGTTGATAGTGTCGCCACCAACAGCCGTGTATTTTTGAATGTCCTTTTTAGAAGGCAATGCAGCTGAAATAACTTGTGGCTTGGCTACAACGTCACTATTAGTCTGGGCAGTCGTTAGCTCGGCATTAACAGAATCGGCATGGTTAGCTACTGATGTGGCTTCTTGCAGTCTGGCTAACCTAGCAACGTTAACAGCAATGTCAGCTGAGGATACTTGGTCCAGCGGTCCACTTAAACCATCGGCAATGGAGTTAGCTGATGAGTTAGTCGTAAGCGACTGGCTGCTGATTGGGGTGGCTTTAATCACAAAGCCAACAACTGCCAATAACAGGGCTAAATTGGCCATAAGCAAAGCAACCCTCGTCGTACGGCGACGGGATTTTAATAGCTTGATGCCAAAAAGGCGCTTTGCAACGGATTTTTTGCGTTCAGCGCCTAAACGCTGACTCAAAACCTGTGCTTGGCTACGAATGATCTACTCCATGGTTTGTCTAAAACAAACCGACTACAGTTGTTGGTTCTTAGTTACAAATTCTGCCAGGAGTTCGACCGCCTGGTCTACAAAAACAACAACAGGGGTGGCTCCTCTGTCCGTCTCTGTTAACAGGATGAGCGGCCACGGGTCAGATTGTAGCAAAATTAAAGCCTAAAAACAAGCAAATTTTAGCACTTTGACCTCTGTTAACCCATAATTTAACAGAGGTTACTGGGCACACAATTTTTTGCAATGATCTTTTACATTTTGCTGATGCTCTTCTAGCGTATGAGCAAAATATGTTATGCCGTCATCCCCAGCTACAAAATACAGATAATCGGTATTGGCTGGATGAGCCACGGCGTCCAGTGACGATTGATTAACATTGCTAATTGGCCCTGGTGGCAAACCAATATGAGTAAAGGTATTGTAGTCGGAATCGTAGTTTAGATCTGGCTGTTTGCCGTCCTTTAGGGCACCGTAAATGACGGTAACATCCGATTGCAGTGGCAGACCTTGTCTGAGCCGACTCAAGAAGACTTGAGCCACAACGGCTTTGTCAGCTGGTTTGCTAACCTCTTGCTCGATGATTGAAGCCAGGATCATGCCCTGGTGGACCGTCAAACCCTGGCGAACAATTGCATCCCTGATATCGGGCGTTAGGTGTTTTTGCATTTCATTCAAAGACGCTCGAATAATGTCAGACGGCTTGCTAGCGGATGTTTTCTGGAACGAATCGGGATACAGATAGCCCTCTAAGTTGGCGTCAGCTGGTTTATCAGCCAAGGCCGCAGAATTTACGTAAAGATCCGGGTTGAGGGCGGCATCAACGTCCTTAGTGCCAAAACCAGCAGTGTTGATAAGGGCACTGCGGATCTGATCCAGGCGCTGGGCTGGCAAGATAGTTACTAGATCAGTGGCTACTCTACCCTGTGTCAATATATCTACAATTTCTGATACGCTTTGGTCAGGATGTAAGTTGTAAGCTCCAGCCTGCAAACGATCACGGGCTGAGGCATTGCGTACAAACCATTCAAAGGCCCAAGACGAGCGAATGACACCCTTTTGTTGGAGTTCGACAGCAATTTCATGAGCACTACTACCTTCCGGAATATCTATCAAAATACCGCGCTGTGAAGCACTAACGGGCCTCAAGTTTTTGTCATAAGTTATTTTGATCACCACGGTGCTGATTAGTATGGCTGCCACTAGCACTATTGAAGCTATCCGCCAAATCCTGGCCCAGTCGCGTTTCTTTATACCAACCCGGTAGCTTTTTTTGATCATATAAGCCCCTGTTCTTTGGCGTAGTCTTCTAGTATCAAACAAGCAGCTTGGGCGTCAATATCACCCTTTTTGTATGGTTTGCCTGATTGTTTTAGCTGTTCTTCGGCTTGTACTGATGTCAGAGCTTCATCCTGCAAATGAACAGGTAATTTAGTGGCATCTTTTAGACTATCTGCGAATGTTTCAGAAAACTTGGTCTGGGCAGTTAACTGACCATGAACATCACGTGGATAACCAACCACCAGAGAGGTTACCTGGTGTTCGTTTGTCAGTGTTTTGATATCGTCAATGATGTTAGGCTGGTTTGCTAGCGTAGTCAGCGCCCTGGGGATTTTGACTTGGTCTGTCATCAAAGCTACACCTATGCGCTTTTCTCCCACATCCAAAGCCATTATGGAATCTGTCATTATTGCTTCTTGATTGTAATATCAACCTTGCTGGGAATAGTGTTGACCCAGAATGGGCTGAAGCTGATGTTGACGTCTTTGACGCCTGGGCGGCTCATGATTATGGCCTGAGTGTCGCCCTTTTTCTTGCCCTTGATCTGTTTCTTAAGCGCTGTTTGGTCTATTTGTGGACCGATGACGGCATTACTCTGTAGTCTAGCTTTGACTTCTGCGGCTGATGGTTTATCGGTTACTTGCAGCGTAGCATTATCGACACCGGTGTCTTGGACAGTTTGGGTTTTGGCATCAATATGCTTGCTAACATCGGCTGTGATGATTTTTTTGATATCGTCTTGTTTAACACCAAGTTCAGTGTAGGTTACATTGACGGTGACGGTGACTTCAGCGGCTGGTTGGTTGGCGGCCGTATCGGGCGCAACCTGGACATCGGCGGCACCAAAAGTGTCAGTCAGGGCTACTGAGTTATCGGCCTTAAATTGATTGGTCAGCGTGGTGTTGCTGTCATTATTCAATTTGTCCAAGACTTGCTGCTTAGCAGAGTCAATGTCACTCTGACTGACAATTTGAGTGATCTTATCGGTGCCTCCACTCATAGCTGCATTGTTATATCCACTTATTTTACTACCAGCGCTCGAGGTAAAGGGCTGGCCAGCGGCTAGATTATACTGCGCGCCTGGATTAGCAGCTGTAACAGCAACATCTGCTTTGCCATCATTTTTGCATGCTCCTCCACTCGCAGGACTAGTGAAATTACTAGGCGCTACCCCGACAGCAACGTTCGTAGTAAAAGACAGGCCTCCATTGGAAAAAACTGTACCAGCAGGTAAGTTTACGGTGTTATCAGTACAATTAATGGCCGTTATAGTCCCGCCGGCCTTGGTGCCATCATTGCGCTTGCCAGATGTAGCTACCTTGGCTGAATCGGTTTTTTTAAGTGATCGTGCGGTGGCCGGAACAATCAATTTAGCAGTATCAACATCTTTGATATCTGTTCTAGCATCAATTGTTACATCAACCCCAAAACTGCTGGTATCAGTCGTTATGACTACCTTAGCTTTGGGGAAAATCACAGCGGCTAAAACCCACAGAGTTATTATCAAAATTAAGGCTCCACCACCTGTCAGTAACTTGGTTCTAAAACTATCAAAGTTAGGAACCTTGAGTTTCTTGGCGTATTTAGACGCACTCTTTTTGGCAGATTTGATGCCTTTGCCAACGGCCTCAGCAACATTGTCTACATCTATAATTTCATCGACACCGGCGCCAGCCGCGGCTAGCTCACCAATTGATTTGTGGCGGTCTAGTTTTTCTTCATCAGAATCTTCATCGCTATCAACCGTCACAGCATGGTCGGCTTTTTCTGGGGCAGACGGGATGGCGGGCTTGCTCTGCAAACTTTTGGCTACATGTAAGCCAACTGCTCCAGCCATAGGCAAGAGGCCCGGGTCAGACGTTATGAGGACAATGTTTTTCTTGGCATCTTCGGCTTTGCGCTTTAATAATTTGAGATTAACGGTAGATTGTAGAGCCGAAGCGCGTTTGGGCAACACCAGCGCAACGACTTTGGCTTCTGAACGGCGCAGTTTATCAATAATGCCGGTGATTTCATCCTCGACATCAATGTAAATAGTCTGTTTTTCTGGTGTGTCGCTCATATTCTTAACATCCTGTCTATCCGTTCACGGACTGAACCTGGCTTTGAGCCGTCTTGGGTTTGAACCGTGTCCAAACCGACACGCAGTAAGCCCATGGCAGTTATGAAAGTGTGGTCTTTTACGTGGCCGGTTTGATCAATTATATCAACTACTTCTTCGGGAGCTATGTGTTTGACGACTGGTTTCTTGGTAAATGGCAGGTCGGCGTACCACCTGGACTGGCTCATGCGGTCCATTAACAGGTCCAAGCTGGAGCCGCCACCGCAAAGCCAAACTTGATATGGAAGGTGATCGACATTTTGGAATTCACCCAGAGCTAGCTCAACCCCGCTGGTCCAAACATCCAGAGTTTTTTCTAGCGGTGCTTTGACAATGGGTACTTTGCTGGCTGGCAAACGGCCGTTACTTAGAGCTAGTTTGAGTTCTTCGGCTCGGTTAAAGCTAATCCCTAGTTCACGCTCGACAGATCGAGTATAAGCCCGACCACCAATACCAAACATTTTGGTACCTTGCACACCACCTTCGTTTACCACGGCTATATCAGTTGTGCCACCGCCGACGTCCATCAGAATGGCGCTAGTAGTGGCATTAGGGTCGTTACCTATGACGGCTCTAGCAACAGCGAATGGCTCAGCTGCCACCGCTAATAAATCTAGATCTAGTTCTGTAGCAGTGCGCTCTAGGGCGCCAATATGGATCATCGGCGCAAAAGCGGTGTAGAGTTGAACCTCAACGTCCTTACCCTGGAACCCAACCGGGTTAGTAACTTGGTAGCCGTCAATGTCTATGCGCACCAACGCACTATTAACCAGCCGAATTTCTACCTCTTTTCCACCTAGTTCCCAGGCTAATTGTTCCTTGGCACGGGTTTGGGCACGTTCTTGGACCAGACCAATGATATGCTCAACCTCTTCTAGGTCCAGTTGTTTTTTAGGATCTTTGCGCCGGCAACGCACAGTTGTAGTCGTACCCTTAACAAGTTCGCCGGCAATGCCGATTATGGCTGTACGCACACTGACGCCAGCTTCTTGTTCGGCTTGGCTCAGAGCGGCGTCGCAGTTACGCACTACCGCGGCAATATCAGCAATGGCACCAGCTTGCATGTCATTAAATTCCTGATGCTGGCGACCAACACCGATGATTTCTAGCTCATCACCGTTAATTCTGGCTACCAGAGCTTTAACAAATTCAGTACCAATATCAAGCGCAACTAAATACTCAATAGCCCCCCCACCCTTAGTGCGGAGAGCTAATGCAGACTTTTTGAGACTCTTTAGTTTGTCTAGCATTACCGCGATTATTGTAGCATAAGGAGAGGTAGCGCTAGGAAAAGCAACAGATTGCTTTAATCAAAATGCTGCTGCTTGCAAAATAGATATCAAAACTCAATACTAATCGTTATTAGAGGAGATGTGTGATGGAATGGGCGATGGTACCAGTAAATCAAAGAGAATTATCTATCTCGGTTGAAGATCACGATATTTTGATCAACGGAGTCGCGAAGGCCTTAGAGAATAGTCAAGCAATCGGGTTAAATAAAGCTGAAGTATCTACACTAGAAGAGTTTGTCGCAAAATCTGAACATCCAATGGATTACTAGAGCCAGATCCTATTCGTCTTTTTTTGAGACTAAGCGTAAGTGGTTATCTTCATACCAGGCAGCACGGAGTGTTTCTATCTCTGAGCCTGTCATAAGTGATCCGTCCTCAACGTAGCCTAGTTGGGAGATTAATGCCGGATGAGCGTAAGCATCAGCATTATTAAATTCGTCAGGACTGCCGTCGAGTCCACAATCAAACCGCACCGCTACTGCTACGTCTCCATCGGGCTGCCTCGGGCCTGTTCTTTCCACCATATAATAACCACGTGGCAAACGCTGCATATTAGGCACCGCAAAATTTGATCTTGATCCTTCTTGGTCTTCAATACGAAACAGGTTGGATAGATTGCCCATGCGATGAGGGAAAGCCGTGAAAGGCACTGGCTCAATTGGTAGATAAAGTAGAGTCAGAAGCTTGTAGTGGGGCTTGAGTTTTTCTTCAAGAAAAGGTAGGTTTTTGGTGTTGATATTAGTTAGGATCTCCCGAAGATTCTTGACTGCCAGCTCCCTCTCTGCCGGATCTACTCCGCGTTGTACTGGACCTAGTTCGGCCCGTGCGATCTGCTTGAATTGTGGCGGGCGGATGACATCTCCCATGAGCTTATTGTAGTACAGCTTTGATGCGGCGAATACCAGCCGAGCTAGCTTCCTCTTTGATAACCTTAAAAGTCTTGCCGCCTTCGGCTAGTTGTAGGGAATGGTCAACATGCGGACCACCGCAAATCTCAAAACTAAATGGCTTATCAGCACCAGCGGCTATCATTTTGTAGACTTTGACGCGTTCACCATAGCGGTCACCAAACTGACCTAGGGCGCCTTTTTCTTCAACCGCAACTTTGGTTGGATATTCCTCAAATGATATTTTCAGGTCTTTTTTGATCTGTTCATTGACAATGTCTTCGACCTTTTTAATCTGCTCAGGCGTGACCTTTTCTGGATGGCTAAAGTCAAAACGCAGGCGCTCCTCGGTAATATTGCTACCACATTGAACCACGTGGTCGCCTAGCACATCACGCAGAGCCTGGTACATAAGATGTGTAGCCGTGTGGTATTTTTTGTGTTGCAGTGTGTGACCGCCCAAACCACCTTTGAAAACGCCTTTACTGGCGGTTTGAGAGCGTTCTTTTTGCTCTTTCATTAAGCGGTCAAAGTCTTTTTGCCAATTTTTATCGACGTCAATGCCCTGGGTATAAGCTTCCTCTAAGCTCAGCTCCACTGGGAAGCCATAGGTATCATAAAGTTTGAAGACTTCGTCGCCAGTCAAACCATCTTTACCCAACTTCCCAAGCTCTCGTACGCCAGCCCGCAAAGTTTGGCGGAAGATCTTTTCCTCTTTGACCAGAATCTCGATAACTTCCTTACGCTTTTTAGAAACTTCTGGAAAATCTTCGTGATACATGTCGGCAATAACCGACACAATTTCTTGCAAAAAGTTTTGTTCGATACCTAATTCAAAGGCAAATCTAATAGCACGACGCAACAACCGTCGCATCACATAACCCTGTTCCTTATTACTCGGCACAACGCCATCAATAGCCAGCCAGGTAGCGCCTTTGATATGGTCGGCAATTACCCTCATTGCGTTGGTATGGTTGTCGTAACTCTTGCGACTGATCTTTTCTAGCTTCTCGATAACTGGCCAAAATAAACTAATTCTAAACACATCGGGATTATCTTGAGCAGCAGCAGCGATACGTTCTAAGCCAGAACCTTGATCAATATTTGGAGACTCTAGTTCTACGAAGCCGTCTTCAGTCTTTTTGTAGCCCATAAAGACATTGTTGCCAATCTCAAAGAAACGTGGAGAGTCGCTGGCCGGGTGCGGCTTACCCCATATTTTTTCATCATGGTACTGTTCGCCGAAATCAAAAAACATTTCTGAGTCTGGGCCACACGGGTCACCAATCAAGGTACCTTCCTCGTCCCCATTACGGCTCCACCAGTTTTCTTTACCGTCATACAAGAAGATGCGACCGCCTTGCATGCCCTGCTTGGCACCATTTTCGGCAGCCCCTAGTTTAACTACTTTGGCTTCAATACTACGTTTTTCGAATTCATGCTGCCAGAGTCTAATAGCTTCCTCGTCACGAGGAATATTGTATTGTTTGTTACCGATGTAGCACGACACATAGACGCGCGCTGGGTCTAAACCCACCACGTCAAACAAGAATTCGGCCATCCAAGGGATTTGCTCTTTTTTGAAGTAATCGCCAAGACTCCAATTGCCCAACATCTCAAATGTTGTGGTATGAGACTCATCTCCAACTTCATCAATATCCTGAGACCGCATGCATACCTGGCTGTTAGTTAATCGCTTACCGTTCGGATGTGTTTCTCCCAACAGATAAGGAATCATTGGTTGCATTCCAGAACCCGTGAATAAAGTAGTCGGGTCATTATCTGGCACTAAACTAGCTCTAGGAATAACCGTGTGGCCCTTTTTAGCAAAAAAATCTAAGTAAGCTTGCCTAATCTCTTGCGCGTTCATATCTGTTATAGTCTACAACAATTCATGAACTAAGCGTAGAAAGATTGCGTTAGTCCAGGCAAAGCCAGGTTGGGTCGGGTATCTCCCACTTAAGCCAATGTCACCTTTAACAACATCGTATTTTTCCCACAGCGTACCAGTGCGTTCAAACACTTTTTGGTTTAGAACCAACCATTTGCCGGCAAGTTGGTTAGCTTGCTTGTCAAAGCCATAGTTCTTGAGACCCTTGAACACAATATATTGCTGGGGCGCCCAACCATTGGGGTAGTCCCACTGTTTTTTGCTCCAAACAATTTTCTCGGTATTACTCAGGCCACCTTGGTATTCAAAGCTTTTTATGTGGACTAAGGCTTTTTTGGCTTGATCATTAGAAGCTGCCCCGCACCACAGCGGATAAAAACCAGCTAGGGTTTTGAGATTTTCTGGACGCTTAGTTTTTGGATTGTAGTCATAATAAAAGCCGGTTTTTGCGTCCCAAAAATATTTATTGATAAGTTCTTGGCGCTTCACCATAGCTTTTTGCCATTTTTTTATTGCTACCTTGTCATTAATTAATCGAGCGTAACGGGCAAAGTCCGATTCATACTGATACAGCTGGCAATTGAGATCAACTGGGATCAGGGTTTTGTAGTTTTCTGGATTAAACCGACTAGAATTGTCCCAGCCCGATTCATAGACGGTTAAATGCTTTTTCCAAAAGCGCGGCGAGTAGCGGCTTAGACCAGTTTGCTTATTAAAACGTTGGCCGCTCATCCAGACATTCCAATATTCTTGCTCGGCAATTTTCAGGACTTTGGCCAGCCAAGCTTTGTCGGCTCCGCCATGATCATAGACCTCAAAGGCCATTTGCGTGAGGTATGGCGGCTGGGTGCGACCAAGACTGGTCCAACTGTTTCGCGCCGGCACTAAGTCGAATTTATCAAACATAAAAACTAGGTTATCAATCATTGCCTTAGCCATATCAGCATGTCCAGCAACCACTAAACCAAGCACCGTAAAATACGTATCCCAATAAAACTGCGTACCAGCAAAATACAAATGATTAGGTGAAATAGTTGTGAATGGTAGCTTCACCCGGCCCAGGCGCATGACGCCACGGCCTTTATTGTCTGGCGTGTAACTGCAAG
>CAZJQT010000017.1:0-10482 GCA_964548655.1 uncultured Candidatus Saccharibacteria bacterium
ATAATTCCGCCAAACGTTCGGCAGAAATTATCGGGTTAGCAAAGAAAGAGCCGTTGTTGGCCACTTTGGCGGGATCAGGTAATTTGGCAGTTCTGATAGCCACCACAGCTTCGCGAATGGCCTGTGATGTATAGGCTTCTACCTTGTGTTCACGCAAATATTGCTCAACCGAGTCATAGAAGGGCGGCTTTGGCGGATCTTTACTCAGCAAGAGAGTGATAGCGGTAATGAAAAACCGACCTTTGTCGGTAGTTTTAAAGCGGCTAGTTCTGTAGCCAAAACCACAATCGCTGGCTGGTATGGTCATAAACTGGCCGGTAGTTATGTCCAGTGCTTCAACGGTCACTAATGATTCACTTATCTCTCGCCCATAGGCACCAACGTTCTGAACCGGTGTTGCTCCAGCTGTGCCCGGTATCAATGACAGCTCAGCTACTCCGTTCAGACCTTTGGCAACAATGCGTTCAACCACACTATCCCAATGTTCACCGGCGCCGACGGTTATGTAGACGCTGTGGCCATCTTCTTGAGAAACTTCAAAACCAGTTATGCGATTAACTAGAACCAATCCTTTAAAACCTTCATCGCGCCAAACTATGTTACTACCCTCACCAATCATGATGATCTTTTGGCCATGTTCAGAAGCCCATTTGACGGCTTCTTTTACTTCATTTCTGTCACTGACCTCTGTTAAGTAAGCGGCTGGGCCACCTAAACGCATGGTTGAATATGCAGACAAGGGTACATTATCCTGAATAAACATAACCCAAGTTTTGCACCACTTATGACTCTATGCAAGCACAGCTTGCCTATAGTCATAAGTTTTTGGCGTACTGCTGCGTTAATAACTGCGCTGTTCCTTCGCCGTATTAATCTATACGACTCAGTCCGCTGCTCGTCATTGCCTTGCATTACATCCAAATGCAATAACTTAGGAAGATTTTGAGGGCTTGCAAGTTGAACATGGCGGGCGTAAGATGATCATCAGCACATGAATATGGGAAACAAAGACACGCACAAGCAGCCTTTCCGCCAGCTTGGCAGCCAGCTCAAAAAACTCCGCGAACTCAAGCGCGAGTCTATGGCTGAAGTTTCCGGGGCTGTCGAGATTGATAGTGACATGCTCGGTGCTTTTGAGTCAGGCTCTGAGCGCCCTTCTGAAGACATTTTGCTATTACTGATTAGTCATTTTGCAGCCAAGGAAGACATTGCCAGTAAACTTTGGGAACTAGCAGGTTACTTTTCTGACCAACCGGACCAGACTAGCGACAATCAGACTGTAGCCTTTCTGCCCAGCGACAACCGTATAATTTACACCGATATGTTACACGTTATGGTTAATGATTACGGTCTCGTTATGAATTTTATGCAAGGCAACGGTGCAAACAATCAAAACGTAGTAGTTGCACGCGTTGGCATGAGTAAAGAACACGCTAAAAGCGTCATAGAAGTTTTGCAAAAAACCCTCGAACAACAAAAACCCAAATCACTGCCCGCTAATACTCAACGATCCCATTCAAAGAAACAATCAAAAGAATAGCTTTCTGGTACAGAATAGTGAACGAGGTTAGAGCCAGCTTATTGACGCAAGTACCCTTTATCTAACAGAAACACGTCTTGGTGTGGATGCATCTTGTCTGGCAACTGCTTGTGCCATTCACCAGCTTGTGCCTCCTCATTTATTAGTATTGATCCTTCAAATTGTTCTACTTCAAAAACAACACCAACTGGATATCCTAGGCCATTTTTGTAGTGATCCGGGTATTCTATGTATCCCTTATCCTTTGTTTGCTTAACCTTAATGTTTAATTCTCGCCTAGCAATTCGTTTTACGGAGTCTAACAATTTTTCTCCCATAAGCACCGTCCCGCCAGGTAGGTGCCACCGACCTTTGCATGGCTCAATAGCACGTTTCGTTAGATATATTGCACCACTATCATTCTTAACTATTATCTCAACGGTTAGTCGCGGAACTTTAGAGTAAATTTCATTAAATTCTTTTTTTGTAAGAGGAAAATCTTCGGCCGACATTAATTAATATTAGCATGACTAAAATGAGTCTTGTACGTAAGCGAAATGGTACGCCCGGACGGATTCGAACCGCCGACCCCTTCGTCCGAAGCGAAGTGCTCTAATCCGCTGAGCTACGGGCGCGAACAAATACAAGTTTAACATTTTTCCCTGTAAAATACGTATTAATGAGACAGATTAGGAACATCTTAGAGGCTGAAGCTGAGCTGGCCAAATACATTCCAAAAGTCAGGGAGCTTCTGGGCAAAGATATTACCCTAGAACGGATGCGGCCATTAATGAAGGCATTAGGCAACCCACAACACAAGCTAAAAATTATCCATGTGGCCGGAACGTCTGGCAAAACTTCAACAGCTTACTATCTAGCAAGCCTGCTAAAACAATCTGGCAAAAAAGTTGGCCTAACAGTATCGCCACACATAGACTCAGTTACGGAGCGTGTGCAGATAAATCTAAAACCAGTTTCTGAAACCGAGTTTCGCCAAGCGCTTGGTGAATTTCTGGAGCTAATAAAAAATGTTGACCCTGAGCCGACTTATTTTGAGCTAATGATTGCTTTTGTCTATTGGTACTTTGCTAAAACCAAGGTTGATTACGCTGTTATTGAGACTGGCTTGGGTGGTCTGCATGACGCCACAAATATAGCTCAGCAATCTGATAAAGTTTGTGTGATCACGGACATTGGTTTTGACCATGTGCACGTACTGGGAAAAACCTTGGCTGAAATTGCGGCTCAGAAAGCTGGCATTATTCATCCAGGCAATCAAGTTTTTGCCTACAGCCAAACAAAAGAAGTTGATGATGCCTTAAGCGAAAGGGCAAAGCAACAAGAAGCAATGCTAAACATGTTAAGTTTATCTGACCAAAGAGCTTGCGGCAATCAACTACCCGATTTTCAAAAACGTAATTGGTGTTTGGCCGCACGGGTTTATAAATACATTGCGGAGCGTGATAGTTTGCCTGAACTCTCTGATGATCAACTGCTAGCCAGTCAGAACGTAGTTATTCCAGGCCGTATGGAAGGCCGCCAAGTTGGCACAAAAACTATTGTCATGGATGGGGCGCACAATTCTCAGAAAATGCAGGCCTTTGTGGATAGTTTCAGGCATAAGTACCCTGGGCAAAAAGTCCCAGTTCTACTGAGTCTTAAAAGCGATAAAGAACATCAGGAGGTCTTGAGGGAGCTGTTACCGATTTGCTCCGAATTAATAATCACTAGTTTTCAAACTTCTGAGGACTTACCGGCAACGCCGAACGACCCAAATGTTTTGGCCGAAGAAGCAAAAAGAATCGGCTCACAGCATATAAAAATTGAACCTAATCCGTTTAAAGCTTATAAATTATTACTAAATACCAAGACCAAGCTGGCTGTAGTTACCGGCTCTTTTTACCTGATCGCCGACCTGCATCGTGATATTCTAAGTTCTAGATGATTTATTTTGTAGTAGCAATTGATGAAAAGCGCGGCATGGCCAATGACCACGGTATCCCTTGGCAAGGGAAAGTTCCGAGCGACGTAAAACATTACCACGACCTAATCAGAGGGCATGACATCCTGATGGGTTTGGCTACCTATGACGAGTTCAGCAAGCCCATGCCAGATCAGAAAAACTATGTGATCAGTGACAGTGATCAACCTTTACGTGATGGGTTTATTGAAGTTCGGGACCTAAGCAGCTTCGTAAAAGAGCATGAAGAAGATTTGTGCATAATCGGCGGGGCTGGTGTGTTTGCTCAAACCATCAGTCAAGCCGACGTACTATATATTACCCGTCTTGCTTCTGATTTTAATTGCACCAAGTTTTTCCCAGAGTTCGAGAAAGATTTTAAACGCGTACAACAATCTAAGCCAATTACCGAAAATGGCATTACGCTCGTCTTTGAAAAGTGGGTCAGGCGTTAAAGCTTTTTATTGGCTTTAGTAATCAGCTTGCCAATCTGATTGTGGTAAATATCTACGCACCAAGTAGTGCAGGCGTAGTTGATCAATAAAATAACAATTCCGGTAACCACTAAATTATGATCTGACAGATTTAAGGCTTTTAGTATCAAATAAAATAAGCCGCCAAATAATAATAAGATTGTTGAATGTAAAACGACTGTTTTAAGCTTGGTATTAACATTGATTGGCCACTTGCCGTGCATCTGCCCGTTTTGGACAATACTCAACCAACCTACTTTCTGGCGCATGCCCCAAATCTCAATATTGTTATGCACAAACTCAGCCCCACACAGCGCGACTAGAACTACAAGTAAATTATTCATGGCTCAATGATAGCAAAAGAATTAGGTTTTCCACGGAGTTTTTTAGCCGATTAAATTTAGCTATCTTTTTCCCAGGCTGCGTATATGTTGGGCAGAGCGAAGAATATAATACCAAAATCCATAGCCGCTAACACATAGCTATGGATAAAAGATGTTTGATTGAGATGAATTATCCACTGAGGAGTGGTATGGCCGCCTGCAAAAAGCACTAGAAGGAAAACAACATAAATTATACTAGCTGCAGTGTTGTAGCTTCGTTCATAAATTCGTCGACGAACCAGTAATTGTCTTTCATCCAACTTGACTCTACGACTTTTCTTCTTAAAAAAGTCAACATCATAGGCTCCCGACTGGACTATAGTTGTTACTATCAGAGCTATAAACCCGGGTATATTAAGTAGTGCACCTATGTCCTGTAAGACTATTCCGCGTTGGTTATTGAGCGGGTAGACTGATCCTTGCAATACTAGCAATGCCGCTAAAGAAAAACATACGGCCACGACCAAAGATAATATCCTGGCTGTTTTACCACTAATAGGTATATGTTTACGAAGTAAACTAGCAAACTTATTCATGAGCTGATCCTTTCGATTTAAATATTGGCTCAAACTGTTTGTCCGAAAAGACAGTCGTAATATCAACCCTGAAAACTTCAGCTATCTTGAACGCTAATTCCAAACTCGGCGAATAGTCACCACGTTCAATAAAACCAATTGTTTGATAGTTTACGTTAACTCTATCAGCTAACTCTTGACGAGATATGTTCTGTTCGGTTCTTAGCAACGCAATTCTGTTATACACCATAATGTAACTAATTGTTGTGCTAACATAACAAATTGTCAAGTGATAAAACAAAACTCCTCTAGGTGAGGAGTTTAAGGATAATCGATATAGAGGGCCAGCGGGGACTAGTCTCGAATCGTTCAGATTGATATAACAGATGTAATCTGTTAAGATAGCGGAGTTTCGGGCCAGTAGCTCAGCTGGTTAGAGCACCTGCCTCTTAAGCAGGGTGTCCGGGGTTCAAGTCCCCGCTGGCCCTCCAATTTATCGATATTCAGATCCGTTTATATTCAATAAAAACAAGTGTATAGTTAATACAATAACGAGGGGGTAAATTATGGCAGAAGTTGAAAAAACAGTTACGACCAGTCAAGACCAAGGAGTAAGTGATACAGGTGCTAAAGTCCAACAAAAAACACAAAAAGTTAACACCAAAGTCTCAGGTGATGACAAAACCGTAGTAGCGAACATAGTTTGGTACATTGTTGGCTTTATTGAAATATTGTTAGCCTTCCGCTTTGTATTAAAATTGCTTGGCGCCAATCCAGCCAGTGGGTTTGTTGATTTTATCTACAATGTTACCGGCGTATTAACGGCTCCTTTTGATAGTATTTTTGGCGTCACAAAAGTGGCTACACAAGATGTCCGTTCTGTATTTGAACCATCTATATTGGTTGCCGCCGCCGTATATGTGCTTATCGGTTGGGGAATTGTAAAATTAATAAATCTGAACAAGCCCCAATACTAAAACTAAAACAAACCCATATTTGTATTTAGTCGTTCTCTGGAGAGTTTTGATAGAATACACTGGTATGAAACTCCTGAATGGATCAGATTTAGCTGAATTTATCAAAGAACGCCAAGCCGGAGAGGTGCGTGCTCTTCGCCAGCCTCACAACGTCACACCCAAACTGGCTATTATCCGCACCAACCCAGACCCAGTAGTCGATAGCTACATGCGTCTTAAGCAAACCTACGGTGATGATATCGGCGTCGAAGTCGATGTGCACACTATTGACCAAAAAGATGCTATTAAGACAATTAAACAGCTTAACGCGGACTCATCAGTACACGGCATAATTGTCCAAATTCCTTTACCTGATCCAGATCAAACTACAGAAATCCTGGATACAGTAACAGCCGATAAGGATGTCGATGGGCTGGCCGATAAAACCAATTTTGACCCGGCGACGCCGATGGCCATCAATTGGTTACTAGCCGGCTATAATATCCAGCTTTTTGGCAAAAATTTATTGCTTGTTGGCCATGGCCGACTAGTTGGCAAACCTCTGGCTAAGATCTGGCAGAACTCTGAGTACAAAGTCACTATTGCCGATCGTAAAACCAAAGATTTAGCCAAACTAACTCAAGAAGCCGATGTAATTATTAGCGCCGTAGGCGTACCGGGGCTGATAACCAAGACTATGGTCAAGCCGGATGCAGTTATTGTTGATGCTGGCGTAGCTACAGATAAAAACGGTCTGATAGGTGATGTGGCTGAGGATGTACGCGAGCGGCCAGACATTACAATTACGCCAGTCAAGGGCGGTGTTGGACCACTGACTGTCTGTGCGTTATTTGAAAACGTCATTCGCTCTGCCAAAGCGAAGGTCAAATGAAAATTGGCGTATTTGATTCGGGTGTTGGCGGTTTGAGCCTGGTCAAAGCTATTGAAAAAACTTTACCTGAACACGAAGTGCTTTACCGCGAAGATAAGAAGAACCTTCCTTACGGTAGCAAGACTCCAGAACAATTATTGATACTAGTAAAGCCAATCCTGGAACAGATGATAGGTGAGGGCTGCAAGGTTATTTTGGTCGCCTGTAACACTGTCACCACTACAATTATTGATGAACTTAGGAAAAAGATGAAAGTTCCACTAGTAGGTATGGAACCGATGGTAAAGCCGGCAGCTGAACAAACAAAGTCCGGTATTATTGCTGTTTGCGCCACTCCAACTACGCTTGCCTCAAAGCGCTACGCTTGGCTTAAAGCTACCTACGCTAAAGACGTAAAAGTACTTGAGCCGGATTGTGCCGACTGGACTTCAATGGTTGAAAGCGACAAGATTGACCAAGAACACATCAAGCAACGGATCGATAAAGTTTGTGATCAAGGCGCGGACATTATTCTGCTAGGTTGCACCCATTATCATTGGATAGAGGAAATTATTCGAGAAATAGCTGCCGGCCGGGCCGAAGTCATACAGCCAATTGAGCCCGTCATTTCTCAACTTAAACGAGTGATTGAACAACTTGCTTAAATTGTTCGCCGCGGTCTTTGTAGTTCTTGAATAAGTCAAAGCTTGCGCAGCCCGTAGACAGTAATACGATGTCGCCTGACCAGGCTTTCTTACGCGCCATATCTACTATTGCCTGCATAGTGTTACCACCCTCGAGAATATTTTTATAATCGGCTTTGCGTAGAGCAGCAGCTATGGCCGGACCGGTTACACCGATTGTGACTACAAAGCGTACGTTGTTATCTACAACTGCTTGAGCCAGTTTCTCGTAAGTCGCTCCTTTATCTGACCCACCCAAAATAACCACTTTGGGTTCTTCGAAAGCTTCGATGGCCACAATAGCTGTTTCTGGAGTTGTACCGAAGGAATCATCGTAATATTTTACTGCCTCAAGCTCACGTACAAACTCTAAGCGATGTTCCAGACCCTTAAAACTGGTCAGAACAGAACGCAGGGCTTCGGTGTTCTGGGTAATCTGCCAAACAGCAGTTACAGCCGCACAAACATTCTGCCAGTTGTGTTTGCCTAGTAGCTTGATTTCGTTAACGTCGCAGATTGCCTGGCCGTCAACTGTTACGATGTTTTCAATCACGTCGGCGCCAGGATATTTCATGTAGGGGATTTTGTGTCCGGCCGTCACACTGGCAATGTGCTGGGAGTTGGGGTTTTGACTGTAATAAACGGCAATGTCATTGGTTGATTGGAATTTGAACATCTGTTGTTTGGCGCTGATGTATTCATCCATGTCAGCATGCCAGTCCATGTGTTCTGGCTCAACCATCAATACCACTCCAATATGCGGTGAGTGTTTTAGATCGATCAGCTGGAAATTAGCCAGTTCTAAGACGACCCAGTCATCAGGTTGGATACCGGCCTTTAGCATCTCTAGTGGTGGCGTGCCGATGTTGCCGCCCAGGTGAACTTTTTTGCCGGCGGCTTCCAGTATCTTGGCGATGAGTGTGCTAGTGGTGCCTTTGCCTTTGGTGCCGGTCACGCCGATGATATTACGACTTGGACAAACCTTAATAAATTCATCCGTTACAGTAGTTACTTTCTCTAGAATTGCCGGCGAATTAGCGGCAACTATGTCTTTGGGATGAAGGGCAGGGGTACGTACCAACAGATCAAAAGTATCTAGATTTTTGAGATAATCTTCACCTAATTGTGACTTAGAACCTTGCGGTAATTCAGTCTTTTCCGACATATCGCAAACTGTCAGCTCGTTGCCGTCGTGATTCCAATATTCGTATGCGGCTTGGCCTTGGCTGCCGTACCCAAGAAGTGCGATTTTCATAAACCTAATTTTAACAGGTTAGCGATCAATTGGAGTGTAGCCATATTTTTTAAGCTCTGCGACAATATTGGCGTAAGATTGACCAGCTAACAGACCACCAGCCGTAAATGCCTCTTGTGTCACGTCTGCCAAGCAAATATCCGGGGCTTTAAACGCCGCTTTCTCTTTCTGGCTAGCAAATTCAAAATCAATTAAGACTAGACCCTCAAGCTTATCCCGAAAGACATCGACTTCAGCAGTCTTTCCGTCCAAAATAACCTTGTAACGGTCTTTGGTAACGCTACGCTGACTACTAGCCGCCAGAGTGTCAAACTCTGGTTTTTCGAGCGGTATGGTTATTTCGATCTGAGTCGAAGAATCAGCGTCTTCTACGGGTTGTTTCTTAGTTATTTCGTAATCATTACCTTTTTGACGTAATCGAAGGTGAGGATGAACTGACATATCTTCCGGTACATAAATGTCGACTAATCGCTTTGGTTTGACACCAGCAATTTCTGGCGGCAAAGCACGGGCTAAGAACGTTAACTCGTATTCAATTTCTTGCCCGCTTTGCATAAATTAACTGGCTAGTTCTTTTTTGACCATTTCAGCAACTTGGCGTGGAGTCATCTCCGCCTTAACGATAAAACGTCTGACGCCTAGCTCCTTAAGAATAGGGGGAGCCTCTTGCTCCCCCATGTTTGTCAGAATAATCACTTTGATATCCTTGCCCCAGCTAGTTGCCCGTATTTTCTTAAGCGTCTGGTCGCCGGTCATTTCTGGCATCATGAGGTCTAGTAGAATGATGTCCGGTTTCATTTTCTCGGCCAGTTCCAAGCCCAATTTGCCGTTTTCAGCGGTTTCAACTTCAAATCCTTCTGATTCAAACTTGATACGGTACATCTGGGCTATAGCCAGATCGTCTTCGACAATTGCAACTTTGGCCATAAATCTAATCCTACCTCTTGATGAGAGTTAACACAAACGTTTTAAGCTGGTTTTGCTCCTAGAGCTTGGTTAACAAACTCTATAACTTGGCTCGGGGTATTGTTGGCTTTCACCAAATATCTCTCAATGCCTAATTTACGGAGCTCGTCGGGGGCTTCGGCTTCACTAACGTTTGTAAGCACTATAACCTTGATGTTTTTACCCCACTGGCTGTTGCGCATGTGTTTCAAAACATCACCACCAGTCATCTGTGGCAGCATCAGGTCTAGCAGTACCAAGTCTGGCTTAGAGTTTTTGATCAGTTCAAGTCCGGCAGCACCATCAAGCGCAATTTCACAGACAAAACCGGCTCCGTCCAACTTGAACTTATACATTTCAGCCAGAGGAATATCGTCTTCGACAATAACTACTTTACTCATCAGTTCTCCTAGCCCAATTGTAACTGTTTGTAACCAGTTAGGCAAAAGGACTATACTCAGATAAATGCTGTTTCATAACAACTGGCTTTTGCTGGCCCTAATAGCACCATTGCTGTGGGCCTTAGTTGTTCTGATTGACGATAATTTACTACGCAAAGTTTACCGTAGCGCTGGTTTTGGAGCCATGGTCGCTGGCTTATTTGGTATTTTCCCATTCTTGTATCTGTCTATAACTAACGAGACCTACACTTTGCCGACTAAAGTTATGGCAGCCGCCATCGCTTCGGGGGTTCTGACTATTGTTTTTTATTACTGTTATTTCAAAGCTCTTTCTAGCGAAGAGCCGTCTACCACAATAGCCTTATTGAATTTAATGCCGGTATTTGTAGTTATTCTGGCGGCATTATTCTTGCACGAGAGTTTACTGACCAAGCAATACATCGGTATTGGCGTCATAGTCTTGTCCTCAACCTATTTAGGGCTTATGGATGCCCGCAAATTCAAACTCAACAGCGCTATAA
>CAZJQT010000018.1:0-9494 GCA_964548655.1 uncultured Candidatus Saccharibacteria bacterium
TTAGTCTTTGTAAGGGGTGCCCGTTTGGTCCGCACAAGGTGCCAAGCGGGAGGATCATTCCCCAAACTGCTTAATTTGTTACTAGACGAGCATAACAGATTGACACTTGTTTAGCAACACCGTATAATGGCCGAGTTATGAAGAAAGACCTGCACCCATCTGACTACCGGCCAGTCGTGTTTCAAGACCTCAACAACAACACGACTTTTTTGACACGCTCAACAGTTGCCACTGAGGAATCTATTAAATTGGACGGCATTGAGTATCCACTAGTCAAAGTTCACATATCGTCTGCTTCACACCCCTTCTTTACCGGCCAAGAGAAATTGGTTGATATTGAGGGTCGTGTCGATAAGTTCAAGGCTCGCCAAGAAGCTGCCAATGCCCGTAAAGAAGCTATGAGCCAAGCTGCCAACAAAAAGACCAAGCGAGTGGCTGCCAAGACCGCCAAAGCCGAAGAAAAAGCAAACGCTAAGTAACTACGATTTCATAAAACACCAGGAACATAAACTGAACCTGGTGTTTTTCTATATATAAGCTTATATACTGGAGTGAGCCATGAGCAACAAAGAACAAGAATTGAGGCAAGAGCTAGAACAGCTGCAAGCTAAGTTACAAGATGCGGCCATCTTTAGCACGCCCGAATATCCCAAACTGGCAAAACGACTTAGTTATTTGCAAGAAACTTTGACGTTGTTTGATGAAAAAGCCCGTCTAAAAACAGTTTATGATGAAGCTAAAGAGCTAGTTATGGGCGGTGATGAACTGGCTGAACTGGCGCAACAGGAATTAGATGAAACCGACGATAAAATACAGGCGATCGAAACTCAGCTGCAAGAACAACTAACTCCCAAAGACCCCAATGACGAACGCGACTCAATTATTGAAATTCGGGCGGCGGCAGGTGGCGATGAAGCTAGCTTGTTTGCTGGTGAGCTATACAAAATGTACGTCCGCTGGGCCGAAACGCACAACTACAAAACTGAACTTATCAGTGAAAGCCCAAGCGAAGCTGGCGGTTTTAAAGAAGTTATTTTTGCTATCCATGGCAATGAAGCCTATAAGAATCTCAAATTTGAAGCTGGTGTACATAGAGTTCAACGCGTGCCAGTTACCGAAAGCCAAGGCCGCATCCACACTAGCACCGTGACGGTGGCAGTTATGCCGGAAGCCGAAGAAACTGATGTTGAAATCAAGGATTCTGACCTAAGGATCGATGTTTTTCGCTCTGGTGGTCATGGTGGTCAATCTGTTAATACGACCGATTCAGCCGTGCGCATAACTCACTTGCCTACTGGTCTAGTGGTAGCCAACCAGGATGAAAAATCGCAGATAAAGAACAAAGCCAAGGCCATGAGCGTACTTAGAGCACGCTTACTGCAGATGAAGATTGACGAAGAAGCCAAACAGCTAAGTGACGCTCGCAAAAAATTAATCGGCACCGGTGATAGATCGGAAAAGATTCGCACCTATAATTTCCCTCAGGACCGTATAACTGATCACCGTATTGGCTATAGTCGCAGTAACATCCCGGTCGCCCTAAATGGTGAGATTGATGACATCATAGAAGCTCTGCAGACTTATGAGCACCAGTTACTTAATAATGAAAATTGAAACTTGGCTTAAGCAATCTGAGCATCAACTAGAACAGGCTGGGATTGGCACAGCCCGTTTGGACATACTCGTTTTGCTGCAAGACGTCTTATGCAAGGATAAATCCTACCTGCTGGCTCATCCTGAGACCAAACTGGATTCAAAAGTTTTGGAGCGGTTAGATAAAAGTGTTCAACGCCGGACTAGGCATGAACCATTAGCATATATTCGCGGTAAAACCGAGTTTTATGGCCGTGAGTTTGTTATTAACAAAAACGTTTTAGAGCCGCGACCAGAGTCAGAAACCATGATAGATTTATTGAAGTCTCTAGACCTTAGCAAGACACCACATATCGCTGACGTTGGTACTGGTTCTGGTGCGCTTGGTATAACAGCTGCTCTAGAAATCCCCGGTAGCACGGTTGAATTGATTGATATTGATGACGGATGCCTTAAAGTTGCCCGACAAAACTGCGTACTACACAAAGTTACGGCGCAACTCTATGAGGCCAATCTAATCGCCAGAAAACAGCGTGATTACGACGTAATTTTAGCTAATCTGCCTTATGTGCCAGACGACTACACCATTAATGAAGCTGCTGCTATGGAGCCCAAAATTGCTATTTTTGGCGGAACTGATGGTTTGGATATTTACAGAAAATTGCTTGCACAAATTGTTAAGTCTGAGCAAAAACCAGAGTTTGTTTTAACAGAATCTTTGCCCTTCCAACATTTGTCATTGGCTAAAATTGCCGAAACAGCCAATTATCGACTATCCAAAACTGACGATTTTATTCAGTTGTTTGAAATTATTGAGTAGGCGCGGCCTGCAGGGTCACGGAAACAACTTGCTGTTTGCCATCGCGCACGACAGTTAAACTAACGTTGTCACCAACCGAAAAACGGCCAAGTAGTGAACTCAAACTGTTGTTCTCGTCTACGGCAGTATTGTTAACCTTAGTTATGATGTCTTTTTCTTTGAGGCCGGCTTTATTAGCCGGACTACCTGAGACAATTGATGACTGGCTGCCACCCGGAGCAATGTAAGCGCCGCGTTTGACGCTTAGGTTGTACTGGTAAGCTAAATCGTCAGTTAATGAAACGTAGTGAACTCCCAGATACGGGCGTTGGAATTTACCGGTTGCAACCACACTCTTGATCAAACCTTTTAAGTCATTGACTGGGATAGCAAAGCCAATGTTTTGGGCGTTACCGGCAATGGCCGTATTCATACCAATAACTTCCCCGTTAACGTTTACTAAAGGTCCGCCTGAATTACCTTCATTGATAGCCGCATCGGTCTGGAAAAGGTCTTGCAGGTTTTCGGTGCTGGTTTGGTCACCAGCCTGAACGTCGCGGCCAAAACCGGAGATAATACCTGAAGTAACGGTGTTTCGGAACTGACCAAGAGCATTGCCAATGGCTACTACTTTGTCACCTACATTAACTAGGCTGGAATCACCTATTGCAGCCGGGGTAAGAGTTTTACCTTTTTTATCTTTAATTCGCAAAAATGCAACATCTAGCGGATCAGAATCATTAGTCTGGCCGACAACTTCTACGCTATCAAGCTTGGTGCCATCAGATAACGTTACGCTAACACTACTTGAACCAGCCGGCACAACGTGTCGGTTGGTCATGATCAGACCATCTGCACTTAAAATAATACCGGTCCCAGCGCTTTGCTGTTGTGACGGCTGAGCAAAGCCAAAGAGATCAGACTGAACCGATTGGCTGGTAACATTAACTGACACCACGCTGGGTCCAACTTTTTTAGCAATATCGCTGATCAATTGGCTTTCACTGCTGACAATTTGCTGGCTGGCTTTATTAATGCCGCTACCAGTCTGAAGATTGTGATTGGCTAGCCAGCCGCCGCCAAAGCCCGCTACCGCACACACCATCACTAGAAGTATTTGGTTGGCAGCCTTGTGTTTATTTGGCGCCCATGGCAACACTTTTTTATTGTCATTACTCATTTGATCTGCCACTTTAACCCCCTTTGCTTTAGATTTGCTTAAAATTCTAAATTGGGCGGTCACCCCAGTGCGAAAACACCAGAACAACAATTACCACGGCTATCATTATAAATATAATTTGCCGGCGCATAAAAGTAGACAAACGATCGTTTTCATTTAAATAATACAAGCCGCCTAAACCGAAGCCGAGAACCGTTAAAAGAAGAGTTGGTTGGGCGACAACACTATAAAAAATCAGCCAATGTCCGCTCAGCCACATCAGTCCAGCCGCAAAATAGCCCCAGGTTTGCGCAAATAAGGGCGTATAGGGTTCATCAAAACTAGACAAGTAGTGACGCGCCGTCAGATAGCAAATAGACCAACCCGCCAATACCAAGGTGGCCAGTGGTGCAGCCGGCCAACCAACAAATAGCGCCATTAGTGCATAAGTCTGGCCAACAATAGCCTGCAAAGATATGCTAAGCACGCTACGACCGGGTTTAATAGCTACTAACCAGACACCGTACAGAGCCGCCCAAGCTAGTTGGAAAGAAGCTTCAAAGCTGTGGGTCATAAAAACTATAGTGGCTAAACCGACCATAAGATCAACGGCGTTAGCCCTAATATTGGCAGGCCAAAAACGCGGCTTGACGGCGAGCATGCGCCATTTGCTAAGCAACAAGACTATGACAGCCAATTGAACAAAATGCATTCTGACCAGTACATATAAAAGTAATGGCAAAAAAGCACTTATCAAGATATGTAAGATGTTAGCGAAACCCTTTTTGGGTTTCAGTTTGTCAATTATCGGTCTCATGGATGCTCAATATTATAGCTTTAATACCTTTATTAAGAAATTATGGCCTGGGCATTAGGTTTGGTCAGACCCTAGGATGATAACAAAGTCAGCGTCACCAGGGTTTATAGAGTTATCGGGCAACGAATTAACGGCTGTCAGGTTAAGGCGCTGTTCCAAATAGTGCTTAGTGTACTTCTTTTGCCCAGAACGTAAATCAACCAGTATGGTTTTGCTGTAGGTCTGAGTCGGTGCATTACCAACAGAAGTTACGTTGTAGCCATAAGATTTTAGTTCGTCCTGTTTTTTGGTGCCCAAACCGACTGTGGTCGTGCCATTTAAGATCATTATCTTGGCGTTTTCTTGGGCCAGGTAACTATCTTTCAAAGCATTACGGACATAGTTTTGAATCTCAGAAAAATCAGTTAAACCTTTGCGCGGACGCACAATTGAAAGACCATCTACATTATCGGTCGTCACAAAATTGTTCGGCGGGTCAGCCAAGCCAATTGAACCGATATTATTGATGTCTTTACCCAACTGATAGAGACGCATCATTTCATTGGTGGTGAGATTGGCGCTGATATGATTGCCAAAATTATCTAAGAGTTGCGATACCTTCAGTGGGTTAGAGAATGTTCCTAGGCTAAACACTTTGCTTTTAAGGGCAATAATCAACAGTCGCTGACGTTCAGTACGGTCAAAATCGCCGCGCTGACTGGTTTCTCTGGAACGGGCATAGAAGGTTGCTCGTTGGCCATCAAAATGCTGCTGACCGGCTTTAACGTCAAGTACGTAAGTTTTGTTGCGGATGTCATCCCACAAGACTTCGTGGACGGTGTTTTGCGGATCAACGTTGATATCGACGCCACCGACTGTATTAACGGCTTGTTCAAAGCCGTGCGCATCTATCAGCACGTGGTAGTGAATCGGTATACCCATGTCTTTAGACACTTCTTTTTCAACGGCGCTCAGACCATACTCGATGGCATCTTTTTCACTGTATTTCTTATAAAGGGCAGCGTATTTATTATTGGCGTAAACTGAGTTAATCTTCATAAAACCAAAGCCATCTGGTTTGACCCAGAGATCGCGCGGGATACTGAGTAGTGCGGCTTGTTTCTGGACTGGGTCAATACTAGCGATCATCATCGTATCTGATAGATCGGGCGCCTGATGACCATCACCGCCAATCCCAAGCACCAATATGTTTACCCGGCCATCGCCCTCGCCTTTTAATTTGCTGGGGTCAACATTGGCTTGCAAGGCAGCTGCACCGCCTCCGCCGTGGAATACTTGGTGGAGTTTCCAAATGCCCTTAGCAAACAAAAAGCCGACAATCAAAACGGCTGTTAGTCCAACTCCGATGCCACTACGCAAAGCTATTTTTTTCCAGTTACGTTTTTTCTTTTTTTTGGGCGCAGGCGTCAGTGACAGATCAATTTTGCCATTTTTATCACGCTTGGGCTGCCTATCTAGACGCTGTCGGAGTGAAGATTCTATAACTGGCTGTCTAACCGAGTGAAAGCCATCGTCAGCTTTAAAATTATCTAGCCTAGTGTGCGATAAAAACTGCTGGCCGCGACCAGTGGCTTGAGCAGCAGAATTTGGCAAAGGTTGGCGCTGGCCATTATGAGACTGACGGCCAGTGTGTGCCACAAAACCATCAACTGACCCAATTGGCCTCTTCTGAGGTGGCTTCTTGCTATTATTTTCCATATTTAACTACCAAAATAGTATAGCGGTAACGGCTTAAAATCTAAAAACATAAGTTTCATTTACGGTGTCTAAAAACTGCAAAATGGGTTATAGTAGCCTCCTGTAATGCAGCAAGAGTCAAGTATATCACCTAGCCACGAGCCAACCAACCAGCCAACCCATGGCCAACACCACGAAGGTGTTAAGAGCATATTTTCCACCTTGGCTATACTAATAGCAGCCCCTGCCATTGCCATTTTATTAACCATGTTCGTCTTCCAGTCATACCAAGTTGATGGGCCAAGCATGGAAACGACCTTGCAAAACAACGATCGGCTGATTGTCTGGAAACTACCGAGGACTGTGGCGCGCATAACTGGGCACGCTTACGTCCCGCACCGTGGCGATATTGTCATTTTTGTCGAAAGCGATTTAAGAGATTTTAGCTCAGGCGGAAGCAAACAATTAATCAAACGCGTAGTTGGCTTGCCGGGTGATAGAGTCGTTATCAATAATGGTTCAATAACCGTCTTCAACAAAGACAACCCTAGTGGTTTCAACCCCGATAGAAATCATGATTTCTCCAGAGGTATAGCCTCTTATACCTCTGGAAATATTGATTATGTGGTGCCTAATGGTGAGATATATGTCTGTGGCGATAACCGGCCAAATTCGCTGGATTCACGCTCCTTTAACAGCGTGCCGGTTAGTGCTATCGTCGGCAAACTGTCTATTAGAATATTCCCTATCGGCAAGTTTAGAAGTTTTATTTAACTCCATGTGAGGAGGTGACTCCTCCTCTCATCGCGCAGGCAAAATGGAATACATTTTGTCTGGCTACTCTCCTCCCAGACAAGAAACAGTCGAACTGCTCTCTTCATTTAGCCAAACTTTTTATAAAGTTTGGCTAGGTCTTGATCGTTTTTAAAGTGTATCTCAAGGCGGCCACCGCGAGCAGTATGTTTAATAGTAACTTTGGCACCAATAGCTCTAGCCAGTGTTTTTGTCTCTGGAGTTTCATTAACGGTGCGGGTTTTTACAGCTTTTTTAGTTTCTATACCCTGTTTTTGAGCGGTTACGTACTGTTCAGCTTGTCGAACTGACCAAGCCTGAGCTCTAATAAGTTCTAGTAGTCGATGCTGAGCATCAGGGCGGCCTTTTAGAGCTAAAATGGAACGGGCGTGACCCTCGGAGATATGGCCACTCTGCAGAGCTTCACGGGCGGCTTGGGGTAGTTGTAGTAAACGGACAATGTTATTGACAGTCGGTATTGCTTTACCCAGTTTGTGACTGATCTCAGCGTAACTCATATTAAACTGTTCGTGCAGACGTTCTATCGAAACCGCCTGTTCTAACGGAGATAGATCAACTCGTTGAACATTTTCTATCAGAGCTATTTCAAGTTGCTCTTGTTCAGCCTTCTTTCTAACAATGGCTGGGATTTGGTTCAGGCCAGCAATCTTAGAAGCGCGAAAACGCCTTTCGCCAGCAATTATTACAAACTTACCTTCTTTTGCCGGCATAACAATAATAGGCTGTAAAACTCCGTATTGGGCAATCGATTCGGCCAATTCGTTCAGAGCGGTTTCATCAAATTGTCGTCTTGGTTGGTCGGGATTAGGACTGACGTCTTTAATGAATAACTTTTGTATTCGTTCGTCATTTGACAGAAGTAAACTAGGGTCAAAATCAGTCGGAAATAGACTATCTAGTCCCCTGCCTAGCTTTGATTTTGCACTCATTTGTCAGCCTCCAATCGTTTGCTAATTTCGCGTGCCAGATTTTTATACGCCCTAGCACCTTTGCTCCATTTGTCGTGTTCACTAATCGGCATACCAAAACTAGGCGCTTCGGCTAGGCGCACATTGCGCGGAATAATTGTCGTAAAGATTTGGGTTGAGAAATGCTTTTTTAGTTCTGCCAAAACATTGTCAGCTAAAGCTGTGCGTTTATCATACATGGTCAGTACCAAACCTAAAATTTCTAAATTTGGATTTAGGGCTTGTTTGACGCGTTTAAAAACTTCCATCAACTGCCCAAGACCTTCCATGGCATAATATTCTGCCTGGACCGGGATCAGTAAATAATTAGCGGCGGCTAAAGCATTTATGGTTAGGAGTCCCAGAGATGGTGGGCAGTCTATTAAAATATAATCGTAATTTAGTGATTGCAAGGCTTGACCCAGTAATAGCTCCCGCTGTTGATGGTTGCCCAACTCGGTTTCGGCGGCAGCTAGATTTTCATTAGCCGGTATTATATATAGCCCAGTCAGGTTAGTTTCTTTGATAGCCGATTCAGCATTTAAGCCATCCATAAGTATTTGGTAGCTTGTGTTATCGAGTCCTTTTTTATCAATACCCAGCCCACTGGTCGCATTGCCTTGCGGATCAAAGTCTACCAAGAGAACGTTATGCCCAGCTTTACTTAGGTAAGATCCCAAATTTATAGCAGTCGTGGTCTTACCAACCCCGCCCTTTTGATTTAGTATAGCTATAGTTTTGGACATACTTGCTCTTTGGTTACCCTGCCTCGTATCTGTTTATGTTAGCATGCAAAACCCAAAATAACTAGTTTGCCATGGGTATATTCATGCTCCCTTGCGCCAATATATACACGTCGCAAAATATAGGAAATGTTATTGTTTTAACGAAACTAAACGATCACTAACTAGCCATTTAATACCAGCTATTTAATTACGGTTAACTTCTATGGAGCACTTGCGGTTTGGGCACCGACCACTACATAGTCAAAGTGATATTCTGCCCCATCTTGGGCAGCCTGCTTGATGACTAGCTTGAAGCCGTCATTGGTCTTTACTACGTAGACAGGCAGACCTACAGCCTGGTCATTGGTAGCTGTTATGACTACGCGAGGTGTCAGCTCAAACGGTACATGGAATGTCAGAGTGGTCAGGTCTCCTTGGGTCAAGACTTCCGGCTGCATCCCTTGGGATGTTTCTTGAGAAGTTGGCTGGTGAGCTTTTACTTTGATGGTGATGGTGCCAGCCGTGTCGGTACCGTCAACAGATACATCGGCATCCTGCCCGGCGGCATTTGCCTTCACAATTGTTGGACCGGCGCTTGAGCTGGACAGTACGTGGCCGTTCACCGTTATGTTAGCAGTAACTACTATGTTCTTAACCGTCAAAGTACCTTCTATGGTGGCATCACCAGTTACCTTGAGTGTACTTAAGGTGGCAGTGCCTGACACATTCAAGCCGTCAAAGCTGCCGCTGTTCATTTGGCCCATTAGGGTATCGACCTGGCTGCGCATAGTATCAAGTTGGCCTTGAAGAGTTTCAGCCGCTGGCGGCGCCCACTGGCCTGGATTGATGAATACCGTTATCTGGTCGTTACCCTGGCTATTAAAGGCTTCTAGGGCATAACCAATGATGCGGCCGGCGTTGGTGGCTTTCATACCCTCGCCAGGCGTTGATGACGCCGTTATCG
>CAZJQT010000019.1:0-9431 GCA_964548655.1 uncultured Candidatus Saccharibacteria bacterium
TTAGTCTTTGTAAGGGGTGCCCGTTTGGTCCGCACAAGGTGCCAAGCGGGAGGATTGTTCCCCAAACTGCTTAATTTGTTACTAGAGGAGCATAACAGATTGACACTTGTTTGGCAACACCGTATAATGGCCGAGTTATGAAGAAAGACCTTCACCCATCTGACTACCGGCCAGTCGTGTTTCAAGACCTCAACAACAATACGACTTTTTTGACACGCTCAACAGTTGCCACTGAGGAAACCATTAAATTGGATGGTGTTGAATACCCGCTAGTCAAAGTTCACATATCGTCTGCCTCACACCCCTTCTTTACCGGTCAAGAGAAATTGGTTGATATTGAGGGTCGCGTCGATAAGTTCAAGGCTCGCCAAGAAGCTGCCAATGCCCGTAAAGAGGCTATGAGCCAAGCCGCCAACAAAAAGACTAAGCGAGTGGCTGCCAAGACTGCTAAAGCCGAAGAAAAAGCTAACGCTAAGTAACTACGATTTCATAAAACACCAGGAACATAAGTTGAACCTGGTGTTTTTCTATATATAAGCTTATATACTGGAGTGAGCCATGAGCAACAAAGAACAAGAATTGAGGCAAGAGCTAGAACAGCTGCAAGCTAAGTTACAAGATGCGGCCATCTTTAGCACGCCCGAATATCCCAAACTGGCAAAACGACTTAGTTATTTGCAAGAAACTTTGACGTTGTTTGATGAAAAAGCCCGTCTAAAAACAGTTTATGATGAAGCTAAAGAGCTAGTTATGGGCGGTGATGAACTGGCTGAACTGGCGCAACAGGAATTAGATGAAACCGACGATAAAATACAGGCGATCGAAACTCAGCTGCAAGAACAACTAACTCCCAAAGACCCCAATGACGAACGCGACTCAATTATTGAAATTCGGGCGGCGGCAGGTGGCGATGAAGCTAGCTTGTTTGCTGGTGAGCTATACAAAATGTACGTCCGCTGGGCCGAAACGCACAACTACAAAACTGAACTTATCAGTGAAAGCCCAAGCGAGGCTGGTGGTTTTAAAGAAGTTATTTTTGCTGTTCAAGGCAGTGAGGCCTACAAAAACCTCAAATTTGAAGCTGGTGTACACCGCGTTCAACGCGTGCCAGTAACCGAAAGCCAAGGTCGTATCCACACCAGCACGGTCACAGTCGCCGTCATGCCCGAAGCCGAAGAGACTGATGTCGAGATCAAAGATTCTGATCTAAGAATTGATGTTTTTCGCTCTGGTGGTCATGGTGGCCAGTCTGTTAACACAACTGACTCAGCGGTACGTATTACTCACTTGCCTACTGGTTTGGTTGTAGCTAACCAGGATGAAAAATCGCAGATAAAGAACAAAGCCAAAGCCATGAGCGTACTCCGAGCACGTTTGCTACAGATGAAGATTGACGAAGAAGCCAAACAGTTAAGTGATGCGCGCAAGAAATTAATTGGCACTGGTGATAGATCCGAAAAAATCCGCACCTACAATTTCCCTCAGGACCGTATAACCGATCACCGTATTGGTTATAGCCGCAGTAATATCCCTGGTGCCCTAAATGGCGAGATCGACGACATCATCGAAGCGCTGCAGGCTTACGAGCACCAGTTACTAAATAATGAAAATTGAAACTTGGCTTAAAAAATCTGAGTATCAACTAGAACAGGCTGGGGTTGGAACAGCCCGTTTAGACGCATTAGTAGTGCTAGAGGACAGATTGCATAAAGACAAATCTTATCTGTTAGCACATCAAGAAATTATTATTCCCGATAAAACATTGGCCGAGTTAGAAAAATTTATCCAAAGGCGCACAAACCACGAACCACTGGCTTACATACGTGGTAAAACCGAGTTTTATGGCCGTGAGTTTGTTATTAACAAAAACGTTTTAGAGCCGCGGCCAGAGTCAGAAACCATGATAGATTTATTGAAGTCTCTAAGCCTTGGCAAGACAGCACATATCGCTGATGTCGGCACAGGCTCTGGGGCGCTCGGCATAACAGCTGCTTTAGAAATCCCTGGCAGCACGGTTGAATTGATTGATATTGATGACGACTGCCTAAAAGTCGCCAGACAAAACTGTATTTTGCATAAAGTCACGGCCCAGCTCTATAAGGCGGATTTAATCAGCAAAAAAACGCGTAACTACGACGTTATTTTGGCAAATATGCCTTATGTGCCAGATGACTACAACATTAATGAAGCGGCTGCTATGGAGCCCAAAATTGCTATTTTTGGTGGACCAGACGGCCTAGATATCTACAGAAAATTGTTTGCACAGATTGTTGAGTCTGAGCAAAAACCAGAGTTTGTTTTAACGGAATCTTTGCCCTTCCAACATTCGTCATTGGCTAAAATCGCCAAAGCCGGTAACTACCGACTAGCTAAGACTGAAGATTTCATTCAGCTGTTTGAAATTACTGAGTAGGCGCGGCTTGCAGGGTCACAGAAACAGTTTGCTGTTTACCATCGCGCACGACAGTCAGACTAACATTGTCACCAACTGAAAAGCGACCAAGCAGTGAGCTTAGACTGTTATTTTCATCCACGGCTGTATTGTTAACCTTAGTTATGATGTCTTTTTCTTTAAGGCCAGCTTTATCAGCCGGGCTGCCTGAGACAATCGATGACTGGCTGCCACCCGGAGCGATATAAGCCCCGCGTTTTACGCTCAAATTATATTGATAGGCAATATCGTCGGTTAGTGAAACATAATGGACGCCCAGATATGGACGTTGGAATTTACCAGTTGCAACCACGCTCTTGATCAAACCTTTTAAGTCATTGGCTGGAATAGCGAAGCCGATGTTTTGGGCGTTGCCGGCAATGGCAGTATTCATACCGATAACTTCCCCGTTAACGTTTACTAAAGGTCCGCCTGAATTACCTTCATTGATAGCCGCATCGGTCTGGAAAAGGTCTTGCAGGTTTTCGGTGCTGGTTTGGTCACCAGCCTGAACGTCGCGGCCAAAACCGGAGATAATACCTGAAGTAACGGTGTTTCGGAACTGACCAAGAGCATTGCCAATGGCTACTACTTTGTCACCTACATTAACTAGGCTGGAATCACCTATTGCAGCCGGGGTAAGAGTTTTACCTTTTTTATCTTTAATTCGCAAAAATGCAACATCTAGCGGATCAGAATCATTAGTCTGGCCGACAACTTCTACGCTATCAAGCTTGGTGCCATCAGATAACGTTACGCTAACACTACTTGAACCAGCCGGCACAACGTGTCGGTTGGTCATGATCAGACCATCTGCACTTAAAATAATACCGGTCCCAGCGCTTTGCTGTTGTGACGGCTGAGCAAAGCCAAAGAGATCAGACTGAACCGATTGGCTGGTAACATTAACTGACACCACGCTGGGTCCAACTTTTTTAGCAATATCGCTGATCAATTGGCTTTCACTGCTGACAATTTGCTGGCTGGCTTTATTAATGCCGCTACCAGTCTGAAGATTGTGATTGGCTAGCCAGCCGCCGCCAAAGCCCGCTACCGCACACACCATCACTAGAAGTATTTGGTTGGCAGCCTTGTGTTTATTTGGCGCCCATGGCAACACTTTTTTATTGTCATTACTCATTTGATCTGCCACTTTAACCCCCTTTGCTTTAGATTTGCTTAAAATTCTAAATTGGGCGGTCACCCCAGTGCGAAAACACCAGAACAACAATTACCACGGCTATCATTATAAATATAATTTGCCGGCGCATAAAAGTAGACAAACGATCGTTTTCATTTAAATAATACAAGCCGCCTAAACCGAAGCCGAGAACCGTTAAAAGAAGAGTTGGTTGGGCGACAACACTATAAAAAATCAGCCAATGTCCGCTCAGCCACATCAGTCCAGCCGCAAAATAGCCCCAGGTTTGCGCAAATAAGGGCGTATAGGGTTCATCAAAACTAGACAAGTAGTGACGCGCCGTCAGATAGCAAATAGACCAACCCGCCAATACCAAGGTGGCCAGTGGTGCAGCCGGCCAACCAACAAATAGCGCCATTAGTGCATAAGTCTGGCCAACAATAGCCTGCAAAGATATGCTAAGCACGCTACGACCGGGTTTAATAGCTACTAACCAGACACCGTACAGAGCCGCCCAAGCTAGTTGGAAAGAAGCTTCAAAGCTGTGGGTCATAAAAACTATAGTGGCTAAACCGACCATAAGATCAACGGCGTTAGCCCTAATATTGGCAGGCCAAAAACGCGGCTTGACGGCGAGCATGCGCCATTTGCTAAGCAACAAGACTATGACAGCCAATTGAACAAAATGCATTCTGACCAGTACATATAAAAGTAATGGCAAAAAAGCACTTATCAAGATATGTAAGATGTTAGCGAAACCCTTTTTGGGTTTCAGTTTGTCAATTATCGGTCTCATGGATGCTCAATATTATAGCTTTAATACCTTTATTAAGAAATTATGGCCTGGGCATTAGGTTTGGTCAGACCCTAGGATGATAACAAAGTCAGCGTCACCAGGGTTTATAGAGTTATCGGGCAACGAATTAACGGCTGTCAGGTTAAGGCGCTGTTCCAAATAGTGCTTAGTGTACTTCTTTTGCCCAGAACGTAAATCAACCAGTATGGTTTTGCTGTAGGTCTGAGTCGGTGCATTACCAACAGAAGTTACGTTGTAGCCATAAGATTTTAGTTCGTCCTGTTTTTTGGTGCCCAAACCGACTGTGGTCGTGCCATTTAAGATCATTATCTTGGCGTTTTCTTGGGCCAGGTAACTATCTTTCAAAGCATTACGGACATAGTTTTGAATCTCAGAAAAATCAGTTAAACCTTTGCGCGGACGCACAATTGAAAGACCATCTACATTATCGGTCGTCACAAAATTGTTCGGCGGGTCAGCCAAGCCAATTGAACCGATATTATTGATGTCTTTACCCAACTGATAGAGACGCATCATTTCATTGGTGGTGAGATTGGCGCTGATATGATTGCCAAAATTATCTAAGAGTTGCGATACCTTCAGTGGGTTAGAGAATGTTCCTAGGCTAAACACTTTGCTTTTAAGGGCAATAATCAACAGTCGCTGACGTTCAGTACGGTCAAAATCGCCGCGCTGACTGGTTTCTCTGGAACGGGCATAGAAGGTTGCTCGTTGGCCATCAAAATGCTGCTGACCGGCTTTAACGTCAAGTACGTAAGTTTTGTTGCGGATGTCATCCCACAAGACTTCGTGGACGGTGTTTTGCGGATCAACGTTGATATCGACGCCACCGACTGTATTAACGGCTTGTTCAAAGCCGTGCGCATCTATCAGCACGTGGTAGTGAATCGGTATACCCATGTCTTTAGACACTTCTTTTTCAACGGCGCTCAGACCATACTCGATGGCATCTTTTTCACTGTATTTCTTATAAAGGGCAGCGTATTTATTATTGGCGTAAACTGAGTTAATCTTCATAAAACCAAAGCCATCTGGTTTGACCCAGAGATCGCGCGGGATACTGAGTAGTGCGGCTTGTTTCTGGACTGGGTCAATACTAGCGATCATCATCGTATCTGATAGATCGGGCGCCTGATGACCATCACCGCCAATCCCAAGCACCAATATGTTTACCCGGCCATCGCCCTCGCCTTTTAATTTGCTGGGGTCAACGTTGGCCTGCAAGGCAGCTGCACCGCCTCCGCCGTGGAATACTTGGTGAAGTTTCCATATGCCCTTAGCAAACAAAAAGCCGACAATCAAAACGGCTGTTAGCCCAACCCCGATGCCACTACGCGCCGCTATTTTTTTCCAGTTACGTTTTTTCTTTTTTTTGGGTGCGGGTGCTAACGACAGATCAATTTTGCCATTTTTATCACGCTTGGGCTGCCTGTCTAGGCGTTGCCGGAGTGAAGATTCTATAACCGGCTGTCTAACCGAGTGAAAGCCATCGTCAGCCTTAAAATTGTCTAACCTAGTGTGCGATAAAAACTGCTGGCCACGATCGGTGGCTTGCGAGGCAGAATTTGGCAAAGGTTGGCGCTGGCCATGATGAGACTGACGGCCAGTGTGTGCCACGAAACCATCAACTGACCTAATTGGCCTCTTCTGAGGTGGCTTCTTGCTATTATTTTCCATATTTAACTACCAAAATAGTATAGCGGTAACGGCTTAAAATCTAAAAACATAAGTTTCATTTACGGTGTCTAAAAACTGCAAAATGGGTTATAGTAGCCTCCTGTAATGCAGCAAGAGTCAAGTATATCACCTAGCCACGAGCCAACCAACCAGCCAACCCATGGCCAACACCACGAAGGTGTTAAGAGCATATTTTCCACCTTGGCTATACTAATAGCAGCCCCTGCCATTGCCATTTTATTAACCATGTTCGTCTTCCAGTCATACCAAGTTGATGGGCCAAGCATGGAAACGACCTTGCAAAACAACGATCGGCTGATTGTCTGGAAACTACCGAGGACTGTGGCGCGCATAACTGGGCACGCTTACGTCCCGCACCGTGGCGATATTGTCATTTTTGTCGAAAGCGATTTAAGAGATTTTAGCTCAGGCGGAAGCAAACAATTAATCAAACGCGTAGTTGGCTTGCCGGGTGATAGAGTCGTTATCAATAATGGTTCAATAACCGTCTTCAACAAAGACAACCCTAGTGGTTTCAACCCCGATAGAAATCATGATTTCTCCAGAGGTATAGCCTCTTATACCTCTGGAAATATTGATTATGTGGTGCCTAATGGTGAGATATATGTCTGTGGCGATAACCGGCCAAATTCGCTGGATTCACGCTCCTTTAACAGCGTGCCGGTTAGTGCTATCGTCGGCAAACTGTCTATTAGAATATTCCCTATCGGCAAGTTTAGAAGTTTCATATAGCGTCGGCTTCGCCTCATGACAGGAGGTGACTCTCTTCCTTTCTAATTACCTAATTTTTTATAAAGCTCAGTTAGTTCTTGGTCGTTTTTAAAGTGTATCTCAAGGCGGCCACCGCGAGCAGTATGTTTAATAGTAACTTTGGCACCAATAGCTCTAGCCAGTGTTTTTGTCTCTGGAGTTTCATTAACGGTGCGGGTTTTTACAGCTTTTTTAGTTTCTATACCCTGTTTTTGAGCGGTTACGTACTGTTCAGCTTGTCGAACTGACCAAGCCTGAGCCCTAATAAGTTCTAGTAGTCGATGTTGAGCATCAGGGCGGCCTTTTAGGGCTAAAACGGAACGGGCATGACCTTCAGAGATATGGCCACTTTGCAGAGCTTCACGGGCAGCTTGTGGTAGTTGTAGTAAACGAACAATGTTATTAACAGTTGGAATAGCCTTGCCCAATTTGTGACTGATCTCAGCGTAACTCATATTAAATTGTTCGTGCAGACGTTCTATCGAAACCGCCTGTTCTAATGGAGATAGATCAACTCGTTGAACGTTTTCTATCAGCGCTATTTCAAGTTGCTCTTGTTCAGCCTTCTTCCTAACAATGGCTGGGATTTGGTTCAGGCCAGCAATCTTAGAAGCGCGAAAACGTCTTTCGCCAGCGATTATTACAAACTTGCCTTCATTTGCCGGCATAACAATAATTGGCTGTAAAACTCCGTATTGGGCAATCGATTCGGCCAATTCATTCAGAGCAGTTTCATCAAATTGTCGTCTTGGTTGGTCGGGATTAGGACTGACGTCTTTAATGAATAACTTTTGTATTCGTTCGTCGTTTGACAGGAGTAAACTAGGGTCAAAATCCGTCGGAAATAGACTATCTAACCCCCTGCCTAGCTTTGATTTTGCGCTCATTTGTCAGCCTCCAATCGTTTGCTAATCTCGCGTGCCAGATTTTTATACGCCCTAGCGCCTTTGCTCCATTTGTCGTGTTCACTAATTGGCAAACCAAAACTTGGCGCTTCGGCTAGGCGCACATTGCGCGGAATAATCGTCGTAAAGATTTGGGTTGAGAAATGCTTTTTTAGTTCCGCCAAAACATTGTCAGCCAAAGCTGTGCGTTTATCGTACATGGTCAGTACCAAACCTAAAATTTCTAAATTTGGATTTAGAGCTTGTTTGACGCGTTTAAAAACTTCCATCAACTGCCCAAGACCTTCCATGGCGTAATATTCTGCTTGGACTGGGATCAGTAAATAATTAGCGGCGGCTAGGGCATTTATGGTTAGGAGTCCCAGAGATGGTGGGCAGTCAATTAAAATATAATCGTAATTTAGTGATTGTAAGGCTTGGCTTAGTAATAGCTCCCGCTGCTCGTGGCTACCTAACTCGGTTTCGGCGGCAGCTAGATTTTCATTAGCCGGTATTATATATAGCCCAGTCAGGTTAGTTTCTTTGATAGCCGATTCAGCATTTAAGCCATCCATAAGTATTTGGTAGCTTGTGTTATCGAGTCCTTTTTTATCAATACCCAGCCCACTGGTCGCATTGCCTTGCGGATCAAAGTCTACCAAGAGAACGTTATGCCCAGCTTTACTTAGGTAAGATCCCAAATTTATAGCAGTCGTGGTCTTACCAACCCCGCCCTTTTGATTTAGTATAGCTATAGTTTTGGACATACTTGCTCTTTGGTTACCCTGCCTCGTATCTGTTTATGTTAGCATGCAAAACCCAAAATAACTAGTTTGCCATGGGTATATTCATGCTCCCTTGCGCCAATATATACACGTCGCAAAATATAGGAAATGTTATTGTTTTAACGAAACTAAACGATCACTAACTAGCCATTTAATACCAGCTATTTAATTACGGTTAACTTCTATGGAGCACTTGCGGTTTGGGCACCGACCACTACATAGTCAAAGTGGTATTCTGCCCCGTCTTGGGCGGCCTGCTTGATGACTAGCTTGAAGCCGTCATTGGTCTTAACCACATAGACAGGCAAGCCGACGGCTTGGTCATTGGTAGCTGTTATGACCACACGTGGTGTAAGTTCAAATGGTGTATGGAAGGTCAATGTTGTCAGATCGCCCTGGACTAGTACCTCAGGTTGCATACCCTGCCCCAACTCTTGGGCAGTGGGCTGGTGGGCTTTCACCTTAATAGTTATAGTACCGGCGGTATCCGTACCGTCAACAGATATGTCGGCATCTTGGCCGGCGGCATTTGCCTTCACGATTGTTGGACCGGCGCTTGAGCTGGATAGCACGTGGCCGTTCACCGTTATGTTAGCCGCAACCACTATGTTCTTAACGGTCAAAGTACCTTCTATGGTGGCATCACCAGTTACCTTGAGCGTACTTAAGGTGGCAGTACCTGACACATTCAAGCCGTTAAAACTGCCACTGCTCATTTGGCCCATTAGGGTATCAACCTGGCTGCGCATAGTATCGAGTTGGCCTTGAAGAGTTTCAGCCACTGGCGGCGCCCACTGGCCTGGATTGATGAATACCGTTATCTGGTCATTGCCCTGGCCATTAAAGGCTTCTAGGGCATAACCAATGATACGGCCGGCGTTGGTGGCTTTCATACCCTCGCCAGGCGTTGATGACGCCGTTATCG
>CAZJQT010000020.1:0-9039 GCA_964548655.1 uncultured Candidatus Saccharibacteria bacterium
CCGAAGCGTACTAATAGTCCCATTGACTTTTTATGTACTATGAGACAGACCTTTGGTTTGGCTCATAGTAGAAAAGTGCATTTTGACTAGTTATTGGTGCTTACCACCGATAAAAACGTTTGCCAAACTTCAAATTCATCTGAGTTATTGCAATTGGATGCAGTGCAAGGAGGCCGCGAGGAGTGAGCAAGCCGTACAGACAGTACGGTGAGCGAATGACTGAGCGTAAGCCGACACCGCAATGCGCCAATAGCAACAGTGGTGCAATGAGCTTTGCTCATGGGCAGACTGTTGCGTTGCATGAGTCAGAAGTGTAATATATCACAGCGGGTATAAGACCATAGTCGGCCTATACCATCCATGATATAAAGTTCTTTAAATCTCTAACTCACACCTGGACACTTATCTGGGTTTTGTACTGGGATGAAGCGCAAGGAGATAGCGAGCATTCGAACGAGTCGTACTCATCGTACGGCGAGAGAGAAGGCGAGCGTAATCGACACAGCGATTCGCCCAGAGTGCAGACAGAGTTCCGGCTCTGCCGGAAGCAGGTCTGCACGATACAAATACCAGATTGGTGCCCACAGCGCGAGGGAAACACCTGTTCCCATCCCGAACACAGCAGTTAAGTCTCGCAGCGGTTACAATACTTGGGGTTCACCCCTGGGAAAATAGCACGGTGCCAAATTATACAAATAGCCACCCCAAAAGGGTGGCTTTTGTTTTGAGAGAACCGGGATAGGTTCTCTCAACGCGCGGAGAAAGGACATTTTCTCCGGCTTCTCTTTCCTGGAAATGGACTCGCCAAAGCCGAAGTGAATCCGCCTTTGGCTCGACTTTTTAACTCCCCATATGATTTCAGAACTTTACATAACCTAGATATCGAAATAACCCTAAAATAAGTCCTAGGTTAACAATATGATAAACGATTCTCCTTATTGAATCATCCTTCCAGGGGAGATCCTTATTAGCATGTCTCCAAAGAGTTCCAATAGCCGAATATAAGAAAAATGCCCAGGTTTCCTTGAAAAAATGTTGGTTTAGAAGTGAAATAGTTACAAGAACCACGCTTATATAAAGGAATGTCCAATAAGGAGGTTCGATAGTAATAAATTGTCGTAATCCTTCAAGGAACTTTTTAAACCAAACCTTAAGATCTACCATGGACTAAATTATACGCTTGGGGGAGGGAAAAGTATTACCAAGGTTTTGGTAGCGGTTCAACCGATTCGTCGATATTGATAATGCAAACATCTTTTCGAACGATAATATTGCCAAACTTGAGATGTGCTGCATTCAAAGGGGACTGCTTGGCCCACTCATATCCCATAAGATTACTGGGAAACTTACAAAGAACAGCAAGCAAATTATGTCCGACTACTAGCTCATGACTGATAATTTCAAGATGTGTTGGGATACCGGCCTTTGCGTCAGTCCCAAATGTTACAAAACCGGGAATCTGGTCAATGTTTTGAGCTATTCTGGAAGCAAGGCGGGTGCCTACGCCATCTTCATCAAGGATGAGTGGGATGCAGAAATCATTTATCGATGCAGAATTATCCTCAATTCCGAATAAGCATTCGCTTACTGTAGATTCAGCCGTTGTACTGGAGTTGCCCACAGCAAAGTAGCCTTCAATCTGTCCTTCCAACCCAGTCAGATTCTCTCTGACTTCAAATTCAAAACTTGCCATAACGGGCAAACTATACCCTAAAAAGGAGGGAAAAGATATTGCTCGTGGTTGCAAAATGAAAAGGCGAGCGTATAGTCTCTCGAATGAGCAGACATAATCCCAACCACCTGCCACTTAGACGTACTTTGACCATAGGATTTGTTGCCTCACTAGGCCTCACAGCCTGCGGTGGAGGCCCAGGCCTTAGAGACGTCTCGTCTCGCGAAAGTGCACAGGTGTCTACGGCTGTAAGTGCGGATGGTTTTCAAATGTTGCGTACCCCCATCTACGATGGATTTGGCCATATGCAAGTCGATCTGAACATCGGAAATTGCGAACTGCCTGTTTTTACGCACGTTACAGAAACCCGAAATCAGACCGGTGATATCGTAGATGTAGCCGACTACCATATGTCACGATATGGACATAATGATCCCAATCCGGTGGCGACTGTCTATTTCGCTAACCGTGCAGATTTATTCCAGAACGTGCTGGGCGTAGAGCCAGATAACAATGTAGCTGCCTGTGAACGAGCTAGCCAAATGTTCACACCCCAGGAGTCTTTGCTGGGGAAGATTCTGCCATAAAAAAACGCTTGGGGGAGGAAAGAGGGAATTTGAGAAGGGTCTAAATTGACAAATTAAACCGCTTATGCTATGATTATAAAGTTATGACAGAAATAAACATACCTCCACCAGAAGAAAAACGTTCACTTTTTCAGCGTGCTAACGACAATCTAACGGAAAGATTGGTTCATTTGGCAACGAGAATGGATCTTGATCCTAACGATAATGGTACTCGAAAGCAGCTTGCGATGACGGTAGGGGTTATCGGAGGAATGGCTACATTATTCTTAGCACCTGAGATAGCAGGCAATGTTATTCACACAGTACAAAGCCATGGGGCTAACTATATTCATCCCGGTATGGGAGAGATTATCGGAGTGGAACTTGCAGCAGGAGCCGCTGGCTATAAGCTAGGGCCCAAACTAGCTGGCAAATAAAACTACACTGGGGATGAAAGAGGGAATTTGGGTTTAGGGTTGGCTCTCGGTTGGGAGTATATCTCTGTTAACAAAAAGACCCAGTTGTAGTTCATCCTCTTCATAAAAAAGGGAACCAAAAATATTTGCTGCACCAAAGCGTTCCTCTAAGTGATCCAATTGCTCATGGAATTCAACCATGCAGGCTTTGTCAGTTTCAAAACCAGGGAAGGTAACAACCAACCTATAACCCAGCTGGGTTCCAATGAGTTCACGAGTTATAGGAGGAACCCTATCTTCCCCCGGGAGCTCTTCAAAACCATCAACTTCATGTGTCATAAAAAAAGTATATAACTAGGGTGAGGGAAAAGATATTGCTTGTGGCTAGGCTTTAGGGGCAAAGAAGTCTGCAACCAGTCTTATATCGACTATGTCTTGAGGCCTATGCAAGGCTACTTTGGAGGCTACAACATGGGGCAGGCGTAGACAGGGCACGCCCTCTATGAACTCGACCTCATCTTTATGGGTTTCAAAACTTAATGGATATTTGCCATCCCCCAGTTGGTCTGTGGCACTCACTGGCATGTGCAAACCATAATCAATTTCAACACTAGTGTTCTTTGCACCTCGGTTTATTGCAGGATAGGGAGGAGTCTTCTTTCTGGCTTCAGGATGAGCACTAAGTCCATTGAATATATCTCTACTAACCAGCATATCTATATCGGGCGCAGTATCTCGTATACCGCGCATGACAAGGTTGGCGCCACCAATCAAGAAAAAGCGTACGTTAGTCAAATCTGTTCTACCGGCACCCAACCCTAAATAACCTAGAGCAATATGTATATCCTCATGTGTGGTGCGTTGCCCAGCTTCCCATCTAGGACGATTGATAATATGCGGCATTGGCATAATTGTATCTGACCTCTAAAAACATGCAAGCACAAGGGGTTAGGTGGGTGACAGAATTTGGGGTTTTGCTTGTGCTTGCGTTGAAGATCAAAGTGACTATTATTAGCCTATGCAACATGGAGAAACAGGTATCACTGTTAGAGCAGATAGAATGGAGTACAAACTTCTTCACGGCCATCATGCGCCTGTGCCTTCAGTCATACTATACGATCAAGAAAAAGAATATGACCAAATTATAGGCGCAGAATACGCCATTGAAGACATAGATTTGTTATCCAACGCGGCTCAACGAGCCAAAGAACAAGCCATGCAAGTGCTTTATCCAAATATTGAAGATTTAAAATCAGAAGATAAATCCATAAGACAAGCTGCCATGGGAGAAATCCAAAAAGCCGTACTGAATGATGATGGCACTCGAGGTAAGTTAATGCGAACTGCTATTATTGCTTCCACTATCCTGCAGCAGCTAGAGCAGCTTAGGCTATAAAAACTTCGGAAAAGAGGGAATTTGGGGCTAGATGTCGTCTTTAGTATCGTCGGTGGTGATAGCTTCGCCCATAACAATGCGCCTTAGTGCAACGTCTCGCCGGCCAACATGATCCTGGTAGGTGTTTGGGTCGTTTGAGTGGTTTACAAAGCGCTCAGGCTCGGAGTACAGATGAATCTGGCCATTTTGCACATGCGTGAACATTTTTTCAGACTCAGGCAGGGCATCGAATTGCTCTTGGGTTAAAGCTACCAAGGTGTATTGAATCACGGTTTCCTCGGGTTCAAAATTCCTGCCAGCACAGACTCCCTTACCAGCTAGATTACCTTCACCAATCACCACATCTTTGATAACTTTGGTCGTATGCTCAGGTATGGCACATAGACCTATGCCTCTATAAAAATGGCATAAAGACGCCAGGTTCTGATCCTTCATTCTTAAATCAACCATGTCTCCATCTGCTGCGCTACCGTTAAAAGCTATTTCATGTGTTTGTGGGCCACCCAGAGGACAACCAGCCGGTGTTTCTTCACTCATAGTCATCTGATTAAACCACGTAGCCTCAACACCTCAAAGCATGAAAGGAAAGATCATAATTAAAGGATATCGGTGTTTTTATAGACCTCTTCGTCAGGAGGGAATTCGGTTTGGTAAAAGATTAGGACGTCTGGTCCATCACCACAAAAGTTAACACCACCAACGCTGTACTCAGATTTTTCTGGGTTTGTACAAAGTTGGACATAATAACCCTCGCCCCCGCCGCCGCCCGAATTAGGCAACCACTTGGATTGGGGACCCGGGCATTCCTCCGGACAAACTTGTTCTGGATGACTCATAAAATTGCTATAACAAAATCTTTCGCTCATAAAACCTTTCTTTTAGTAGGTGAGTCCAATATGGCACACTACCAAAACGGCAGCAATCAATACGTAGCCCAAGTCTTGTTTAAGCCAAAAATAATACCAGGAATGAGCTAAAAGCGGATATTGCTACTAGCTTCTAGTGCATGTCAGGACTGGCCTGCAGGATACTGACGCGGTTGCCTTCAGAATCTTTGAAAGATACCCAAAGCCCGATGCCAGGGATGTCTGTCGGCTCGCCCAGCAGCTTGCCACCAGCGGCCTCAATGTTTTTGACGGCTTCTTTGAGATCATCGACAGAAATAACCACTGACGGTTCCTTGGACGCATTGGTCATACTAAGGTCATAAAAACCACCATTGATAGCACCTGGTCTCTTGACCATGCGATTTTCATCAGTATCAGCTGTAACTGCCACAATATAATTGCCCATATCTGGGCCCGTTTCGCTCATACCCCAACCAAAAGCCTTTTTATAAAACTCTGATACGCGCTTGACGTCTTTGTATGGCATCTCAAAATGTACCACTGGATTCTTACTCATAAACACCTCCTTATTTACGTCTTTAGTGTAAACTAAAAATATGAAATTGATCAGTGTTTCGAGCCTCCTGTACTACGTGAAAGACATCAACAAGACCAAAGAGTTTTATGAGAACCTTGGTTTTTTCTTCGATAAAAAAGCCGACCGGGTTGTGACCTACTTGAACTGGTTCTCGATAGAATTCCAACAAGCCGACAAAGAAATGACTAATGACTGTGGTGAATTTGTCTACGTAAAAGTCGACAGCGTAGACGAAATGCTGAAAAGGCTAGAATCAAAAGACATCAAACCAGAAGGCGAGCCAAAGGATGTTGGCGGCGGTGTCAAAGAACTGCAAGTCCGCGACCCGGATGGCTACCGGCTAACGTTCTTCGAAAAGAAATAGGTATGGCGATTAAACCTGTTTGCGATAGTTGTGGTCAAGAGCTCAAGGAGTTTGGCGGAATTTTACTGAGTCCGCCAGACAAAAAGAGCCAGGTCAAAAAGTTCCACCTCTGTGTAAGTTGTTACAAGATAATTACAAAGAAATTTAAATAAACGCTACTAGCGGGTATAAGTTGTGGTATTGGAGTCAAAACTGCTAACACTGGCACAATGTTTACCGGCAAAAACTTCAAATTTCAGCTCGCCGGCGCTCATAAGCTGAGCAAGCGCACAGCCATAAAACTTGGCGTCGTAATTTTTCAGTGTTACGCCTTTGGCTGGTCCCATCTCATTCCACTGGCTACCATCAGCATTGAAATAATTCCAACCTACCAGGTCATATTTGACCATGCCGGTATTTACGCCAACGTCTTTAGGATCGGGCGCATTAGCCTCGGTAACATGTTGCATTTCTGATTGGTTCTGGACCTTATCAAACAATGAGCCAATTGAAATTCTGAAGTGGGAGGGGTCATACACATCAGGTGCGAACGATAGATGGGTCTTAAAGTAATTAGAGTCATGCCCCTCACTAGCCCCAGAGTAGCCGCCGGAGCCTTTTTCAAACCAGTTGCCAATCAACTTACCGTCAATATCGTAATCAATCTTTCCGGCAATTGGGTCGGCAACCCTAGGGTCTTTGGCCTCAACAATTTGCCTGAGCTCAGAGGTGTAGTAAGGGAAGGGATCGGCCGTATAGATCTTCCAAGCCTCACCGTCATAGGTGGATGGATTGATAAAGCCTGTTAGGGGTTTGTTGGTATTCCAGACGGCGAAATCAAGCGTCTGGCCGCCAATATGGCCGATAATTTGTCCGGCTTTGACACTAATAGGCAGGTGAGCTTTATCAATGCCAGGCTCTACACCAGTAACCAAGTCGTAGTAATAGAAAAAGGTGCAAGAAACGCTAAAGACCATCCGGATACGGCCTTTACTACCATTCTCCGGTGGGTGAACTTCAATATCAGTTATTAGGGCATTAGCCATGGCATAGACCGGGTACTTATCTTTGGCCGATTGAAAATCTGTTGGTTGGAAATATTGGTGGTCAATTGGCGTCACGTGTCCGCCAACCGTTAGCCCGTAAGGGATAAGAATCGAGAAATCGGCGGCATTCATAGGCAGGTGAGTGAACTGACCGTCACCAGAACCCTTACAAGAGTTATTGCTCAAGCTTTTACCGGCAGAAATGGCTTTATCTTCAGGCGAAGCGTTGCTGTTTAGGATCTTGGAAGAGGTTTGATTCTTACCATGGCTTTTGTTGAAAACCCGCCAACCGGCAAAACCCACAGCCGCTATAACAACAATAGCCAAGGCCAAGAATATATGGTGCGAGCCTTGTTGATCCCGCTTAAGCTTCATACCAAAAAGTATACTCTTAAAAATGGATTAAAAATATTACTTCTTGGGTTTGTCAGAATTAACCCAGCCTTCGTTTTTGAAAACCAGCCAAATAGCCATAGAGTGTCCGTGGCCCAGGTCATACTCTTTCTTGAGCCATTCTTTTAGCTCAAATGCCTTCATGTCTGGTTTGAAAACACCAGCTTTTTCAGCCGCTTCTTTGAGCTCCTTGGGTGTTTTGCCTGTTTTGGCGTAAATGTTGTCTATATAAGCTTGAAAACTCATTTTTTACTCCTTTGTAGGTTTTGTTCGATTATAGGCCGCGGCAGTTGCAATCAATTCTCTTAGAGCTGCTTTATCAAGCTTGTCGGTCTGAGCAAAGTTAATTGAGCGATGTTCTTTGGAGTCTAGACCAGAGTTAAATAACTTCTTCGGGTCGGGCAAATAGGCGCCCTTGAAGAAATTGAACTTCACATGGTCTTTGAAGCCGCTGATAGCACAAACCAGACCGTTATTCATCCAAACCGGCACACCCCATTTGAAGTCCTCCACTAGTTTTGGCTCTGCCTCATTGATCAATTGGCGCAAGTCACTTAGCATAGCACCCCGCCAATCGGTATAATTTGCTATGAATTCATCTGTTTTAGACACATCTATAATTATACCTACTCGATCAAAAACCGATAATCTAAAAGAGTAGTGCAGGTATATACTTAAGCTTATGCGTTATAGAAACCAGCATGGTTTCGCACACTTAGAAGTGATTATTATAGTTTTGGTCGTCTTGTTTATTGGTGCTATTGGCTGGCTTGTATCCCACGAGAAGCAGCAAAAAACCTCTGACGTGACTCAAAATAATAGTAGCGCAAAGGGTCAAACTGCTGACCAGCCGCTCGTGCTCAAAAGCATTGGCTTCAACCTGGATTATTATAACCCAGCCACCAACCATGCTGGCGACATGGTGTTTACGCACGAGGATCATGACCTAGGACAAACCCATATGATCTTTGCAGACTTTGGAATTCAAGATGTTCGTGCGCCTAATGACACGAGTAAACGCAACCCTCAGCCAACTTTTATTTTGCCACTTGGTACTAAAGTCCATTCATTGGTCGACGGTATAGTACTAAATGTAGAAACGCTCTACAGCGGCGACAGTACAGTAATGGTTTCTGCTAGCGGCGAGCAAAACAGCTCATACATCTATGAAACGGAGCACATAAACAACCCCTTAGTCAAAAAGGGTGATCATGTTATGGGTGGGCAAATAATTGGTGAGGTTAGCACCCATGATTCACAATATCACCCTGGGTTTGGCATCGTTGAGATAGGCATCTTGCATCCCAACGGTACAATAGCGCAGCATATATGTCCGTTCCATTATCTTGACCCAAGTATCAAAGCAGATATACAAAAGAAGATCTTGAATGTCCACCAGGCCTGGATGAGCTATATCAACATGCCAAACCTATATGACGACGCCCATGCTGCCGAACCAGGTTGTTTTATTCTTGATCCAGTTAATGGCTAGAGACAGTTATTGACATGAGCGCAATGTAGTGGTATCATAAGCGTATTCGAAAGAATATAAAGAGGGTTTGCCGCAAGGCGGACCTTTTTTATATCCTCGAGACTTAATTTAACGGAGGTCATTTACATGGCTGGAACTAAAGCTGGCGGCCAAGCTGCTGCCTCAACTAACAAATCAAAGTACGGTGCTGATTTTTATGCAAAAATCGGTGCTATGGGTGGTAAAAAGGGTCGCACTGGTGGCTTTTTTGCCAACCGTGAATTAGCCCGCATTGCCGGTGCTAAAGGCGG
>CAZJQT010000021.1:0-9002 GCA_964548655.1 uncultured Candidatus Saccharibacteria bacterium
AAGCACAAACAGAGGCAAGGTTAATGGCTAGAATTTCTGGTGTAACTATTCCTGATCAAAAGCAAGTCCAGATAGCTCTGACTTATATTTATGGTATTGGGCCAAAGACCAGTGCTGATATCTTGGCACGGGCAAATGTACCACCAACTTCACGGGTTAAGAATTTGACAGAGAGCGAAATCTCTAACATCCAAGACGTTATAAACGAGCATTACACCATAGAAGGTGAACTGCAGCGCGTAGTTAGCACCAACATCAAGCGCCTGAAGGACATCAACGCTTACCGTGGCCTACGACACAAACTGAATTTACCCGTCCGTGGACAGCGTACTCGCACCAATGGCCGTACCAAACGTGGTCGTCGTGTAGCAGTCGGTGGCGCGCAACCTAAATCAGCAACTAAGACTTAGGGCATAATATGGCAGATACTGAAACACCAGTTGCAGACAAAGACGTCAAAACCGAAGAAGTGGCTATTGATACTAAGGATACCAAGCCTGAAGCTACTGAAGATGGTAAACCAGCTGTTAAAAAGCGCAAGAAGGCCAAACGCTCTGTACCAGTCGGCCAGGTCCACGTGTTAGCGACCTTCAATAACACCATTATTAGCTTTACCGACACTAAAGGCGGCGTTTTGACTGTTTCAAGCGCTGGCGCCTGTGGTTTTAGGGGTTCTAAGAAGGGCACGGCCTACGCAGCCCAAGTGGCTTTAGAGAAAGCTGGCCAATTAGCCAAGCAAACTTATGGCCTGAGCAAAGTCGATGTTTACGTAAAAGGTATTGGTCTAGGTCGTGAAGCGGCTATTAGAAGCCTGCAGAACCTAGGCATTATGGTTGATAGCATTACAGATGTAACTGGCATTCCCCACGGTGGCGTACGGCCTAGAAAGGCTAGGAGAGTCTAATGGCTAAAGAAAACCAATCAATTGCCAAGATGTCGCGCCGTGAAGGCTATGCTCTGCATCCTAAGGCGCACAAGATCCTGATCAAGCGTACTGCATTACCTGGTCAGCTCAATACTATGCGCGGTCCTAACAAGCCAAGCCAGTTTGCTATCCAACTGCGTGAAAAGCAGAAAGTAAAGCGACTTTATGGCTTACTTGAGCGTCAATTTAGCAAACTTATGAAGGAAGCCTCACGCAGCCGTGGCCAATCTGGCGCTATGCTGCTAGAACTTTTGGAACGTCGAGCAGATAACGCTGTTTATAGGGCTGGTTTGGCGCCAAGCCGCCGCGCTTCTAGACAGCTAGTTAGCCATGGCCACTTTACACTCAACGGCCGACGTTTTGACATCCCATCACTAAGAGTTAAGGCTGGCGATGTGCTAGTTGTGCGTGACCACAGTAAACAAACTGAATACTTCAAGAAAATTGATGATACCAGCCCAGCGCCTAGCGCCATCCCGGCTTGGATGAAGGTGGAGCGGAAGAAGTTAACTATAACGATAACTGGGGTCCCAACCAGGGATGATGCGGAGCCAGATATAAATGATCAATTAATAGTCGAATACTATTCACGCTAAGGAGGCGAGATAATATGTCAAAACACATTCATACACCAGGAATCGTCAAAATTGACGACCACAACCCAACCAAAGCAACCTTTAGCGTAGAACCTTTGCACACTGGTTACGGCATGACACTAGGCAACAGCCTACGACGCGTGCTGCTGTCAAGCATTAATGGCGCCGCTATAACTTCATTCAAGATTGAAGGTGTTAGCCACGAGTTTGCAACTGTCAAGGGCGTCAAAGAAGACGTCGTTGACATCATGATGAATCTCAAACTAATTCGTTTCAAATCTTTCAGCGATGAGCCACAAACCTTGCGGATTGTTAAGTCCGGCAAAGGCAAAGTTACAGCCAAAGATATTAAGACTACTGCTGATGTCGAAGTTGTTAACCCTAGCCAATTAATTGCCACTCTAGACGATGACAAAGCCAAGTTTGTCATGGACGTTGTCGTTGAATCTGGCCGCGGTTACCGTACCATCGACGAAGGTGCGGCTAAGAAAGCTAGCGATTTTGTCGCGCTTGACGCCGTCTTTAGCCCTGTTATCCGCGTACGTTTTAAGGTAGAGAACACCCGTGTCGGTCAGATTACTGACCTTGACCGTTTGGTTATCACTATTGACACTGACGGTTCATTGAGCCCACGTGACGCTTTTGAAGAAGCCGCTGCCATACTAATCAACCAATATACCGCCCTAGCTGGCCAAACCAGGGTTGAAACCGCTGCGGCGCTAACTGCTGACAAAGACGAGCCAGGCGACACCGAAAGTGATGAAAGTGCCGAGCTGATGACACCTATTGAGGACCTAAACCTGTCAGCCCGCACTACTAACGCGCTAATTAACAATGACATCCACACCTTTAAAGACTTGTTCTCCTTAAGCGACATTGAGCTCAAGGAGCTAAAAGGTTTCGGCAGCAAAGCTTTAGAAGAAGTTAAGCAAAAGATGGCGGAGTTGGAGCTTTAGTAATGCACAGGCACGGATACGTCGGTAAAAAGTTCCACCGCGAGACCGATCAACGTCGGGCCTTGATTAAAGGCCTAGCCGATTCTTTGGTCAAGTACGAGTCTATTGAAACTACTCTACCGAAAGCTAAAGAAATCGTGCCTTATGTTGAAAAGCTCATCACCAAGGCTAAGAAAGGTGATTTACACAATCGCCGTCAGGTTATTGGTGGTCTGCAAACCATAGAGAGTGCTCATAAGCTAGTTGACGAGATTGCTCCTAAGCTAAAGAGCCGCAACAGTGGTTATCTGCGCATCGAGCGCACAACCTTGCGCCGCGGCGATAATACTCAAATGGCCAAAGTCAGCTTTGTTGATGACGTTGTTAAGCCTAAAGAGGTTGATAAAGAGACTGCTAACAAACCAGCTGATAAAGAAGTAACCGAAGAGAAATCAACGACTGCAGCCAAACCAGTAGCTTCAACCGGCCGTTCAGGTAAACTCCACGCTACTAGTGTTCAGGCTGCGAAGCGTACTGGCAGAAGGGGTGACCGCTAATGAAAACTTATAGCGCCAAACCAGCCGACGTCGTAAGGGCTTGGTATGTTCTAGACGCCAGCCAAATCCCAGTTGGCCGTCTAGCTACTCAAGCCGCTAAGTTATTGATCGGCAAAGACAAGCCGCAATTCACCAAACACATTGATTGTGGCGACTACGTCATAGTTATAAATGCTGACAATTTGGTTGTGACCGGGAAAAAAGCTGATCAAAAGATGTTTTACCGTCACAGCGGTTTTCCGGGTGGCTTGACCGAGGTAACCCAACGTCAACAGATGGAAAAAGACTCAACCAAGGTTGTTAAGAACGCCATCCGCGGCATGTTGCCAGTCAACAAACTGCGCGCTGAGCGTTTGAATCGATTGAAGATCTACGGTGGCGACCAACATGGCCACGAAGCCCAGAAACCGCAACTACTAAACCTAAAGGAAGCTAAATAATGGCAGAAGCTAAGTATCATTACGCGTTAGGACGACGCAAGAGCTCAACCGCTCGTGTCCGTTTACTAGGCGGCAAAGGTGTTATAACTATCAATAAGATGCCTGCAGCCGAGTATTTTGCGGATAGCAAGTTCCTGATTCACGAGCTGAATAAGCCATTTACAGTCCTGGAAATTGAGAATAAATATGACGTTAGCGCCGTAGTTAAGGGCGGTGGACACGCTAGCCAAGCTGATGCCATTAGACTGGGTATTGCTAAAGCTTTGGCGCTTATGAACGAAGACCTCAAGAGTACTCTGCGCCGAGCTGACATGCTAGGTCGTGATCCCCGCGAGAAAGAACGCAAGAAGTTCGGACTCAAGAGCGCCCGCAAACAACGCCAGTTCACCAAGCGCTAGGCGCCGCGCTTCGCTGGCTTATGAGACAAACCTACGGTTTTTCTCATCGCGCCGGGCTTGGAATGAATCCAAGTCTCGGGCCACTCTTTTCCATTAAGATATTTTATGATATAACAATCTAAAGGGGAATTCGATGGAGAATACTGGAGAATTTGGTCAATTGTCAGAAGATATTACAAACGAACAACTTTTTTGGCAAGCCTATGAACGTAGCAATGCTTCATACGATCTTAGAGAAATAGGTAGTGAATTAGATAGTCGAATTTCTAAGATGCAAGATAGCTTCTACGAACGAAGCCACATGGGTTTTTGGACGCTGATGCCAACCGTTGAAGAGATTCGCGAATTACATGCACTCAAAGACGCACAGACACAAGTTGATATGGCCTATGGGACTATTACAGGCACAGAACGCAAAGGATGCTCGATGGGAAGGCCCGTAGTCTATGATGGACCTAGGATTTTACTTTAACTTGTATTTTTGAAGAAATATTGTTATATTCACACTTATGTCAAAAATGACTTATAACTCAGTTTTCTGGTTTACCGACTCCAAGCAGGCGGCTAGTTAACTTTAGTTTTTAATAAATCAAACGAACCGCCCGAGAGGCGGTTTTTTAATTAGGAGATGATATGTTGTCCGAGAAAGAAGCAAGAGAAATATTACAGGAAAGAAAAGTGGAGCGGGATCTAACTGAAACCAGGACATGTCTGGAAGTTGTTCAGGACCTTGGTCTTGTTTCTCTGCGGCCAGAAATAGTTGTCGAACTACCTGATTTAACTGAAGATATTAAGGTATAATTCATGATAATGAGTAAACCAGTCATCCTAACTGGCCTGAGGGCCAATAACGACCTGCATATTGGTCATATTTTTGGGGCAATGTATCCACTGATTGACCTGGCAAAGAAACACTCTGCTGAGTACCAGGTCAGTATGTTTGTGCCCGATCTACATAGCTTCACAACTCCTATAGACCACAGCAAGCTGCATGATCAAATAATGCAGAACCTGCGTATTTTTGTAGCCGCTGGACTGCCTTTGGACAATGCCAACATACATATCTACCGTCAAAGTTATGTTCCGGCGCACAGCGAGCTAACCATAATTCTCAATAGCTTCACAGGTTTTGGTGAAATGAGCCGAATGACCCAGTTTAAAGATAAATCAGCCAAATTAAATGTTGATCGAGTCAGTGTTGGCCTATTTGACTACCCAGTCCTGATGGCATGCGATATATTGCTTTATGACGCTATATATGTGCCGGTTGGCGATGACCAAACACAACATATAGAGTTTACGCGTGACATCGCTGAGCGCATGAATAAGCAGTTTGGCAATTTGTTTACAGTTCCAAAACCCGTTGCTGAGCAACATAAATTCTTTAACAAAGATCAAGGTTTGCGGATCCGTGACTTAATTGACCCGCTGAAAAAGATGAGTAAATCTGACGAGACTGGCAAGGGCGTAATATTCCTGGGCGACACACCGGAAATAGCTCACGCCAAAATCATGGGCGCTATCACCGACAGCCTAAGCAAAATTGAATATGATTACCAGACGAGGCCAGGAGTTAGCAATCTACTGGATATGTATAAGTTACTGGGTGGTGACCCTAATAAATTCATCGGCCAAGTCAAGTATGGAGCACTCAAAGAAGCCGTGGCTGATCTGGTAGCCAATTTTCTAGATGACTTTGCTGACAAACTAGCCAAAATTGACGACAAGGCTATTCTAGCCAAACTGGAAACCAGTGAACAGCTAATGAACGAACAAGCCAACATGAAGCTAGCCAAAGTCCAAAAGGCCGTCGGCCTGCGTTAGTCAATATGACAGACACTCCCGAGTCCACCAGTCAGCGCTTAGATCACTACTTGAGCCGCTTACATCCAGAAATCAGCCGCGGTTATTTGCAAAAACTGATTGATGACGGTGAGGTGTTGGTTAATAAAGTTCAGCAAAAGGCTAGCTACAAGCTAAAAAAAACCGATAAAGTAAAGATTCTGACGGACTTTAACAAGCTAGGTAAGGTGCCAGAACTAGACTTGCCGATTATTTATGAAGACAAAAATGTCTTGGTTATCAATAAACCAGCCGGGATTCTTAGCCATGCTTTATCTAAATTCCACAATGAAGCCAGTGTGGCAAGTTTTTTGCGACAGAAACTAGGCGGCAAATCTGGTGACATACGTTTTGGTATTGTGCACCGGTTGGACAGGGCAACTAGCGGCGTGATGATCTGCGCCAAGAACCACTCAACTATGAGTTTTCTACAGAAACAATTCTCAGTCCATAAAGTCGAAAAGACATACTTAGCAATCGTGCTTGGTCAACCAAAACTATCAGAAGGTCTTATTGACGTTCCGCTGGAACGTAACCCCAAAATGCCAGCTCAATTCAGGCCCGGGTCAGCCGGTAAATCAGCTCAGACCATCTATAAGGTTATCCAAACCAACGACAACTACAGCTTGCTTGAGCTAAAACCTAAAACTGGCCGCACCCATCAACTGCGCGTTCACCTGAAGCATATCGGTCACTCAATAATTGGTGATGTTTTATACGGCGGTGAAACTGCCGACAGATTATACTTGCACGCTTGGAAGCTGAATATTGCACTGCCAGAAGGGGGCAAGACTAACTTTGAGGCTCCTATTCCAGAAGAATTTACTAAGTACATCAAATTGCCATGAAACTAATATTGCACCCCCGTACTGAACTTGGCCTGAAACAGATGGCTGACAACCAGTCTCAGGCAGTTCTGATAGCTGGCGCCAAGGGCTCGGGTAAAGCCGCTGCTGCCCTTTACCTGGCGCAAATGCTACTTCGTAACCAGAACTTAGAAAACTACCCATATTTACTCCGTATAGCCCCAGCCAACAAGACAATTAGCATTGATGAAATTAGGTCTATCAATGACTTTCTAAAGCGCAAAACTGTGGGTAAGAACTCACTCAGGCGCGTAATTATCATAGAAGATGCTGATACCATGACCACTGAAGCCCAAAATTCACTACTCAAGAATCTAGAAGAGCCACCAGCTGATACTGCTGTCATCCTAACAGCCAGTGACAGCCAGGCTTTACTGGCAACTATAAGATCGCGTGTCCAGACAATTGAAGTGTTACCGCTGAGCCTAGACGTTCTGAAGACTACATTAGGCAAAGAACATGAAGTCAAATTAATCGAGCAAGCCTACTACATCAGCGATGGGAGGGCGGGCTTGGCACTAGCTTTGCTTGATAATGATCAAGAGCATGAGCTTTTAGCAGCCATAAACGAGGCAAAAAACCTCCTGAAAGCCAACCGTTACGAACGGCTTGCTCTAATCAATCAGTTAAATGAGCCGAGTAAGGTCAATGTTCTACTTGAAGGTTTGCTATGCATCACAAAATCTGGGCTCAAGTTAGCGACCAGCAGTGGCGATGCGGTACGTTCCAAAACCTACTTAAATTTGGTATCAGCAGTCAACAATGCCCAGAAGCAGATAGCCAAAAATGTCTCGACCAAATTGGTACTGACCAATCTGTTCCTCAGCATATAGTATAATTAAGCTCGCATGTATGAACTTGCCCTAGTCTTAGGTTTTGGCATTTTGGCTTTGCGTAGTAGTAAAGTTAGGGAAGAAGACCTATCTCCGATTCCCCGTAAAATTAGCGATAAAGTTGGCCGGCTGTGGGACATTGCCCACCAAGGTATGCGCGAAAACCGTTTTTTGCGTGCTGAAAAAGCCCTACTAACTATCCTGAAAATTGATGAAAAAAACGCTGCAGCTTACAACCGCTTAGGCATTCTCTATGCCAAGCAAAAAGAGTATAAAGACGCTATCGACTGTTTTGAGATTGCCAGCAGCATTGACCCGTCTGCCTCTAGTTTGCATAACCTTGGGCTTATTTATTATGAAACAGAGAATTACCCCAAGGCTGCTACAGCTTTTGAGGAAGCACTCAAACTAGAAGAAGAGCTAGCCGCTAGGCACATTGCCTATGCCAAGGTGCAAGAAAAGATGGGTAATACCAAGTTTATGATCCAAGAGATGGAGCGGGCTGTTGAGCTAGAACCTAACAAAGAAAGCTATTCATTACTGATGAACGCCTACCGCGGGGCAGGTATGGCAGCAGAAGCCGATCTGTTAGAGCAAAAAATTCATAAACTAATTGTGCCAGCCGGCAAACCCAAGCGCATCAACCGCGCCAAACGGGTAGTTATTTAGTCAGCTCAAAATAAGTCAGCGTAAATGGCATTCCAGGAATAACCTTTAGATGGACTTTGCCCAGATAGTGCCCAGGGCTGGTTTCTACTATTTCATCTACGACAAATTTCAACCACCAGGGGTTACCGGGTTGGTCATAGTCAATTCTGAGCACCTTTAAGTTCTTGTCACGCAAACCTACTGCTTCAGATGTCTTAAAAATGTATCTTTCACCATAGGCAAATTTATTGACACCAGTCTGCTGGCTAGCGTTGAAAACCTTGCCTTGCCAATCTTTGCCAAGACCTGTGAAGGCATGACCCCTATAAAAACCGTCAGGACTGGGATTTGGGATTTTACCACCCAAAAACAGCTTCTGGTTTGGGCTAGATTCAACCTTGTGTGTCTTTTGAGTACCAAGCACAATCATGAAAACCAAACCAATAAGGACGACAGCAACTAAAGATAAAACGGCAATTTTCAAAATATTCACCCACCCAGTATCTCATGAATTTGGTGCAGGGGGAGGGATTCGAACCCCCGAAGGCTGAGCCATCTGATTTACAGTCAGACGTGTTTGACCGCTTCACTACCCCTGCACGTCGATGTGTGATGGTGTGATAACCGTAGTATCGATAAAACAAGTTTGCTCGATACTATTAGTTATCTCACCAAGCCATCTCCTTTCAAATCATCAAACAGCCAAGGCTTGGTTTGATGATTTATATTGTAACCCCATCGCAAGAGAGGATTCTTGCGATGGAAAGCGTAAGACTTGTCTGAAGCTGGAAGTAAATACATTAACCTATTTACGGAAGCGTAAGTACAAGTTTAAGCTGGAGCCGACAGAGGGATTCGAACCCACGACCCGCTGTTTACAAAACAGCCGCTCTAGCCACTGAGCTATGTCGGCAAGTACCGCCGCAGTGTAACAAAACAGGGGTTAAAAGACAATAACGCTT
>CAZJQT010000022.1:0-8421 GCA_964548655.1 uncultured Candidatus Saccharibacteria bacterium
GTTTGATTGTGGTCTCGTCAGAGGCAATGTGGCACATTAAGCTACTGAGAGTTGAGGCTGGCCGCAAATTTACCCATATCTTGAGCGCCGTTTGGGTCGCAAGCTGGCCGTTTTTCTTAAGCTTCAAAACTATCACACTTTTATCGTTTGTTTTGCTGGCTGGCGTCGTTTTTACTAACAAATTCAAACTAGGCAAATCTATCCATACAACTGATCGCCTAACTTCAGGGGCATTACTGTTTCCGGTTGGTATTGGCCTAGCCAGCCTACTCACAACTAATAAATGGGTCTTTGCCGCCGCAATGCTGCAAATTGGTCTAGCTGACGGCTTGGCTGGCCTAATCGGCAGGCACTACAACCTAGGACCATACAAAGTATTTGGACATACCAAAAGCATTCTAGGAACGGCGGTGTTTCTATTTACTTCCATCGCTATAATGACTTGGCTGGTTGCACTTAGTCCAGCTGGTTTTCATGCCTCTGTCTTGCCATACGTGTTAGCTATCATTCCGGCGGCGACAACAATTGCTGAGAATATCTCACCACGCGGTCTAGACAATATTGTTGTGCCGTTACTGACTATTGGACTACTTCACTTTTTCTAAAACTGCCGTGGGCTCGCAGGGCATTGAAAATTACTGCTACATCAACCACTTCTTGTAGGGCGGCTCCTAGTACCGGCTTGAAGTGCCCAGTGGCGAACACACCCATTAAACCAAGACTAATGAAAATGCCTATTAAGATACTTTGCTTGGCGATGAAGAAAGTTCGTTTAGAAATTTCAAATGCGTTAGCTACCCGGCCAACGTCGTCCAGCATGATGACAACATCGGCTGATTCACTAGCAGCTGTCGAGCCGCGGGCACCCAGGGCTATGCCCACGTCAGCAGCCGTTAAAACAGGCGCGTCGTTGACGCCATCTCCGACAAAGGCAATAGGCTTGGCACTAACTTCTTCTATAGCCCGGATTTTATCGCCAGGCAGGGCCTCGGCCACCACGCTATTGATACCAAACTTTTTGGCGATAGCCTGAGCAACTGCTTTGTTATCACCGGTTACCATCAATATTTGTTTGATACCAACAGCTTTTAAGCGCTGTAACATTGGCTTTGTCTGCGGTCTGATCTCATCAACAAAAGTTATTACACCGGCCAGCTCACCGTTTATCGCGACATAAGTAGCAGTTTTTTCTACCGACAATTTAGCTTTTGGCAATCTAACGCCTTCATCTTGCAAATAATTTAAGCGGCCCAGCAAGGCAACTTTGCCACCAACCCTACCGCTAAGTCCACGGCCGGACGATTCTTTTACTTGCTTGGCTGGTTTATGACCAAGCTTCTTTTGATCGGCTGCTGTCAATATCGCCTTGGCTAGTACGTGGTTGGAGTTATTTTCCAGAGCCGCGGCGCAGGCCAAGACATCATCAGCCTTGAAATTATTAAAAGTCTGGATCTTGTCTACGACTGGCACACCGCGTGTTAGCGTCCCGGTTTTATCAAATGCTACCGTTTGTACTTCGGCTAAGCGTTCCATAGCTGCACCATTCTTGACAATTATGCCATGTTTGGCTGCCCGACTCATACCAGATATTAGAGCAATCGGCGCACCCAATAGTAGCGGGCAAGGCGTAGCTACAACGATGACCTCCAAGAATCTGATGGCATGACCAGTCATAAACCAGACTGAGCCAGCAATAATAAACGCCGTGGCCGTGAAAGGGATGCTATAGCGGTCTGCCAAGCGTACAAAGGGTGACTGGCTGGAGGCAGCCGCTTTGACTAACTTAATAATTTGTTCGTACTGGCTGTCGGCGGCAGTGTGCAGGGCTTTAACAGTGATAGCGCCCTCTATATTTACCGAACCGCTGAGTAGTTTGTCGCCAATCTGTTTGACAACCGGCAAACTCTCACCAGTTAGGCTTGATTCATCAAAACTAGAAGCGCCCTCTATAACTTCGGCATCAACTGGCACTACCTCTCCAGGCAAAATGACTAGCTTGTCGCCAGCCTTTATTTGACTGACCGGCACGTCCGTTCGGGTGGTACCGCGCAGTAAATGAGCTTTTTTAGGCTTGCGTTTAAGTAGCTCGCTCAGCTCGTTTTTGGCACGACCCTCGGCGTAATCTTCCAGAGCTTCACCACCAGTCAGCATTAGGACTACCACCATGGCTGCCCAATACTCGTGCAACAAAACCGCGCTGACTATGGCTGTGATGGCCAAAATGTCTAGGCCATAACTGCCACCACGAAAGTCTTCTATCATACCCCAGGCCAAAGGGAAGACATTGGCGATAGCACTGATACCCAACACCAAGTGGGCCGCAGTGTGGTGTGAGGTAACGTCCAACGCGCCACCAACTATAATACTCAGGACCACTAGTTGGAGTTGTTTATACTTCTCTAGAAACTGAAAAACGCTTTTTAGCATACAACCCTTTAAGATTATTCGTTAGACATGGGGTGCCTGAGGAGAATTGAACTCCCGACCTTCGGAACCACAACCCGACGCTCTAACCAACTGAGCTACAGGCACCACAACAGGGGTGATTATACTGTGTAAAGCTCTAAAAACCAAGAAAGGTTCATTTTTACGTTGTTTTTCTTATGCTTGCATCAACAAATAACTGGCGAGCATACTAAAAGTAATGGCAATCACTGAAGAAAGAACTCAGGAGTTTATAGCGGAGAACCCTGAGCTATCTAGCGGCATTCCAAACGGTCCAAAATTTCCTAAGTTGTTCGAGGATTTACCCGGCAAGCTAGCGGAATCCTACGCTAACGGTCGCGGTAAAATGCCGGCAGGAGTCCTTAAAGATGGCATTTTTGGCGATAGAGAGCAGCAAAGACTAATTGACTTGCAAGACAAAACGGCCGCTCTAGACAGACCACTACGTAAGTCTTTGCGTATTGGCGCTACTGCCCTTATGTGGACTATGCGAGCAGGTAATCCCTTGCTCGGGGGGATAGCAGGCATGGATACTCTACAAGATCATTGGTCCACGGATGGCCGAATAGAAGCGGGTGTAATTGACGCCAAAATTGTACCAGATATACACGGTCATGCCTCAGCCAATATTTCAGCTGGCTCGGCTTGGTATGATGCCAGTAATGGACCAATCGGCATACGATTTAGATTAAATGAAATAGACGAGAACGCACCTCAAAATGTTAAAGAGGGCGTGCAGAACGGCACACTCACTCCAAAAGAACTGGAACTACAGGCCAAAGATAAAATTCAGCACTTAATTGACATAGCTGGATTTAAAGCAGCCTTAGGTTTTTTGGGAGGCGCTGCCCTTGCGGCGATTACTACGGAAGCTCTAATAGACACTAATCTTTATAGATATCTACTAGCCAGAGGACGCAAGGACTCTAGCATATCTAAAGAATTAAAACGTTATGCGGCTGCGGCTGCCATAATGCCTATAGGCGTAGCCGCTTACGCCGGCATAGTGACTGAAACTACTCAACATGACTTTGCGTTCTACAAGCTGCGCTATGAAGGTTTGGCGAGTTCTGTTTATCGCCTGATCCTGCCCACGACAAGCAATTTCGATAAATACAAAGAAAACAGTGTTCAACTGACGACTTGGCTAGATAATCTGGCTAAAATTAGCAAAAACGTTGGAGCCTTGCCTGGCCAGCAAGATGGCTTAATACCGATGCTGGTAACTGGTGATGCTCATTCCAGGCCGTGCGTATTTCATCGCGAGGCTTTACTGGTTGATACATTTCATCCTGTTTTTGGGGTTCGCGGTGGTGATTATTTTGAATGGGGGCAAACCTGGGAGCCAGAAGCATTCAGCACACCAGCGTGCCCCGACGACAACCCTTCATTGGTGACCATTCCTGAATTTGATCTTTTTGGCAACCATGACCCTCAATCATTCCCCAGCCAATTAAGCCAATACCCAAATAATTATGTTGGCAATCAACTAGGTACCATACATGTTAAGGCCGATGGTCCGAGTGGGCCGATGGAATTTAGTATCACCACGGCGCCAGATCCACGCTTTACTCCAGACGCCGCCAGCCGGCCGACTTACTCAGTTGAAGATGAAATGGTCAAACACCAAGGCGAGGCAATTGGTCAGCAAGCTTTGATCGATAACCCTGATTTTATTGCAGCCCATGATCCGGCGGCAATTGACGCGGCACGTGAAGTTATGGGCCACGAGACCAACAAAATATTTTTTGATTTTCATACTCACGCATTTGCGGTTATTAAAGACGCCAATAACCAGATTATAGGTGTAAACCCCGGCAGTGAAGGCGGTTCGGGACTGCGTACTCTGGAGCAAAGCTCAGATGAAGAACGCTCAACCTCTGAAATGGCCATAGTCTATCTGGATCCAAACACCAAAAAAATTGTCTGGGTTTTGCAATTAGCAGTTCACAACGATGGCTCTATAAGCGGTACACCTCACTATTCTGGTGAAGCGGTCGATTCTAATAAGAGCGAAGTTCAGGACACGCTCTTTGCTTCACAGCCCTGATCTATCGATTGGATTGGTACAGCACGCTGAGCAAGGTTAGAACTGTTATTCTTCGCGAGACATTTGTTCAAACGGCGTAACTTCGCGAGCTGCTGCATACTCCAACACCAGTCTGGCACAACGCTGGCATTGAAGTAGATGGAGAACTTCCTGAGCTAGTGCTGCTTGTACAACCTCAAAGGATTCTAGATGTTCTGCTCCTTCTATTTCGCGCATATAATAATTATCCTCTAACCAACGTTCTGTGCAACCATAGGCGATTTGGTGCACCATTGTTGCAGAAGTTAGAACTCTAATTAGGGTTAATCAGTTAAGCTAGCTACTTTTCGCAGGCGTTTTGTTTGCCACCATTTAAATCAGGTGAGCACAATGTGTCTTTTACTAATGGTAACGCCCGAACGCTTACATAAATTAGCCAGCCAATAATTAGCGCAAAAAACGTCAAAAAAACGTATATGAGTGCTCTTTTTAAAGTCAAAGGTTTTTTAACTTTTTGTTGTGCTGCCTGCATTACAAATATTATATACGATATTGTACGCGGTGGGATTCGACCTTCGCTTCGCTCACCTCCTGCTAATGCGAGGGGTTTCAGGCGGCTGAGCCCATCAGGGCTCACCGTTCGAATCCTACAAAAAAACCGGCGGGCGCCATGGTCAAAGACCATACCAACCGCTGGTACCCCGGGAGGGATTCGAACCCCCGACCTTGACGTTAGAACCGTCCTGCTCTATCCGCTGAGCTACCGGGGCTGGTGCGGGATACCAGAGTCGAACTGGTCTCCTCAGTTTGGAAAACTGATATATTAGCCGATATACGAATCCCGCCTAGCCCGTATCTTAAAACCATGGCTATTATATCAGATGACCTCTGTTTTTATTCAAAAGTCCATTAAACAGGTAAACATAAGCGTAAAGACTTGTCCACACATGTATTTGCATTTTACGCAATCAAGTACTATTCTAAAGTTACAAACATAAGTGGAGGGAGAAACCACATGAATGTACAATTAAAATCGCCCAAAGAGATGGCGCGAACTGCTGTTGAGTGGTTCGTGGTCGTTGTTTTGGTAGCACTAGCACTACGCTTTGTGTTCCGCATCTTTGGAGCAGAAGGCAGTGGCAATGGTTTTGTCAGCTGGCTTTACGACAATACTGCCGTATTGGTTCAGCCATTCCGCGGGATTTTCCCGGCGGTTGCTGTCCGCAGCAAGTACGTTCTGGAATTTACTACCCTGTTTGCGATGGTTGCCTACATGGTTGTTGGCAACGTCACAATGGGCGTAGTAGACCGCTGGTCACCAAAGAAATAGTTTTACTATTTCTGAAGTACTTAAAACTTCCCCGAAATTCGGGGAAGTTTTATTTATAGTTCGTTGAGAACTGTTATGTGAGCGCCAAGACTATTCAATCGCTCAGCTAGATCTTCATAGCCACGGTTGATTGAATAAACATTTCTAAGTATTGACACACCAGGTGCAGCTAACATGCCGATCAGTAACAGCACGGCTGGTCTCAGGGCAGGTGGGCAGACAATATCAGCGGCACTGAACTTTGTTGGGCCATCCACGAATGCTCGGTGCGGATCAGCCAATGTTACGTTGACATTGAGCTTCTTAAGCTCGGTGTAGTAAAGAGCGCGTTCTTCGTAGACCCAATCATGTATTAGAGTGCGGCCTTTAGCCATGGCCGCGATCGGCACAAAATAAGGCAAATTGTCTATATTGAGCCCCGGGTAAGGCCGGGCATAGATCTTTTCCTCCAGGGCGACTAGCTCGCCGTTGTGTTTGTGCACGGTAATATCTGCCAAATTAGTCTGGCTGTTTTCGGCTTTATAATAATCGCTAACCTCTAGCTTGAGACCCATTTTTTTGAGTTTCAGCAATTCTAATTCTAGGAATTCAATTGGGCTGCGCTTGACGGTAATTTTTGAATTGGTTGTAACGGCGGCGGCGATAAAGGTCATGGCCTCGATCGGATCCTCGCTGGGCGCGTAAACAACGTTTTTCTTAATGTTCTTTATCCCAGTTACTTTTAGAGTAGAAGTACCAATACCTTCAATCTTGACCCCAAGTTTTTTTAGGAAAAAGCACAAATCTTGCACCATATAATTGGCGCTGGCCATTTTGATGACGATTTCTTGCTCGAATTTGGCTGCTGCCATCAAGATATTCTCGGTGGTGGTGTCACCGGACTCATAAAGTACTATTTGCTTAGATGGGTGTTTATCAACTTTTACATGGTAGGAGCCACGAGTAGCGATAATATCGACACCTAATTCTTCCATGGCAAACAAATGTGGCTGCACGGTACGCGTGCCTAGTTTGCAACCACCGGCATAAGGAATTTTAAACTCATCAAACAAATGCATTAATGGTCCGAGCAACATCAACACGCTACGCGTTTTGCGGGCGGCGTTAGCGTCCATGTGTTCTAGGGCGAGTTTTTCTGGTGGTTTAAGCTCTAGATCGTTATTGGCTAGCCATTTAACCTTAACGCCAATACTGACTAAAACCTCAATAATCCTGTTAACTTCTTCAATCCGCGGCATTTGTTTGAAGCGGGTTGTGCCTTTGTTGAGCAGAGTTGCCATTAGCAAACAAACAGCAGCGTTTTTTGAGGTTTTAACAGCAATACTGCCATGTAGTTCATAGCCACCTTCAACACGCAGATTAACGGCGCTGCCACCAATACTTATCAAGGGTTTTTGCAGGACATCACTGATACGCCCAAGGGTTTCTAAGCTCAGGTTTTGTTTGCCGTGCTCTATACGGTTAACAGCGCTCTGACTGGTTTTGAGTTTGCGAGCAAACTCAGCCTGCGTCAGGCCTCTATCTTGTCGTATCTGGTAAATTAATTGACCAATCTTCTCGTTGGTGGATAACATTGCCAGATTATTATACTGCTGGTGATATAAATTGCAATACTTTATATAACCCAAGAAAAACTGTTAAAATTAGGATAGAAAAGGGAATCTATGGCAGACAAACAAATTGCTGATTTGGTTAAAGCCGAAGAAGAACGCCAAATTGAGATGATTGGCTTGATTCCATCGGAAAATAATTCATCGGACGAAGTCCGTGGGGTTCTGTCTAGCTGTTTGAATAGCAAATACTCTGAAGGTTATGCCGATCATCGTTATTACGAAGGCAATCAGATAATTGACAAGATTGAACTGCTGGCTCAAGACCGTATCAAAACGCTTTTCGATGTGCCCTATGTCAATGTTCAGCCCTATTCGGGCTCACCAGCCAACAGCGCTATCTACTTTGCGCTGATGGAGCCTGGTGACACACTGATGGGGCTTAAGCTAGCTATGGGTGGCCACCTAACCCACGGGCATCCTAAAGTAACGTTTTCAGGCAAGTATTTCAACCCGGTTCAGTACGGCGTTGATAAAAACGCTCGGATTGATTTTGACGAAGTTCACCGTCTGGCAACACAACACCATCCAAAAGTAATAGTCGCTGGCAATACGGCCTATCCATTCGAGCTAGATTTTAAGAAATTTAGAGAAATTGCCGATGAGGTCGGGGCCTGGCTGGTGGCCGATGTATCACATATTACCGGCCTTATATTAGCCAACGAACATCCCTCACCAGTGCCGTACGCTGATGTCATTATGAGTACTACTCATAAAACGTTTCGGGGTCCACGCGGGGCCATGATCCTAGTTACAAAACGTGGTTTAGAAAAAGATCCAAAGCTGGGCACTAAGATTGATTCAGCCATAATACCGGGCCTGCAGGGTGGCCCACACAATGCCACGACTGCGGCCATTGCCATAGCCGCCAAGGAAGCTGCCCAGCCAGGCTACGAAACTTACATCAAACAAATTCGCAAAAACGCCGATGCTCTTGCGGCTGCGTTAATATCACACAAACTAAAACTGGTTGGTGACGGCACGCAAACACATCTAATGCTATTGGA
>CAZJQT010000023.1:0-8395 GCA_964548655.1 uncultured Candidatus Saccharibacteria bacterium
ACAACACGTCAGAAACTATTACCACAGAACAAATTGCTTTTCGATAATTTGTCGGGGCAAATAACGAAGCTATTATTAAGGCAATACAGCCAATACTCCAAGCTAAAGTTATCGTGATACTTAGGGGTGCTGAAGTTGAAAATATTTGAACGTGACGTTCGGCAATTATCAGTAAGGCCGTACCTATACTAAGCAAGACAGCAACACTCCATAGAGCAGATCTTTTATTTATTTTTTTAGCATCTACAAGCTGGTCAAAGCCAAAAGCAGCCAGCAAAATGATGGCTAATTCAACGGTTGGTTCAACATACCTGTAAATCGCTACCTTACCCATCTGCGGTATGACATTTAGGAGGTGAGATAAATACGGTAAGCCATAAACCCGAGCAATCATGACCACAACCCAAGCTGCTAATAATATTTTGAGGGCTCGCTTATTCTTCTGGAATAAACTAGAAGTGGCAAAGAATAGTAAAGACAGAGTTACATAGCCACCCAGATTGCCCCAAATGGAAGGTAATACGCCAGCTGGGCTGAAAGAAGCGCTTTGATATAAATTCCCGTAAATATAAGGGAAGAAAAACATCGGCAGTGCTGAGAGGGGTAAACCGGCGTTAGCGAACGCGCCGTGGCTACCAAGGTAGGCGTGCTGTAGATAATCTAAGAAGGCAATTAACAGCGGAGCAGCGATTAACACACCCAACCCAAAGCCACACAGTAGTTTAAATAAAAATTGCCGCCAGGCGCCGTGACGTAACTGCACAAGACGGACAATTGCCCATAAGCCAAATAGAAGACCACCAAGATAGACTTCTTCTGGAAAGCCTGAATAGATGGCCAGTGCCAGAGCGATCACAATTAATAGCCAACCTCTTTTTTTATTATGAACTGCACTATCATATGCGGTTTCTATACCAAGTAGCAGAAGAGGTAAAAAGGCAATCGTATTAAAATTAGGGCTACCAAACCAAGCAAAACTACCATTCAGGGCAAACGCAACGCCAAAGACCACGCCAGTAAGTCTTTTCATGCCCAATTTTAGTATTAAATAGTAGGTAGCTAAGCCGGCCACAATTTCTAAAATTATTCGGAAAAACAAAAAACCGTTACTCGAGGCTAAAATAATGGTTAGTGGGAATAAGGCGGCCGACTGCATATCACCAGCCAATGGTGCGCCCACTTGCTCATTGTAATTCCACCAGGGCATATGACCGTGTAATATTTGTTGGGCGGCGGTATGGCCAAGAGCCTGGGTAATCGTGCCGTCGTTGGGGTCTAGGGTGTATTGGCCGGCGATAACTTGCTTAGAGTTAGTGGTATAAAGCTGAGATCGAACATTAAGAGGGTTTCCATCAGTAAATCCGCTTAAAAAAATTAGGTTGGCCAATAAAACGACTGCAACTATCAATATTGGTCCAGCCAACCGACTCTTTATTATCCTATGCATTATTGAATAAGTGTAACTCAATAAATCGATTGATCCACATCAAAACCAGCCTCAACAGTTGGTTATAAATAATATCTCAAGTAAACTTAGCCTGATATGACAATACAAAAAATTATTGTGAGATTTAAGGGTCCTTTAATAATTTTTGCGGTAATCCTATTTGCCAATATATTGTATTTATCAGGGGCATTTAAAAGTAATCCGATTGATCAATACTCAGGTGCCGTTACTTTTACTCACGTTGGGCTTTATGGTGTCTATGGCTCTATCGATCCTAATAATGCCTATGGTGTCCAAGCCCTTGGCCACGCCGGGGCTAACGCTATCTTGCACGGCCATATGCCATGGTGGAATTACAATGAGCAAGTGGGCGCACCATTGGCTGGTGGCATGCAATCGGCTTCTTTGTTTTTGCCGTTTAATTTGTTGCTAGCCCTATCAACCGGCGTGCTGTATTTCCATATGGTTCTTGAGCTTGTTGGAGGGGTCGCCACATACTATTTACTAAAGAAACTGAAATGCTCTGATCTAGTATCGATTATCGGCGGTAGTTTATTTGCTATTAATGGCACGTTGGCTTGGTTCGGCTCAGCTAATATTAATCCAATTGCATTTCTACCGCTACTAATTCTCGGGGTTGAAATAGCTCTAGATCACGCCAAAATCAAAAAGAAAGGCGGCTGGATATTAATTGCTTTAGCTTTGGCTTTCTCGCTTTATTCAGGCTTTCCGGAAGGCGCCTTTCTTGATGGGATGCTGGCTGGAGTTTGGTTTCTTGTTAGGGCAGTTCAGCTCAGACACGAAGAATGGCTAGAATTTAGTTTAAAGGTAATCCGTGGCGGTGTCGTTGGCATATTATTAGCCGCCCCCATATTAGTGGCATTTGTTGATTACCTGCCTTATGCAAACATTGGCGGTCATTCAGGTGCATTATCTGTCTATCACATTCCGCCTTCAGTTTTACCGGCTTTAGTGATGCCATATATTTATGGCCCCATCTTTCAGTTTGCTTCCTATGACCACACTGGCGTCCTCAATCAATTTTGGGATAACATAGGTGGATATTTAACGCTTTCTATGACCTTCTTGGCATTTATAGGTGTGTTTTTTCATGCTCGCAAAAACCGAGCCATTGTTTATATGTTGGGCATATTCTCACTAGTAGCTATAGCTAGAGTTTATGGATTTCCGGGAACCACGGCGATCATTAACTTTATCCCAGGCATGCGTCTGGTAGCCGTTTATAGATACATAAATCCAACTATTGAGCTCGCCATTATCATCCTGGCCATGATCGGTCTAGACGCTTTACTAAGCAGGAAAAAGGTTGACCAAATCGCTGGTAAAAAAATTATCTGGGCCGGTCTTATAGTGCTAGCTATCGTTTTATGTTTGATTCCTATAGCGATTGGTGTTGGCCATCATCTATATCTAGCTCCACATCATCGCTTGTGGCTGGCACTTTCGGTTGTTTGGAGCTTGGGTAGTGTAGCCGTGATGATTGTTTGTATTTTCTTCTTCAAGAAATACCTTAAGTTTTTACTTCCACTTATTGTCTTAGCTGATGCCTTGGTGATGTTTATGGCGCCTCAGCTGTCCGCGCCACGCTCAACCATAGTGGATCTGAAGCCGGTTAAGTTTTTGCAGGCAAACTTAGGTAACTCAAGGTTCTATAGTATCGGTTACATTATGCCCAATTACGGTTCGTATTATGGCATTGCGGCCATCAATACTAATAACGAGCCAATTTCCCAAAGTTGGGATAAATACATTACAAGTAGTTTGAATCCCAATGCCCAACCCTCACAGGGATTTACAGGCGTAGATATGAGTGACCCAAATGGTATTACTCCAATTCAGGCATTCTTTGCCAATATGTCTGGCTATGAAAATGTAGCCGTGAAGTATGTGGTTATTCGTAACGCCTTACTATCGCCCAATATCACTGAACAGTATTCACTGAAGCCAGTCTACAGTGATAATTTCTATACGATCTTTCAGCTACCTAGGCCCCAGCCATACTTCCAAGTGGCCGACGGTTCATGCACGGTCATTAGTTCTACGAGATACGCCGTTACCACCAATTGTTCTAAGCCAGGTGAACTTACAAGACGAGAGCTCTATATGTCAGGCTGGAGCGCAAATATTAATGGTAAAAAGGCGCCGGTCTATTCTACTGCCGGTGGTCTTTTCCAGCAGATCAAGCTACCAGAGGGACGCTCGTCAATCTCATTCAATTACACCCCGCCATACATAAGCTTCGCCTATTTAGCGTTTGGGGCAGGATTAGCCTTCACAACTTACTCTGTGGCCAAAAGACAGAACAAAACTAAAAAATAAACAGCTAAATACTTTTAGTCTGCATCCTTAGTTTTGGTACCAAGAAAAAGTTTTTGGTGAGAGTACTTTTAGGTATTTTCGATTTGCCGTGTAACCTATCATGAAAGACAATCGGAATTTGATGTATCGACTTAGCTTTATTGGAGGCTTTGTATTTAAGCTCAATCAGAAAACCATAGCCGCTCGATTCAATATTATTTAAGTTTATCTCGTGCAGAAGCTCGGCACTGTATAGGTTAAATCCCCCGGTGTAATCAGATATAGCTCTGTTCAGAAATAACCTAGCATAGAAGTTACCATATCTACTCAACAGTTTTCTTAACAATGGCCAATCCGGCGTAGCGCCACCATGGACGTATCGTGATCCAACTACAAGCTGATACTTCTTGGATGCGGCCACAAAGTCCTTTATATATTTGGGGTTGTGCGATAGGTCGGCATCCATCGATAATACAAAATCTACTTTTTTGGAAAGAAGGTAGTTCATGCCTTCAACACAAGCCTTTCCGTAGCCATCTTTTTTGGTTCGGTCTATGACCACAACCTTAAAGTTAGGGCCTGCTAGCTCTGTACCCAATTTGTTGGCAATTTTGCTGGTGCCATCTGGTGAATTATCATCAACGACTGCTACTAAAAACGATACATCAAGCAGCTTTGTTGCTTGTTTTTTCAGCGCTCTCAATAACAAAGCAATATTAATAGCCTCATTATAGGTCGGAACCACAACCCCAATATTCATTTACATTAAATCTAACACGTAAAGTACTTAGGAACAATTATGTTGAGAAAAATTTGGGAATACAAAAAGATTACTCTAGCGGAGGAACAGTTTTCGAATCAGTAAAGATAATGTTTTTGTAGATAAAATACGTCCAGCTTACTTGAATTATGACAGCTAGCGGTTTGGCTAAGGCGTAGCTGAAAACGTGGCTCACCAGACTAACAAAAACAATAGTAAATCCTAGGTTAAATAAAAATAGAACAGTATATGGGAAAATATGTTGGCGTAAGTTTTTGGTTTGCGAAGCGTTAAATGCCCACGAACGATTAAGCCAAAAATTATAAATAAACGCAGTTGTATAAGCTATCAATAGAGCTAAGGGTAGCCATAAATTAGCTTTGCCGTGCAACAGTATCAATAGGCCTTCATCGATAATGAAAGTGGTGCCACCGACAAACAAATATCGTATCAAACGGTGTCTATACAGATATAAAGACCAATCCTTAATTTTTTGCATTCAGTAATTCTAGCAAATACTGGCCATATCCACTTTTTATTAATCCTTCAGCTAAATTGGCCAATTGTTCGTCGTTAATAAATTCTTGGTGCCAGGCGGCTTCTTCAATTGCGCCAACTTTGAGACCTTGACGTTCTTCGATAACTTGGACAAATTGCGAAGCTTGATTCATGCTGGCAAAAGTACCGGTATCTAACCAAGCGGTGCCACGGTCTAGCAGGCAAACTTTGAGCTTACCCTTGTCAAGATAAGCGTTTAGAACGGATGTAATTTCAATTTCCCCACGCTCACTAGGCTTAACGGACTTAGCAATCTCTACCACGTCGTTATCGCAGAAATAAAGGCCTGCATTAGCGTAATGCGACTTTGGCTTGGCTGGTTTTTCTTCAATGGAAATCACCTTCATGTCTTTATCAAATTCATACACACCATAACGTTCGGGATCTTTGACCGGCGCAGCAAATCCAACCGCGCCATCGACATCCGTAAATCCTTTTAGCTGATCATCCATTTGTGATCCGTAGAAAATGTTGTCACCCAGAATCATGGCCACCTTATCTTTACCAATAAAATCGGCACCGATAATAAAAGCATCGGCTAGACCACGAGGCTCGTCCTGTACCTTGTATGTAAACTCGCAACCAATCTGATTGCCACTACCAAGTAGTTGTTCAAAGCGAGGTAAATCTAGGGGAGTAGAAATTATCAAGATGTCTTTAATACCGGCACTTATCAGTGTGCTGAGCGGGTAATAAATCATTGGCTTATCATAAATTGGCACCAATTGTTTAGAGATGCCTTTAGTAATTGGGTAAAGTCGCGTACCAGACCCACCAGCTAGAATAATACCCTTCATAATATCCTCTTTTACCTGCCTATTTTCTCATACTTGGCTTCGATTGCTTGCTTTTGTGGCTTCCACCAAACTTGATTTGCCTTGTACCAAGCAATCGTATCAGCTAGGCCGGTTTTGAAGTCAGTGTACTTTGGCCGCCAGCCTAGCTCGCGGCGGATTTTGTTGCTATCAATCGCATAGCGCATATCATGTCCTGGGCGGTCATTAACATGCCCATAATCACTTGGGTCTTTGCCCATGAGCTCCAAGATAAGTTCAATTACTTCCTTGTTGGTCTTTTCGCCGTCTGCTCCGACCAAATAGGTCTCGCCAATTTTGCCTTTTTCTAGAATTGCCAGTACGGCCGCTGAGTGATCTTGGGCGTGGATCCAGTCACGGACATTGTCTCCCTTGCCATATAGTTTGGGTTGCCGGCCCTCTAGTATTTCTGTTACTTGGCGTGGAATGAACTTTTCGATGTGTTGGTAAGGGCCGTAATTGTTGGAGCAGTTGGATATGGTTGCCTGGACGCCAAAGCTCCTGACCCAAGCTCGCACCAGGTGGTCCGATCCGGCTTTGGTGGCAGAGTAGGGGCTGGATGGGTTGTATGGTGTTGATTCAGTAAACTTAGGGTCATTTGGTTCCAGATCGCCGTAGACTTCATCAGTAGAGATATGGTGCAGCCGCTTTTTATGTTTGCGCACGGCTTCAAGGATTTGGTAGGTACCGACTATATTGGCCTGAACGAAAGGCCAGGGCGCGTGCACCGAATTATCCACGTGGGTTTCAGCCGCAAAGTGGACCACAGCATCATTATCTGCTACTGCCTGGTCTACGACCTTTTCATCACAGATGTCACCCTCAATTAATCTAAAACGGGGCTTATCCAAACCCTCTAGGTTGGCTTTGTTACCGGCGTAGGTCAGGGCGTCCAGCGCGGTTATCTGCCAATCAGGCCGTTCTTGGTATAAATAGTGGACAAAGTTAGAACCTATAAAGCCAGCTCCGCCTGTGACAAGTATTTTCATTCGGTATTCAGTATAGCAACCATTGGACAATGAGCGCAGTTTTGAACAGACTACCCAAGCCTATACGCAGCCTAACCACAACCTATCCACAGGCGACTATACCATAACAGCAAGTAGCAGTTGTGGGGTTGGGTATGGTGCTTAAGCATGCAATTCCTAACCAATAGGGATAGAATACGAGAGACTCAAGTTCATGCAAATTTTACATATGAAAATAGTAAATATATGAAGCCAACGCTAGCTTATTTATTCTTGTGCGCCGATGCTATTCAAGATTCGTTCTCTTCAAAATGGACTTATGTAAATTGTTTTGATCTGTTTATTATTACAAAAGGTTTAGAGTTCTCCATACAGAATTTTCGAGTAGGCGGGAGAATAAATAATGTACCTAATGGCACCATAGGTACAGAGATAAAGATTGTAGATAAGGACGAAAAGGTACTTGCCACCTCCATGTTGAGTGGTGAGCTTGTGGAAGGAGACGTACAATTCGCCGCAATTTTTAATTTAGTTAAATTTGATAAACCAGGACGATACTATCTACGCACATATTTTGGCGGTAAGAAGTTAGTCGATGGGAATAAATACTATTTCAACGTAATCAAAGAGTAATGGCAAAAGCTAGAATTATTACAACCGAACAAGGCACCCAACAAGCGGCAAATACACTGAGCACGCAACTCACTGCCGCCGATGCACAACAAACATTGGCCGCAGGGAGAGAGGTACAAACAGACATAACAAAACTTGAAGAACTTGAAAAAGAGATTGGTCAACAAAAGAAAAAGCTAAACACAACAACTAACCTGGTCTATATTGGCTTTGGCGCTTTGATACTAATAACAGCAGGTGTAGTGGTCGCCGTAGTAATTTTCTTCGTCCAAACGGTAATAGATAATCATCAGCAAAATGTTCTGCTACAACAGTCACTCAAGAAATAGCGTCAAGCTTGGCAAAATTTGACCTGAAATGCCCGGCACTGTAATCTGCGGCACGTTTGCTAATAAGGTCTGCGTCAAACTGACTGGGGTTGAATGATGCCAAAGCTTGGGCCAAAGATTCCACTGTTTGCTGCTCAAAAAACAATCCAGTTTTGCCATCCGTGACATAGTCCAAGGCACCGCCGGCTTTGTAGGCAATCACTGGTGTTCCGGCAGCTAAAGCCTCCACAGCCACAATGCCAAAATCATCGGTGGCAGGGAAGATAAAAGCCTGGGCACTACGGAAATAATCTGCCATCTGACTATCTGAAGCACCGGTGACAAATTTGATGCTAGGTCCGGCCATTTTAACTAGCTTGTCATGATCTGGCCCATTACCTAAAACCGTCAAAGGCAAGTTGAGCTGTGTACAGGCTGTCACCGCCAAATCAATTCGTTTATAAGGTGTCTGCCGTCCAGCCACCACAAAACCCTGACGCTGCTCATTGCCTTTGGGCGTAAAACGCTCAATATCAACCGGCGGATGGATGACCGTGGCTTCGCGGTCATAGTATTTTTTGATTTGG
>CAZJQT010000024.1:0-8093 GCA_964548655.1 uncultured Candidatus Saccharibacteria bacterium
ATACTGGCCACGACAATCCTGGCTTCTAAAAATGCTTTTTCTTCTAGATCCCCATCGGCGAGCTCCAAACAATTAAGTGGCTCTCTAGCATAAATTGGCTTTTCGGCGCGTAAGGCATACCCGATTTCAAACGCAGACATCAGCCCCACATAGCCCTCCAGATTATTCACATATAAAAAATTTGATCTATCTATAGCTCGCAAAAAACGATCCTCAATTTCCTGTGCGTTTAGCCCCACTTCTGTTGGTAGCGGCCTTGTCTCACCGGGTTCATAAACCCGGTTAGGTGTCCATAGCCAGCCTTTGCTTGGTTCAAGCACTGTGACGCCATGGTCAGCAAACTCTTCATGTAACTGGTCAATCTCAGGTTTAAATTTAAAACTGCCGGATACAGCAGTCTCCAATTCACCCATCTGATTTTAGTTTTACGTTTGGTTCACCCGACTCTATAACAGTCAATAAATCACCGGCTTTTACGGTCTGGCTAACCCCTGGGATATAGCTGTGATTCAAGCTCTGCGCAAATAAAGGCTCTGCCTTCCTAGAGGTGTCATCATCTAAGGCCCAGCCCATCCGCGGTCTTAAAATTTTAGTAGCTAATCTTTGTGAGTCATCACCGGTTAGCTGATCAAAATTTGGCATTGGACAGCGCGTAAGCGCTTTTACTATGTAGGCCGCTACATTGCCTATACGAACCTGACGCAAAATATCTTCACCAAACGGGCCTATTTCAACGCCGGCAATGTCGATATTGGCTCTGAAATTGATTAACGGAACGCTATCTCTTGGTAATCCGGCTAAATCATGGAGGTAATCTAGTGATGCTTGGCTGGCTAGTGAAAGCGGCCGTCCATCGGCCGCAGCTGACTGATTTACAGCATCGGGCCTTTGATATTTATCTGGCAGTAGGCGTGGCCGACTAGCGTCAGCCCGCCAAAGCTTCACTGACCGACCAAGTAAACTTGCAAAAAATTCACCAGCTTCATCGTTCTCGGCTACAACTGGCAATTCAGGACCAAAAATGCGTACCGTAGATTTTTCTCCACTGGTTTCTCCCAGCGGAATATTTATTATCCCATGGCTAGCATTACTGACCCGCAAGTAATCTGCCTGAATGTCTACGGCTACAGTCGCAAGTAAACGATCTTCTCTATGTTTGCGCGCCTGATTTTCATCCCATCCACGTTGTGACACAAATAAGTTATCAGGGTTAGCAACTACCCAGGCTCTGTCAAGAGTCTGACCATACATTAAGCCAGTAGGTCCAGCTTCCAGTTCCGTTATAGTCTGGCCATTTGCCGTAGCTTCCTGACAAGACTTTATCGGGAAAATATGAACTGCTTCAACATAATCTACTACTATACCCATGACTTAAGTTTAACGTTGATATGTCTTGGCCTGCAAGGATAAGAGTTTTGAGATTATTGCATTTTGCAGTGAGTCCAACTGGACCCTCCACAAAATTGTCAATTTTATAACTGGCTATAATAATTTCTCCGATACTTAACTGGCTTTATTAGCGGTGTTACAATGGTCGAATAGTGGTAGATAATGTAGATTTTTCCATGATTCCTGTGGCAACAAAACCAAGGACAGCTCGCTGGTATACGGGTATATCTATCGCTATATTTTTTGGCGTCGCGGCGGTCATTGCCATTGCTGGACTGATGGGCAATTTAATCCACCACACAGCTATAACTTTGCAAATCGCCGCTAGTTTATTGGGAGTGTCATTTTACATCGTAGTCGCGCTTTGTTTTGTAATTATGTTTCGTCGTTTGAGTCGACAAAAACTCACCATGAGCCGTTTTGCAGAAGTGAATGGCTGGCGGTACGAAGGACGTTATAATGGCCCAAAGGATCCAGCAATATCACCGCCGAGCGGGATGAGTCTCGAAAGAACCGTTCAACGTTTTAAGATCGAGGGCTCATTTAATGGCACTCCCTTTTTGCTTATTCAACTTATTGGTTGGCCAGGGAAAGATTCGGGTAAGTGGGCTGCGCCAGGGAAAGCCATTATATATTTAACTATTCTCAGGCTCGAGGGTAGAGTACATCTTCGAGAAGGCAAACAAGTTAATATAGAATCTGAGTATTCAGCTGACTACACCTACATTACATTTTTTGGCAACGCTGTTTCGCGCGAAAATTTAATGAGAATGTTTGACTTCATAACTTCTTGACCAGATTGTTCAGCGTTAAGACTCTAGATACCTCAACAATAACAACTTATAATAAACGACATGCCGCCAGCACCTGTACCCGCCCCTCAACGCCCAGCCCAAAACAATAATCACATCGGCGAGGTTTTGGCTGTAGTAGGTGTTTTGTTATTTTTTTGGAGTCTTTACAAGACCGAAAGTGAACCGACTTTTGGGAGTGCTGTTTATGTGCCATTTATATATTTGGGATTCTTTATGGTCTTAGGAGGAGGCATAAAGGCTTTTTTTGATCATTATCAAGCAAAAGACTTGCGTAAGTTTTTGCTAATCAGCGTGGTGATTCTAGTGATTGTATTCGTACTCGCTGCCCATGGTTTCGGCTGGACATAAAATTTTCCGCTTTTGTTTATCCGTTGGTTAGCTGATATAAAAAATACATGAAGTTCAGGCGGACGACGGTAATTACTATCGGGCTGCTAGCGTTTTTGGGTGGTCTTGGTTTTGCGTTGGGTTGGTGGCGTGGCCAGCCACGATGCTCATGACGTTTATGCTAGACGTGGTGCAGTTATTGTCGCGTGTACCGCACGCCTTGGCTCACCGGACTATATCTTTGGCCGGTATGATTATTTTCTACGCAAGCATAGTGCTGTTTGTGAGCATACTGGGGCTCAGAAATAAGCGCATATATGCTAAAATAACAGATATGAAAGCGGTATTTTAATGTCAGGGCATAGTAAATGGTCAACCATCAAACGCCAAAAGGGTGCCAAAGATGCTGCCCGTGGCGCTGTCTTTACCAAGCTGGGTAATACCATTGCCGTGGCGGCCCGGGCTGGTTCTGACCCAGATACAAACTTTGCCCTAAGACTAGCTATTGATAAGGCTAAAGCTGCTAACATGCCGCAGGCAAATATCCAACGTTCAATTGACCGCGTCGCCGATAAATCGGCTGCTCAACTGCAAGAAGTTGTCTACGAAGGTTATGGTCCGGGTGGTGTAGCTATTATGGTGGAATGTGCCACAGATAACATAAATCGCACTTATCCGGAGGTTAAACTAGCCTTTTCTAAACACGGTGGCAATATAGCCGAAAAAGGTGCCGTGGCCTTCCAGTTTGATCACAAAGGTTTGATAAGAGTAATGGGTAGCGGCGATGATTTGATACTGCAGGCACTAGATGCCGGAGCTGAAGACATTCAGGAGGAAGGCGAAGAATCAGTTGTCTACACAGATCCAAAACAGTTAGCCAAAGTCCGCCAAAGCTTGCAAGACAGTGGTGTGGAAATCCTAGAAGCCGAGCTAACTTTTGTACCCAACAACACTGTGGAGGTAACTGACAAAGAAACTGCTGGCAAAATCATGCGCTTGATGGACGCCCTGGAAGATTTGGACGACGTGTCAGCCACCCACGTAAACTTTGATATCCCCGAAGAACTGCTGGCAAGCTAATGCGTATACTAGGCATCGATCCGGGCACTGGCATTTTAGGTTTTGGCATTATTGAAATTGATGCAAAGAACAAAGCTCACTTGGTTGATGGCGGGGTTATCCGCACACCAGTAAAAGAGGATGATGCCGTGCGACTGCAAACAATTTTTGAGGAATTAACGGATATAATCGTCAGTACCAAACCACAAGTAATGTCGGTCGAGAAATTATTTTTTGCGCAAAACGTAACGACGGCTATGACTGTAGCGCAAGCCCGCGGCGTGGTACTACTTTGCGGCAAGCAAGCTGGTTTGGAAATTCACGAATATACACCACTGCAGATCAAACAAGCTCTGACCGGCTACGGCCGAGCCGACAAAAAGCAGATGCAGGAAATGGTACGGGTAGTTTTAGAACTTAAAGAAGTGCCCAAACCGGATGATTGCGCCGACGCATTAGCTGCCGCTATTTGTTGCGCTATGTCTATGAGATAATAATGTCTAATGATTGCAACTATTGAGGGAACGGTTAGCGAAAAGCTAAATGGCTTGGTGGTTATTCAAGCCGGCGGCATTGGCTACGGTTTCTACGTTGCACCGGAAGACCATGGCCAGCTAAAGGTTGGTGCCAAAGCCAAGCTATATGTTCATGAACATATCCGTGAGAACGCCTATGATCTCTATGGCTTTAGCCAAATTCAAACTAAACAACTCTTTGAACAGCTACTTGACGTCAATGGTGTTGGTCCCAAGATGGCTTTAGCTATTTTAAGTACTGGTACAAGTGAAGAAGTTCGTAGTAGCATTGCCGCTGCTGATACTAAGTCTCTCCAGGCTGCGCCAGGAGTTGGTAAACGGGTGGCCGAGCGCGTAGTGGTTGACCTCAAAGATAAAGTTGGGCTGGCCACCACAGACAATCTAGGTAATTTGCTCAAAGCTGGAACGAACATAGAAAAGGACGAAGCAGCACAGGCTTTGATTGCACTTGGTTTTCGACCCAACGATGCTGCCGAGGCTCTGGAAGACATTGACATAAAATTACCAACCCAGGAGCGCGTCAAACAAGCCCTAAAGGCTAAGTCATGATAGAGCGAATTGTTAATCCTGATGAAGAAGTTGACGAAGTTGAGCAGGAGCTTGAACAAACTCTGCGACCACATGACTTCAGTGGCTACATTGGCCAAGGCCGGATCAAGCAGAATTTGCTGCTAGCTATCAAAGCTGCCAAAAAACGTGGTGAGCCGCTGGAGCACATACTTTTACACGGTCCACCTGGGCTAGGCAAGACAACCCTGGCTAATGTAATCGCCAGGGAAATGAACGCCAGTATCCGGGTTAGCAGCGGTCCAGCCATTGCCCGTGCCGCCGATCTAGCCAGTATGTTGACTAACCTGCAGGATGGCGACGTGCTGTTCATTGACGAAATCCACCGTCTCAGTCGGCAGGTTGAAGAAGTGCTGTATAGCGCCATGGAAGATTACGCCATTGATATTATGCTGGGCAAAGGCCCTAGCGCTAAGAGTTTGCGTCTTGATATACCTAAATTTACTTTGATTGGCGCGACTACCAGAGCCGGTGCATTAGCTGCGCCTTTGCGCGACCGTTTTGGACATATCTACCGGCTGGATTTTTATGCTCCGGAGGAAATCGAAGACATCATCAAGCGTTCGGCTAAGATTCTAAAGTCCAAAATTAACCCAAATGCTATAAAACTTTTGGCTCAACGCTCGCGCCTAACCCCGCGTATCGCTAACCGCATGCTTAAGCGCGTGCGTGATTACGCTGACGTTAACGGTGATGGCATGATTGATGAAAAAACTGCTGTCAGCGCTATGGATATGTTACAGATTGATGAACTTGGCCTTGATAACGTTGACCGGCGCTTGTTAGCTGCCATTATTGATAATCACCAAGGTGGGCCAGTTGGCGTTGAAACGCTAGCAGCTCTACTGGCCGATGAACGCAGTACCATAGAAGACTATTTTGAACCTTATCTAATGCAAATCGGCATGCTCGAACGCACCCAACGTGGGCGCAAAGTTACAGCCAAAGGCTATAAGCACATGGGAAAGCCAAAAAAAGCCGAAGACAATCAATCCAAACTGGTATAATTTTGCTATATGAATCCAAATGAAAACCAGCCAGAACCTGTACCAGACGTACCAAATCCAGTCCTAAACAATGAGGAGATAGTTGATCCGACTATCCCGGCCGGCAATCATGAAGTGGTTGTCATAAAGCGCCATCCTTTTGGTTTGGTAGCGTTATATCTGCAAGTTATTGTTGGCCTGGGTGTTGCCGCTGGCTTAATAGATTTTTTGGTAAATCAACTAATTAGCGCCGATAATCGTGCTTCGATCTTACCCTGGCTGAATCTAGTATTAATACTAATAGCTGGAATCGCAGTAATTTTTCTGATAATTGCCACCTTCGTGTACTTACAAAACCGTTGGATTGTGACCGATGACAGCATTACGCAAATTACCCAAAATGGCCTATTCAAAAGACAAATGTCAGAGCTATCGATGGCCAATATCGAAGACGTCACGGCGGTTCAGAACGGTCTACTGGCGACAGTTTTTGGCTTTGGTACCCTAAAGGCTGAAACGGCTGGTGAGCGCTCCAACTTTCATTTTATTTATTGTCCACGTCCAAATACCTATGCCAAAATAGTCTTGGATGCCCGTGAGCGTTTTATTAATGAAAATCCAGACGTTGCTAAACGCGCCAACGATTTATTGAACGTCCCAAGAACCTAGTTACTCAGCAAATGGATTATCGCGTGCCTGTTGGAACAGAGTTTGAACTTGGACATTTTGATCCTGAAGTTGTTGGATTTTATCCAGTGTAGCTTGATCAAATTTAGGGCGCTGCGCAGCGTTTAGCTTTTCGTCGATCGCGTCCTGACTTGGTTCTAAATGACTGAATTGATTGATCCTAAATACTAGGAAACCGCAAAGCCCAAGCAGCACCAGAACAAACATAAAGCCTAAGTATTTTTTGGCTTGGTTTACGAGCTTAGTAAGTTGGGCTAGGTATTTTTTGACATCTATTTTCATGGCTTTGTGTAGACCGTTAAGGTTATAGAAAAGTTAAGTAATGAACGGTTTTTGGAATCTGGTGTGATAGTTATCTGCGTAACCTGGGAAGTGCGCCGGTTTTGCTCCATGCGATCCAAGAAGGCAATTAGATTATTATAAGAAATCGGCTTGGCAGTGTCAGATGTAATAGTTATATCCAGCTGGTAGAGATTGCTTATACCATCGACGGCTTTTAGCTGAGTGGTTGGTGTTGTTGGCACTGGCGCCGGTGTTGTCGAGCTACTAGGCTGTTTAGGTACTATTGTGCCCAAACTCGAAGCTGGAAAAGTAACATTAGAAATCTTGATCCCCAGATCAGTTGCAATACTGACTATTTCCCTGGTGACTTTAGCTTGGTCTTTGTCTTGGGGAACAATTTGTTTGGCAATCTGATCTAAAGCAGTGTATTTTTGAACGTCCTGCTTGGCCTTTCCGAGAGCGGTTTGCTGCGATTCTATAACCTCATTATCAAGTTTTAGACTGACCACTTTTTTAGATTGGCTACTAAGCATAGCATTACCCAGGTAAACAATTGCGCCCACACCCAAACATAGAGCCAAGACCACACCCAGCATTATAAAATACAGTTTCTTGCTTTTGCTCATGGGTTGGCCGCCGGTTTAGTTATGAAAAGAAAAGGGTTTTGTTTGGCAAACAAGGCACGGATTTGCACAGTACAAGGATATTGGCTTTTGGCAGCATCGCTAGTTGCCCCACATTGAATATTGACAATATCAGCGCTGGCAAACAACTTGTTTTTGGGGTCAGCTATATTAACCTGGACTTGGGTAGCAGTTTGATAATCGGTGGCGGCTGCCTGCAGATCCAAGCCACCTTGCAACTTGCTAATATTTAATTCCGTCAAAACGGCACCAGGTGGCATAACACTACCAATTTGCTTGAGCATACTGGAGAACAACACCTCTTTGGATAGGACTTGAACCACTAACTTCAAATCATTACTAATACCTTCAACCTGTTTTTGAGTTTCGTCTAGTTTTTGAGCCTGGAGATCTGCATTACCTTTGTCTACCTGATCAGCTAGAGACTTAGTTGTTTGACGCAAATACAGTTGCCCGGCCAAACCAACACTTCCCAGCAAAGCTATACTTGCCAGCAACACAAACGACCACTTCAGCAGTTTAGTATTACGCCGAGCGTAACCATAGTTTGATTTAACTTCAGGTGGCAGTAGATTAATCATGTAAATATTTCCCCCGGTTTGATCAAAGCCAGACCAGCCGCGGTTACATACAGCGATTTCTCAACAGTGTTAGGAGCTTCAATGCGGTGGAAATCCAGATGTTGCCACGGCTCACACATCCTTACCGGTTGACGTAAGATATCAGTCAATAATTCTGAGAGACCAGGCATATTAGCGCCGCCGCCCATGGTGACCACCTGACTAATTTTTTGGTTGGTCG
>CAZJQT010000025.1:0-7897 GCA_964548655.1 uncultured Candidatus Saccharibacteria bacterium
GAAAGCACAAAGCGCAAACGTTGATAGTTTGGTTCCAGCTTGATGAAGAAACGGCCTTTACGAGAGTCGCTAAGCGTAGCAAGCGCAAAATTGATGACAAATATAGTCGCCCACTGGACCGCACCAGTTTTGATGCCCTCATAACTTATATGCAAAACCCGCTGGCAACAGAAGACTTCGTGGTAGTTAGTGGCAAGCACACCTACCAAACACAGCGCAGTGCTGTTATTAAAAAGCTCTATGACATGGGCATGCTTCACGCTGACCAGGCTCAAGCCGGCCTGGCCAAGCCAGAGCTAGTCAATCTGATTCCAAACCCTCTGGCCGGACGAGTCGACCCATCACGCCGCAATATAGCTATAAGATAAATAAATGTCATCAAAAGAAACAATTATACCTGGCATCGGGCCCGTTAATTTGGTCCGTCGGCGCAACAGTAAAAGCTTACGTCTGAGCATTGACCACGAGGGCAAAATCAGAGTAAGTATGCCCATTTGGACACCATACAAAGTCGGTATTGCGTTTGCCCGTAGTAAGACGAGTTGGTTATTAGAACAAAAAAACAAATCACCCCAACAAATAATCAGACATGGCCACCGCATAGGTAAGGCACATCGTCTTGAAATACGTCGTAGCCTACACACTAAACCCTCCACACGCGTAAATGACACCTTGATAACCGTCAGTTTGCCGGCGCATTTGGAAACTCATCACCCAGAAAGCCAAAAACTCATCCACACCGCCAGTATCAGAGCGCTCAAACTAGAATCAAACAAGCTTATATTGATACGACTAGGCCAACTAGCCAAACAACACGGCTTTAGTTACCGTTCGGCTCGCATCAAACAACTAAAGAGCCGTTGGGGTAGTTGTGGGCCACAAAAAGACATTGTAATCAATTGCTACCTCATACAACTGCCTTGGGATTTGATAGATTACGTTTTACTTCATGAACTCATGCACACTAGGATAATGGCACATGGCCCTAAGTTTTGGGCGGAGCTAGACAAATACATAGTCGACCTCAAAGATAAAAGACAATGCATCCGAGTCCACCGACCAAGCTTGATGCCACAGCCCATCTCTTCATAATCTGTGGCATAATAGTGCTTATGCCTGATGATACCTCGGAAGCAACCGTTGCCCCACAGACTCCGACCACACCTGCTCAACCTAACTTTGCCAACACAGTTCATGGCGGTATGACCGCCGGAGCCGAGCTGGAGCGCGAGCGTCTGACCAGCTTAATTAACAGCATGGCTGACGGTGTCATTGCCACTGACGAAAACACCAAAATCATTCTCTATAATGGCGAGGCATTGAACCTACTTGACCTCAATAGCTCGATGGTTGGCCAGAGGTTGGTTGATGCTCTTAAGATCATAGACCGCAATAATCAGCCAATAGACGTCCAGCGCATGGTCTTATCAACCAAGACTCAGTTCACTAACCGTGATTGGCGTCTGATCTATCCTGATGGCGGAACAATTAATCTCTATATTAGTGTTGCACCAGTTAAACTTGGCTATGGCCATGAGGGTATGCGTGGTTATGTCATATTGCTCCGCGACATCACGCGTGAGAAATCACTAGAAGAAGAACGTGATGAGTTCATCAGCGTAGTTAGTCATGAACTACGCACACCCATTGCCATTGCTGAGGGTAACATTGGTAATTCACAGTATATTTTTGATAAATCTGGTCTAGAAAATGCGCAAATTAAGGATGCCCTCAAACAAGCCCACGATCAGATAAATTTCCTAAGTAGTATGATCAACGACCTGGCAACTCTGTCTAGGGCAGAACGCGGCAAATTAACGGTTGAGGTTGAGGCCATCAACGCCCACGAGCTCCTAAATGACCTGGTCAACAACTATAAACCGCAGGCTGAGGCTAAAAAGTTAGAGATAATTTTGGTTGTCGACCCAGCACTAGAAGTGCTAAAGTCCAGCAAGTTGTACGTGCGCGAAATCCTACAAAACTTTATAACCAACGCAATTAAATACACTCAAACCGGCAATGTAACGCTGTTTGCCAAAGCTCGGCCAGACGGCGTCGAGTTTGCGGTTAGTGATACTGGCATAGGTATCAGCAAATCAGACCAAGAGAAGGTCTTTGATAAGTTTTTCCGCTCAGAAGACTACCGAACCCGGCAAAATAACGGCACCGGCCTAGGGCTGTATGTAACCATGAAACTAGCCAGGCTAATTCACGCCAATATCAGCATGCAAAGTGAAATCAACAAGGGCTCAACTTTTACAATACTTGTTCCGAACCTGAAGTAGTTTCCGTGTCGCTCTGTCTGTGCAATCGGTCAAATTTTTCGGTCGTAGCTGCCCATAGCATGCCACCTGCAGTAGCCATAGCTAGCCCACCTAACCTACCAACGATTTCTGGCTGCAAGACTAGAAATACTGCGCTAGTCTCTAAGGCTAGACCTACGAATGCACTTACAGGCCAATTGTGCGGATCATCATCTACCTGACCCTGGTTTGATTCAACAGATTGATTTTGACTCATAATTAATCTTCTTCTACCTAAGTGCTTATTATAACATTCGAAGTATTTTCTACCAGCTATTGGCTACCGACTACTTGTGTGCTATATTGACACCCAGCGAACTACTGTAATAGGTAGTTTTTTAATTTAAGAGGTTATTGATGGCTCAACCAAAGAAGCGCCAGCTCAAAAAGCCAGTTGAATCTGTCCGTGAAAAGGCAGCTAAGGCTAGCGTACCCAAAAAACCGCGCAAACTTAGTAAAGTTCGCAGCACTGCCGCTAAACCTTTTGGCATGGCTGGCAAAGCCTTAGCCAAGATCTTTAAGCCGTTCGCTTTCTTACTGACGCCATTTAAAACCCGACCGATGCGCTTCATCGGCAACATTTTAGCCACAGTCTTGCTGCTACGCTATTTCCGCAACAGTTGGCGTGAACTTCGACAAGTCAACTGGCCAGACCGCAAACAAACCGCTCAGTTAACTCTGGCTGTCTTTATTTTTGCAATCTTCTTTGGGCTATTGATAGCTGTCACGGATTACGGTCTAGACAAAGTATTTAAGAAATTGATCATAAAGTAGGAGTTATAAGTGAACAAACGTTATGATGAGTCCAAACAGTGGTATGCCATCCATACCTATAGTGGCTACGAAGAAAAAGTAGCCGAATCTATCCGCCAGCGCGCTGAGAGTCTGGAGATGAAAGACAAAATCATCCAGGTGTTAGTGCCAAAAGAGAAGATGATTGAGGTTAAGAACGGTAAACGCAAAGTAGTAGAAAAGCGTATTTTCCAAGGTTATGTACTGGTACAGATGAAAATGAGTGAAGATGCTTGGTATATTGTGCGCAATACGCCGTCAGTAACCGGCTTTGTCGGTAGTGGCACCGACCCGACACCAATTGGTGAGGACGAGATAGAGAAGATCATGAAACGTATGGGTCGGGCTGAACCTAAGCACAAGATTGATTTCAAACTGGGCGAAGTCGTCAATATCATTGACGGACCGTTCAAAGGCTTTGACGGTAGTATCAACGAAGTTGACGCGACTAAAGGTAAGCTAAAAGTCCTGGTGAACATGTTCGGCCGCGAAACCCCAGTTGAACTTGATAGCCTCCAAGTAAAACGAGTATAGTTAACGCATGACGAATCCTGCAACGACGGAATCAAGCTCTAATGCTGATATAGGCTGGGAAAATTTTGACAAACATTTAGTACGAAACAGCTTTCTTGGCGGCGGCGCATTAATGGGAGGTATCCTCGGTTTTGTGGCAAGTCTAGAAGCTACCTTGCCTCTGTTGGAAAAAATACCTTTGGCTGCGTCGGCTGGAGCTGCTGCGCTAGGGGGATTTATGGTTATTGGTTTTGCCCTCGAGGCTCCTGAATGGCGATATCTGCGCAATCACCCATCCAGTAACACTATTAGAGTTTGGAAACTAGAAGGTAAAAAACATGACGACATGGCTTAAGCCAGTAGAGAGCACACTTGATTGGCTAGGCGAACACCCTGTCTTATCTTTTGCTGCTTTTGTTGGCGGGGTCGCATTGATGGGTGTGGATGTTGTACAGTCTCAACCTGAATTACTAAACGTAGCCGAACTTGTTGGCGGCAGTGGCTTAATACTAACAGCCTCAGCCGGTTTGGCTGTAGCTATGAGTCGTGAAGATTATGACCACTAAAGATATTGAGGGATATTTGACAGATGAGTAATCCAGGACAAGGAAACAGGGAAGGTTACAAGTGGACAGAACAAGATGTTGATTCTGAGTACCGCCCTGTACGTATTATCACAGCGTTGGGTACAGTAGGCCTAGGTGCCATGTTTATGGAAGTAAATCCAGCTTTAGGAGCCATAGTGGGAGTTGGCTCTTTTTTCGGGTCGAAATTATTTTTGGATCATCAGGCAGAGAAGCTGAAGACTGAGATTCGAAATGAGAGTGGACAACAGGGGTAAGTTGTAGTAGACTTTACCAGTTACGCACATTTGCTACACGCTTCAGTAGCCAATTAACAGGAGAATAACGTGGCCGAAAAGAAAATTACGGCAAATTTAAAGATGAAAATCAAAGGCGGCCAAGCCAACGCGGCTCCGCCAGTTGGTAGTACCCTGGGTCAATACGGTGTTAATATGATGGATTTTATAAATCCGTTTAATGAAGAGACCAAAGACCGTATGGGCCAAGACGTAACTGTCCATATTGCTATTTACGAAGACCGTTCTATGACTTTTAGGGTTGTTGGTACACCTACTGACGACTTAATCCGCAAAGCTTTAGGTATCCAGAAGGGTTCGGGCAAGCCCAACTCTGAGAAAATAGCCAAAAAGCTCAGCCAAGCTCAAGTCAGAGAAATTGCTGATGCCAAAGCAATTGATATGAATACTGACAAAGTTGAGTCCGTTATGAAAACCGTTGCCGGTACCGCCCGCAGTATGGGTGTTGAGGTAGAGTAATGGGCGTCTCTCACACCGAAACAGCTAGTGAAGAAGCGGCCAGAGTTAATGCATACTTGACAGCATCACCTGAGCAACAAGCACAAATGAGGCAGTTGGGTAGAATTAATGATGCATATGACGCTGTTGGTGCTGCGCGAGAAGCCGGTGATTCAACGAGACGAGCAGAGAGCCTAAGCGCCATGCTAGCAGTGGCACAAGAATACCCTGAGGCGCACGCCGAATGGATCCGCTTGCGAATGCAGGCTGAATAATATGACCGAAATTACTCAAGAAAAACTAGTTACGCACCAATATCTCACTGGTTTGATTGGCTATTTTGCCCTGCAACAGGAAATAATGACAACCACCGAGAAAGCTCACTCTGCAGGCATCTTGGCCAACACGTTTTTGACACACAACGTTACTAATAGAGTCGGTGATACTTATGCAGTAGATCTAGAAGCCTTATCGGATGACGAGCAAAGGACAGTTGCTAGTCTGTTTGAAGCTGCAGAGTGGGGAGAGGTCTTTCATAGCTCTGGAATGCGGCGCATTTCCGATAATTTACACCAAGCTTTTGATAAACTGCGGGAAACTTAATAATAATTAATTTGTGGGAGGCTGAAGGCCGCTAACACCACGAGGAGATAATATGGCAGAAGCAAGTAAGGCGAAGTCCAGCACCAAGACGGCAAAAACCGTATCTAGTGCCGCTACCAAGAAACCAGTTAAGAAAGCAACAAAAAAAGTTGAGTCAAAAACCTCACAGACTAAAGTAAAAAAATCAGCTAAAGTTAGTGTTGTTAAAGCTAAGGAGATCAAAGATGGGACTATTCAAGAAGTTGATAAAACTGCGAGTCAGACAAGCAGTCAAAGAGAACAAGTAAAAGAAAAGACTGCCAAGGCTGGCAAGCGTAGCGAAAAAGCTCTAAAAGAAGTAGCTGAAAAAGAAGCCAAAGAAGCCCGCAAAACCACTGCCAAAGAAGAGACTGCAGAAGAAGCACCCAGACAAGCTGTTAAAATTGTTCGCTCAAAGCTAGAGCGCCGCAGTAAGAAGTACCGCAAACAAATTGAGCAGATTGATAAAACTAAGCAGTACAGCTTGGCGGAAGCCGCTGAATTAGCCTGCAAGACTAGCCCAGTAAAGTTTGACGCCAGCGTTGAGCTGCACGTGCGCTTGGGCGTTGACCCAAAGCAAGCCGACCAGAATCTGCGTGATACTGTAGTTCTACCCGCTGGTACCGGTAAAACTGTCCGCGTGGCTGTCTTTGCCGAACCAGAAGCAGTCGAAAAAGCCAAAAAAGCCGGCGCAGACATTGCTCAAGGCGATGAATTCTTGCAAAGTCTAGACAAGGGTGTGATCAATTTTGATATTTTGATCGCCACACCTAGCCAAATGGCCAAGTTGGGTAAATACGCCCGCGTACTGGGGCCTAAAGGCCTAATGCCGAACCCTAAGAGCGGTACTGTGACTAACGACGTAGCTAAGGCAGTTATGCAAGCCAAAGCCGGCCAGGTTGAATACCGCGTAGACTCAACTGGCATCGTCCATGTGGCGGCTGGCAAGGTTAGTTTTGGTGGGGAAAAGATCACAAGTAATCTAAAGGCAATCTTAGAAAGTCTCAAAACCAACAAACCGGCAAGCCTAAAGGCTGCCTACGTTAGATCTATCTATCTGACAACGTCCATGGGACCAAGTATTCAAGTCAACGTCTCAGAATTAAACGCCTAAGCTGCTACAATTAGTGGATGATAATTCTTGGTATGACTGGGCCGATTGGGCACGGCAAGACTACCTTTGCTGATGCGCTGTCCAAGCTTGTATCTCCAACTGTACATCTTGAGTCTAGCAATATCGTTATTGAGGTCGCCAACAAGCTACAACAGGCTACCAGTAGTCTGCCCGATCCAACCCAAGTCGACAGTCTTAACAACTGGCTACACCCCTTGCCAGGCATACTAAAAGAAACAGTTCATGCTGACTGCAAGTTTGAAGATATACGACTTAACAAAAAACTGATGGAAAGCCACCCAGTTGAGTATCAAAAATTGATTTTGCATATCGAGAATCTGCACCGCTACCCGGAAATGTTAGAGGCAGAAATCACACCAGAGAACAAAGAAGGCTACCGGCCACTTTTGCAGTTTTTGGGTGGTTATTTGGTTAGTCGGATAGACAGCGGCATCTGGTTCAAGGAAATTGCTAGGCGCATACAGTTGGTTGAGAAAGCTGGCTGTGCGCTATGTATTGTCGGTGGTCTGCGCTACCCAACTGACGCCGTAATCCTGCGTAGTGTTGGCGGTATTATATTGGAAATCCACCGACCCGGTTTCTTGCAAAGCGACCTGATGGATCCGACTGAACGAGAACGCCAAAGCATAGCTGTGGACTGCACCATATCGAGTGATGGCAGCGTCGAAGACATTCAAAATTTTGCTGAGCTGTTCTTGCAGGATCTGCACGCTGATCAGTTACAAAGGGTCTATCACACCAAATCTTAGTTGTAATATTGTGCTTATGCTTGCAACATGGTTTTGACAAAACGTACAATATAGATATCTAAGGAGGGTAAGTTGGCGGTCTACAGTAATCTGCAGATTAGGAAGGCAATAGACGAGGGACATATTGTTTGCGTCCCTTTCAACCCGAAACATGTCGCTCATGCTAGCCTGGACGTAACGCTGGGTTATTACTACTATAGAACCGAACGTGATGGTGATCACACCATTTATAACCCCTTTGACGAGCAAGATGTCCGCCGTTATTTTAGCGGTCCACATCAAGCCATGACTCATCAAGACTGGTGTCACAAAAACGGTGTTGAACCCCTAAAAGGCATACCCTTAGACCATCCCGTCATACCGGTCAGGCCGGGCGAGCGCATATTAGCCCATACACATGAATTTTTTGGCATTAGCCCGCCTGGTGCCTACGAACTAAAATCACGCTCAAGTTGGGGTCGCAACG
>CAZJQT010000026.1:0-7161 GCA_964548655.1 uncultured Candidatus Saccharibacteria bacterium
CTGGTGGCTTTTTTGCCAACCGTGAATTAGCCCGCATTGCCGGTGCTAAAGGCGGTCGAATTAGCCGTCGTACTAAGAAGTCTGTTTAATTAACTGATTTCTTGCATGAACACCGCTTTGGCTTCGCCAAGCGGTGTTTTTTGTTGACGGCTTTGCATGCGGTACGGCCGGCAAAAACGCGATGATGAAACTTGCCAGGACGCCTGACAGTTCAGGCAAACGTAGGTAGTCGGTAAGGTCTGTAGCCCGTTCAGGTAGCATTTTGGGCAAGTACTACGGAAATGCAGCCAATCACGGTAAGTATTAAGGCACTCTTCGACGTGATCTTCAGATATATCAACATTGTAGCTTTTGGCCAAATCCAGTGCTTTATGCCAAGCCGCCACCTCAAATTGCAACAACTCGATGTCACTCCCATACGAAAGGTGACCAAGATCAGAGTGGGCTACTTCATGTAATAAGGCCCACTGGCCACTATCTGACTCAACCGTAGCTAAACGGTAGTGGATGGTTTTGTCTACCGGAGACCAATAGAAATTTTCAGCTGGCACAAAACCGAGCAGTTTATAAGACATCTTTAATTTATCTAGGAAGCTACTAGTTTTGTTTGGCATATTCATAACATCCATAAATAACCGCTTCCTCAGGGTGTTTGGCTGGTAGGATGGGTATTTGAGCCAATTCTGACTTCTTTAATCTTGCTGTCAGCAAGCCGCCAAATTTGTCAAAGCTTGCACCAACGCCACCACCAATCACGATCGCGTCTGGAGTCAGGACTTCAAGTAAATGCTCTATGCCAACAGCCAGATCATCGGCAATCTGTTGCCAAGTCACCGGATCACTAATCTCACTAGCCAATTTGCCATAGCGGTTTACGATTGCCTTACCAGAAGCGAACGACTCCCAGGATACTTGCTCTCCATCCTTGTCTATCATAATGCCATTACCGCCACGGTCGTTAATGCTCAAATCAATTTTGCCATCCACGATCAGCCCAATCCCAATGCCAGTGCTTATGGTTAAATACAACACTTTTTTATAACTACTGCCTAAAGCCTTTGCCTCCGCCAGAGCGCCCAACTTGGCGTCATTCTCTATTAGGACTGTACTTTTTACAATAGTTTGAACATCAGCTTTTATAGGTACGTCCTGCCAAGCTAAGTTACCAAAAGAAATTGCCAGGCCTTTATTACGATCTAAAATAGCTGGCACAGCCACAACGGTTTTCTCAAGTTTACCCAAGTCTAATTTAGATAAAACATCAGCCAAATTAGTTTTAAAATCAGAATAAGCTTTGGGCGTAGGGAACTTTAATTTTTGACTAACAGCGCCATTGTCAAATAAGGCTACCAAGGTTTTAGTACCCCCAATATCAACGGCCAAAATCATATTATGAGTTTATCACAGGCTAAATACTTGCTTTGACAGATATCAACAGATATAATAATGCCTAACCCATTAATATCTTTAACGGGTCGGTAGGACCGGCCACCGGTATTAAAGCGGAAATATGTGGAAAAGGAGGCATGTAAACACATGTCAAAAAGTTCTGTGACTATGGATGATCTACTGGCTTCTCAAGATGTTGCCCAAATAAAATCAGGCGATGTTGTTGAAGGCACAGTTACATCCGTTAAAAAGCACGAGGTTTGGATAGATTTAGGCGCCAATGGTATTGGCGTTGTTTTGCGCCGAGAAATCGGCCATAACAAGCAGTTAGAAGAGGGAGAAAAAGTTACCACCAGCGTGGTTGATCCAGAGATAGAAGATGGTTACGCGCTGCTGAGTATGCGCCGAGCCGACAAAAGTCGAGGCTGGGATGAATTACAGCAACTTATGGACACTCAAGAAGTTATAGAAATTATGCCCTATGATGCTAACAGAGGTGGTTTATTGGTAGAGCTAGAAGGTATTCGCGGCTTTTTACCGGTTTCTCAGCTGGCGGCTGGCCATTACCCAAGAGTAACTGGTGCCGATAAAGACGAGATACTACAGAAGCTCAACCAATTAGTAAACCAACCCATCAAGGTTCGTGTTCTAGACGTCAGCGCTAAAGACAACAAACTGATTTTCTCTGAAAAAGAAGCTGTCAAAGACGCTACCGCCGAGCACTTTTCTAAGCTCAAGGTTGGTGACGTTGTAGAAGGCATGGTAACCGGCGTAATCGACTTCGGTGCTTTTGTGAACGTTGATGGCATTGAGGGCCTGATCCACATCTCAGAGATATCCTGGGAGAGAGTCGAAGAACCCAGAAAATACGTCAAGACTGGGGAGAAGATCAAAGCCAAAATCATCGCTATTGATAAAGACCGCTTGTCTTTAAGTCTCAAACAAATGAGCGAGGATCCTTGGCTACAAGAAGTTAAGAAGTACAAAAAGGGCGATATGGTTGACGGTAAAGTTACCCGCATCACACCGTTTGGTGCCTTTGTTCAACTGAGTCCAGCTGTCGAAGCGCTGGTTCATGTATCAGAGATGAGTAATGAAGAAGGCGTTGACCCAGAAAAAATCTTCCAACTCAACGAGAAGAAGAAGTTCAAAGTTCTTGAAGTTGATATCCCGAACCGCAAGATAGCCCTAAGTCTTAAAGACGCTAAGTAAGATGAGTTAAACAGGCCTTAAGCAGCCAGAAAGGAGTGATCTATGGCAACCAATCTAGAAATCAATGACATGATCACTGTAGGCGAGCTGGCTGAGAAGCTAATGATACCAGTCTCTCAACTCATCACTGAGTTGATGAAAAACGGTGTTATGGCAACCGTTAATGAACGGATTGATTTTGATACTGCTCAGATAATTGTTGGTGAACTTGGTCTAGAAATTGAGCTGACCAAAAAATCAGCCGATGATGTCCAGATAAGTCATAAGAAACCCAAGGCAAGTGCTAAGGCCGAAGATCGTCCACCAGTGGTGGCCGTTATGGGTCACGTTGACCATGGCAAGACCAGCTTGCTCGATGCTATTCGTGGTGCCAAAGTTGCCAGTGGTGAATCAGGTGGCATAACCCAGCACATATCGGCCTATCAGATAATTCACAATAAACGACCAATTACGCTGCTTGATACCCCTGGTCATGAAGCTTTTGCAGCTCTACGTGAACACGGCGCTCAACTAACTGACTTGGTCATCATAGTTGTGGCGGCCGATGATGGCGTAAAACCGCAAACGATTGAAGCCATCCGCTTTGCCCGTAAAGCTGGCGTTAAAATTATTGTAGCCATCAACAAGATGGACAAAGAAGGCGCTGACGCTAACCGCGTCAAACAACAGCTAGCTGAGCAAAAGCTAATGGTTGAAGACTACGGTGGTGATATTGTGGCTGTACCAGTCTCGGCTAAGACAGGCAGCGGCATAGACCAGCTGCTAGAAATGATTTTGCTAGTGGCAGATGTTGAGGAGCTCAAAGCCGATCGTAACGTGCCAGCTGAAGGCTTAATCATTGAATCACATATGGAAGTTGGCCGCGGACCAGTGGCGGTTGCACTTATAGAAGCTGGCGTGTTAGAACCCGGCCAATTTATTGTGTCTGGCTCGACCTATGCGCGTATACGCAATCTCGACTCAACTGACAATACGCCTATCAAAGAAGCCGGCCCATCAACGCCGGTAATTATCAGTGGCTTTAAAGAATTACCAGAATTTGGTGACCGTTTTGAGGCTGTAAAAACCGAGAAAGAAGCTAGGGCTAAAGCTGAAACCGGTACTGACGCTTCAAATAACCGCAAAACTTCGGACATAAACAGCAGCGAGCTAATACGGATTATCAACCGTACCAACAAAGTTAATGAGCTGAACATTATAGTGAAAGCTGATGTTAAAGGCTCACTGACATCTGTAATCGACAGCTTAAAAGCGCTTGATACCGAGGAAGTTGCTATCAGAATGGTTGGTTCTGGCGTTGGTCCAATCAGCGAAAATGACGTTAATCATGCTCGTTCATCGGAGGCAACTATCTATGGTTTTAACACGCCTATTGCCGTTAACGTAAAGCGCCTGGCTGCCCGCGATAAAGTTCCAGTCAAGCTGTTCAGCATCATTTATGAGTTAGTCGATGATGCTAAGGCCGAGCTAGAAAAGTTGCTAGTGCCCGAGGTTGTCGAGACCGAGTTAGGTCGATTAATAGTTAAAGGTATATTCAAGACTACTAAGACGGAAGTAATTTGTGGAGGTGAAGTCACCAAGGGCAAACTAAGCTTGCCAGCCAAGGCAGCAATCTACAGAGACAAAGTAAAGTTAGCCGAGGCTGAGGTAACCAATCTCAAGAAAGGTCCGCAAGACGCCAAAGAAGTTTTTGAAGGTGAAATGTGTGGCTTGAGCCTGAAAACTTCTTCTAGATTACAGATTGAAGAAGGTGATCGCATAGAATTGTTTACTAGAAACGAAGTAGCCCGTAAGCTATAGGTATCAACTATGGAAAATCCGCCCCTAGGACCCCTAGAACAAGCCTTACCACCCGACAGCCCGGAATATCTTACCACTAAGGCTGAGACCCGCCGTCCACCACTGGTTAGTCCGGAACAATTACAGCAACTGGGCAAAGAGGCTTACCAAGCCGTAGTTGACAAAGATGGCGAACAAGCTCAAAAAAGCCGGTTTGAAGAATTATCAGAAAACTATTTTGAAAAACGTCACGAGAAGTTAAATGAACCTAAAGAGCAAACCTATAGTGGCGAACTGACCCCAGTAGGGGAAATCTTGTCAAAACGCACCGAAATAAGAGCTACTGATAATCTAGAGGCTCAATCAGAACCTTCCGACTTATCTGCCCATCATGGTGCTAGGGTTCACAGTCTAGCTACAGACTACAAAAGAATCCTAGCAGCTGCTATTATTACGGGTGTTATTCTAGCTATAGTGGCCATTATTTGGCTGGCTAGATGATACTATAGAACCATAGGAGATATATGTTTAAGCTCAATAACGAACTTTTGGATGAACTTGGCCTAGGTAGCTTACCGCCAGACGAAAAGAACAAAATGCTCAAGCACATTTATGAGACGCTTGAGATGCGGGTTGGTATGAAGCTAGCTGAGCAGATGAGTAACCAACAGCTTGATGAGTTTGAAGCTTTTATTGATGGTAATGACGAACCAGGTGCACTCAAATGGCTAGAAACAAATTTCCCGAACTACAAGCAAGTTGTGGCCGATGAACTCGATAAGCTTAAGGGCGAAATCAAACAAAACGCTCCACAAATTGTTGCCATGAGCCAACAGGGTGGATCTGAACAACCACCGACCGCCACACCGTAATCCTATGGCCGCAGAACAAATTTCCAGAGTTGTGATTATTGATTCGTTTATATGGAAGCGCGTAGAAATAGACATGTGTTTTAGTAGCCAACCTGAAAGACATGTCAACGTTTTGGCTGATGCAAGACCCATTGGGTCTACAGAAGGTAACGACATCCGCCTGTTGTCGCTAGATTCTGACGAAATGGACGATCTAGGCATCTATCTTAATGACGATAGGGATGCTTTCTTCGGTGCTCTATTATTAAGATTGGGTTATTAGGCCTGGTTGCCAGCCAAAAAGGCCTGGGCGCTCATTTCCTTGCCACCAGCCGGCTTGAGATAATCAATTACTAAAAAGCTGTTTTTGGCTGGTATAGCCAATTCTTTTGAATCTGGACGATCCACTACATGGGCTTTTATTACTATAACTTCTTTGTTAGCAAGGTTTGTGCGGCTATTGGGCCAACCGGCATAAGCTCTGATTTCTCGCTCTAACACTTTGGCCGGTTTTAGCCGATCAATCAAACCATCGTCTTTGCTGAGTTTGTGAGTGTACGTGGCTCGATCAGAGTGAGGTTGTTGTCTAGCTTTTAATTTACCACTGAAGATACCTGGCAAAATTTCTACCAACAAATCAGCACCAAGCTTTTGTAGTTTTTCGACCAGTTCTGGTTTTGATTCATGGCCGTTCAAGTGCAGCGTCTTCTGTTTGTAGATTGGCCCTTCATCCATCCCGGCCGTCAGCTGCATGATAGATACTCCAGTTTTAGTTGCGCCATCCAAAATTGCTTGCTCAATTGGTGTCGGGCCACGATAAGCCGGTAACAAAGAGGGATGGACATTAATAATGCCTAAAGGGAATTGGTCTAAAACCGACTGCGGAACAATATGACCGTAGGCCGCCAGCACTGCCATTTGCGCCGTGTGGCTACCCAGTTCGCTAATTGGGCCAGTCACGATTTTTTCCAACTTGAACCCAGCTTTTTTTACTGCCTCTTTTATCAGGGGCTTGACGTCCAAAATGCCAGTAGCGAGTTTTTCGTTACCAAAAAATACTATTGCTTGATCAGCTGGCTTTTTCATAATTAACAGGGAATAATGCCTTATTGTCTTTAATTTGCTCGTCGTAGTTGAGTGGTTCTAGCTTACCATCGGATAGTAAACGGAAAAAAGCTTCCGGTTTGTCTTTAATATGGTCAACAAAAACGATGCCGTTAGTGTGATCTATTTCATGCTGAAAAACCCTTGCTAAAAAGCCATCAACCTTCAATCTAACTTCATTGCCATTGATATCGAGTGCTTTGATCCGAGCTTTTTCATGACGTGGCACTAAGCCATAAATTGTGCGTACACTCAGACAACCTTCATAATCTTCGGTGATCTTGCCCTCTAGTTTTACGACCTTTGGATTTATAAAAACCTGGAAACTTCGATCTTCTTTGTTGTCAAAATTGTTACGTATAACTATGATTCTCAGAGGCTTATTGATCTGTATTGCCGCTAAAGCTACACCAACTTCATGCTTACGACTGTCCTCCCAATCAAGCGTAGCTGTCTCCATATCCTGAATAATTTTTTTAACCTCCTCGTCTACGACAGACACTTTTTTAGAGGTCTGGCGTAAATGTTTGTTAGGAAGATAGATGATATCTTTTCTAGTAGCTGACATTAAAAATAGTATAACTTATCTATAACAAATCGGTTGGGTCAATGTCATACTGGGTGTTAGCAGGTAAAGATCTGACAATGTTGACTAGCTCACTTCTGCTACTTGACCTGACGACTATTTGCCAACGGTATTTACCGTTGGCTTTTTCGATATATTTTGGTGACGGACCCCAAATGCGCACTTTATTATTGGCTATTTCGTTAGCTAACTTTTGGATAGCTGCCTGAGCGCTAGAGCGACTAGCCCGGGCACAACTGA
>CAZJQT010000027.1:0-7021 GCA_964548655.1 uncultured Candidatus Saccharibacteria bacterium
AACCAAGAGCGCCGTCGGTTTTGGCGCCATGGCCTTGGCCGGTTTGGGCACAGTTCTAGTTGGCCTATTTACGGAGAACTCAATTGCCATCTTGCATGAGCTTGGTGCTGCTTTGCCTTTTTTGGTTGGCAACATAGCCTTGTTGGTGCTTGGTTTGTCGTTAGATATTCCCCGTTACCTTCGGAATTACAGTGTATTGTCAGGTGCAGTAGCTTTGATTGCATTTGGCTTGTTTGGGGCGCATTTTTACTTAGGGCTTGGTGAGGGCGGCATGGAGCGCATAGTTGCCTATCCGCAAACCTTCTGGCTAATAATCTTCGGCGTCTACATGACCCACAACCATTTCAGAAACCTTAAGAGCAGTTAATATTGACTCATCGGGAAGTTCTTGATGGGGTCAGCAAAAAACTAAGAGACCATGTTGCCCAATGTTTGGCGCCAAGCTGTAACAGCTGATTGGTTTTCGAGCGGTAATTGATCTGGTGGCATGGGATAAATGTGCTCAATTGGAACTAAAGTACTGTCAAGCAGTATCCTGTGGTGTGACCAATACCCGGTTTTAGGATCTCCCCAAAATTCGTGCAAAGACCCGTCTTTAGCCAATCCAATCCATTCGCTAACCATATATGAACCTACGGAGCTGCCAGTTTTACTATTACCACCTTCGTGATGATAGCCATTACTTTTTACCGACCAGGCCTCGGTAGGTATATCACTGGGCTTGGGGTGTTCGGTTACTAAGTATTCGGTATTACCGCCTAGCCTAGAGATGATTCCTTTAATAAGCGAACCCTTCGTAAGCCGTGGATGCTCCCTGGGCCTTGTTTCTACCTTGGTGTAGGTATCTTCAGATGGATTCGATGTACGAATCGTCTTTACGTTGGCTGCCTTTAGAACTTTTGCAGCTTTTTTGGCATCTGAACGCATGATATGAGCAATCATAGGCCTTAGACGTAAGCGCATTTCATTATCTTTTTCAGCCTTAGCCTCTGCTGTTCTCTGCTCTTGGCGTCTCAGACGATCTTGTCGCTCTCTTTCTGCAGAGTTACGAGCATTTTCTGCAAGTTTCTTTTCCCAGTTCTCTGACATAGTAGTATTTATATGCAAATTTGCTCAGTTTGCAAGCATGAGCAAGAACCTATTTAACAAGGAAATTTTGGGCGCGAGTTCGGAGATTGTCTAAATCGTCGTAGCTGTGAGTGTCGCCAGCTGTTTCGACTATCTCAATATTGGGATGTTCGTGCTTGTCAAAATAGGCATTCAGCTCTTGGTATGATCCAACCGGATCGTTACTGTTTTGAATAATTAAGGTGGGGACTTTTGAGACAGCCAAGTCTTGGGCATACTCAGGATAGTTTGGTAGGATGTAGCCCAATGGAGCTCCAGTGAATAAGCACTTTTTTGGCTCCAGCCAGCCTTGAGTTATAGCTTTGGCCGTTAGAACAGTGCCAATTGATTTGGCAAAAACCACATAATCATATAGGCTTTCTACCTCTGAGCGCAAACTAGATAGTTCGTGTTCCAGGTCTATGTTGGTTTGGCCGCTCGCCCAATGTTTGTATTCGTGAACAAAAGTACTATCAAATAGCGGTTTCATAACTGGCTCAACCCGGTAGATCCAGTCTTTGTTGCGGATACTTTCCCCGCTCAACATCAGTAAATTCATATAAATATGATATCAGAATCAGTTTTTAAGAAAATTTGCTATTCCCTGGTATGCTGCTTTTATGGCATTTGATGTCAACCAAATCGTTTCTTACCGAGAAATGTGTAACGAAGAAAATCAAGAACAGCTTCAACGCGGAATGAATTTCGGGATTGGTGGTGGATATTCTGTTTTACTTATGTCAGTAAAGTCCAATGCCCCGTACGCGGATAGAATTTCAAACGATGGACTGACTATTTTTTACGAAGGTCATGACTTGCCTGGTGATAAACTCAAGCGTACTGATCAGCCAGAATCTACACCGTCAGGCTCTCTCACCCAAAACGGTTTATTTAGATATGCTATAGACAAAGGTAAAAAAACTGGCGATTTACCACTTGCCAAGGTTTATGAAAAATTACAGATGGGAATTTGGACATACCGCGGACTTTTTGAAATGCGTGACTACCAATTTGTTGAGCGTGGTGGACGTAGAGTATTTGAATTTGTATTAACCATCACTGACCAAGAACTAGAAACCGCTGAACAACATCGAGAAGAAAAAAAAATAGATCTGGAACAAACTCGTCAGATACCCGGAAAGGTAAAATTAGCCGTGTTTAAGAGAGATAATGGCCAATGTGTAAAATGCGGTTCTAAAAATAACTTGCATTTTGATCATATACTCCCCTACTCAAAAGGTGGAACTAGTCTGAAAATCGAAAATATTCAGGTACTGTGTGCTCGTCATAACCTAGAAAAATCGGCTAGTTTAGAGAAGTAAATTAATACACCCTGAGAAATTTTGCTTAGATTAAAGCCATTCGGCAACACCACCGTGATGTGAGCAAGTTCCGCTTCGGCTTTGACTGAAGCTGTATGTTCCATCCCCGCACCGTGCGGTTGCACCAGCAGGAGCACTAGGGCTGCTATATGGGCTGCATACTTCATTCCCTGCAGAATTCGTATAAGTACCGTTAGGACAATTTAAGACCGGCCGTGGAGCAACGTAAGTACCGATAGCAGTCACCTCACTAATTGGTTGAGTTGTAGTTTCTTCTTTAATAAGTTTTTTGTCGGTTTGGGTGCCGTTGGTAAGTGTTATCTCGTAGGTCAGAGTTTTAACACCGTTAACGCCGGTGGTTTTTATACTAGTTTTGCCTTGCTCCAAAGTTGAATCATTGACCGTAGTTTTACTGAACGGGATTGTCTGAGTTACCGTGGTCGTTTTTTTCTCTATAACATCAGCTTTTGTACCGGAAGTAGTTGGAGCTACTGGTGGCTGGGTAGGTTTAGACGGAGTTGTTGGTGCAGCCGTCGCGCCAACCACAAATAAAGATACTAAAACCACACCTGCTTTCCCAGCCTTCGACAAGCCAGAAAACCACGAGCCAATTTTTGACATACTACCTCCCTGTTTGGTTCTCAGTATGTCCCCAGCTTAAGCGTTTTACAACTGTTTTAAACGGCTATTCGTGTAGCCAGTCTGAAGACTGTGATGGTCTTGGTTCATTTGGATCCCAAGTAAACTTCTTAGCTAATGGCCCAAAAATCTGTCCAGTAATTTCACCATCGGAGAGGCTGTTACGGGGAATTTCCATCTCCAGAACGTCGTACTGAGCCCCGTGAGCAACGGCCGCACGAACAGCCTCCGCAAACGTTTCTTCATCTACAACAGCGTTAGGGTCGGCATAAATGTAGGCTAGTTCTACTTTTTGCAGCAAAAGCGCTAGGCCGCCTTCCTCTAGAACCATGGCGGCATCAAAACAGCCCTCATAACCCCCTGCCCCTAAAATAAAGCTATACGATAGAGCCTTCAGCACATTATCCGGTGACTTTGGTTTGTCTCTATATTGTTCAACAATTTCCATTGCGTAGACATCGTTCTGTCTTTCTATATTTTCCTCAAAACGTGGGGTTTCCATAGCAGAATAGTACGCCTTTTATATCTGTTTTGGAACGTTTACAAAAGATTGTTTTATAATATGGCTCATGAGCAAAACTAGCCAAGAGCAAATGGAGAGGACGATGGGCCGCTACTTTGAGCTGTGGCAGACCCAAGACCCCGAACATCTGGATGAAGTCTTCACACCTGATGCTATTTATCACGTCAAACCGTTTGGCGTAGAAGTCCATAGTGGCCTTGAGGCCATCAAGCGCTATTGGCAACACAAAGTAGTTGAACTACAAATTGATCCAAAGCCGGAAGTCCTGACGGTCGCCTATGGCGATGATGTTGCCTTTGCCGAATGGGAACACACTTTTACAACCCATGAGGGCCCAACTAAAGTACTCCGCGGCATATTGCTACTGGAATTTGAAGGACCACTAGTAAAAGAACTGCGCGAGCATTACGCCTCTAAGCAGCAATAGGCAGTATCTTGGTTTCAAAACTTACCCGCGTACCCTGCGATAGGTTTGTAACCCTAAGCTTCCGCTTGATATGTTGACTATCATTTCTGAATGTATTGTGAGAAATATGTCGATAGGCAGCTATTTCCTTGCCCTCGTAACCTAGAGATATCAGGTTGATTTCAACCAACTGCAAAGGAGTCAAGCGGATAGTAGAGAGGTTGGGTAATGGCTCTTCAAACAATCCCTGTTGGCAGGCTACACGTATAACGTGCGGCATGTTGTGGCAACCCAGCTCATGGATAATGTGCCGACGCCGACTATAAATGCCGCCTTCGCCAATTTGGCTAAACTTGGCTACTTCTACGGCTGTCAGCCCTTGGGAGGCAAACTCTATATCCTGAATCAACTCAGCGTCAAAAATCTCAACCAAGGGCTTGATAGCCAAGATTCCAAGTTCACGTGCCGTTATGTCTTCTCTAGATATTGCTAGGCTTTCAACCTGCACCATAGTAAGTCAATTTTACTCCTGTTGTTGGCTCTAAACCAGGACTTAAAACTATTTGAGTGCAGCTTGAGCAGCGTCTAGCTGCGGGTCCTTGCCGGCTTTGGTGTCATCGTCAGTCAGTTTGACTTCTGTATCAGGCTTGATGCCTTCTTTGTCGATGTTAATGCCTTTGGGCGTGTACCAACGGGCAATGGTGACCTTAAGCACACTGCCATCAGAGAAACTCTCAAGCTGTTGAACACTGCCCTTGCCAAAGCTTTTGGCACCGAATAACTTGGCTGCGCCATTATCATGTAGAGCTCCAGCTGTAATTTCGCTGGCGCTGGCGCTGCCCTCGTTCATAAGCACAATTGTAGGCACACCAGCCAACAAGGCTTGACCACTACTGCGGTAGGTCTGAATAGTTTCACCGCCACGTCTTTCATCCAGCACGGTTTTGCCGTTTGGCAACCAGAGGCTGCTAACCCTGATGGCAGCGTCTAGCAAGCCGCCAGGATCGTTGCGGACGTCCAAAATGACACCTTTGACCTTGGCATCTGCAAACTGTTTGGCGGCTTTGGTGGCCAGATCAACTGTGTCATCACCAAAGCGGCTAATCTGCATGTAGCCAATATTACCGTCCATAATCTTGCTAGTGACGCTAGGGATAACAATGGTGTCGCGCACAATGTCAAAATCAATGGCTTGGCTGTCGCGCACAATCTTGAGTTTCACATGCGTGCCCTTGGCACCACGGATTTGGTCCTTGGCTGACTCGACGGTTATATCAAAAGCACTCTTGCCGTTTATTTCGGCCACGATGTCCTTAGGCTTGAGGCCAGCTTTTTCAGCCGGCGTGTCTTTGAGTGGTGCCACGATAATGATGTTTTTGTTGACGTCTTTGCCTAGCTCGGCGCCAACACCTTCAAACGTGCCGTTCAGGTCCTCATCAAACTGCTTAGCGTCTTTAGCGTTGAGGTAAACCGTATAGGGATCGCCAGCTGCGCCCACCAGGCCAGTCTTGAGGCCGTCCAACAGTTTAGTTTGATCCAGTTGGCCATCATAAGAACGCCTAAGGGTGTCATAAACCTGCTCTACTGAAGAATAATTGAGGTTGGCCGGTAGTCCGGTGGCCACTGACTTGCCATGAAAGCCACTCAAACTGAGGCGGCCACTACCAATACCCCAACCACTGACAAAAATCAGTACAGCCGCAGCTACAATGCTGGCTTTTTTGAGCACACTCCTAATAGTAGAACTCATTGTAATTCTCCTCTCCAGCTTCAAGCAGTTGTGCCGGTTTGCAACTAGCATGCCGTTCGTCAAAGTACCCTACGGGTACTCTTCCTCGCCTGATACTAGTTTCAGCTTCGACACAAATGCTCTCACTTAACAGACAGGAGAAATACAACAAGTTCTTAGTCATTCCCATCTATTATCGCATAGAAGTTTCTAATAACTGCGGTTTTGGTAAGTCAAACGGCCGTCTAGATAGGTATTGTATTCGGAGGTGTGGAAGGTGCTGCCAGAAACGCTCTCTACATACATAGCGTGGCCCCAATAACCAGAGGTACTAATAGCGATATCGCCGGCTTCTGGGCTTCTAGAGACAGTGATGCCACGGGCGTAAGCGGCGCCCACCCAGTCGCGGGCATTACCCCAGAACATCGGTGCTGAGCGTCCCGAAGCTTCAACAGCCCAGGCGGCATAGGACACACATTGGCGCGTACAGTAACCCCAACGATCGGGTCCATCATTATCTACACAACCCGGCCCCGAACTCATACCAAAACCAGAATTCTTATAAGGGTAATCATCTGGGTTAAACGACGTAACATTGCCGCCAAAACGAATGAAATAGTAACCACCGTCAGGGTTGAAGTTGGCGCGGCGTTGGGCGGCGATTAAGCCGTTTATCTTGGATTGGTTGTCTCTAGTCTGGGCGTTATAGGCCGCTTGTTGGTTCTCGTTGTAGGCTAGTAAGTTGTTTTGCTCATTCCGGCTGGAGGTCAAGTTGGCTTGGGCGGCATTTTGTTGTGCTAACAGAGCATCAATCTGTAATTTCTGGTCCTTTAGCTGGGCTTTCAAGGCCGTGACTTTGTCTAGAGTGTCTTTGACTTTGTTCTGCACGGCGGTACGGTATTCTTGCTTGTCTAGAAAATCACTGAGGTCACGGCTAGAAGCTAGCATTTCAAGAGTACTGATCTGCCCTTCTAGGTACATGGTGCGGATATCTTCACTTAGATAACCCTTTTGTTTGGCCAGTTCAACTTCGGCGGCGGTAATAGCGGCCTGCAAGCGGGCTTGCTCGGCAACATTAGCATCAATTTGGGCTTGCAAGGCATTTATAGCCGCCTGTAATCTGTTGATAGCGTCTTGATAGCTAGAAGCTTGGCTCTCCAGCTGAGCCACAGCGTTGTTATTGGCAGCGTTCTGGGCCTGAAGCGCTCGGATCTGAGCATCAATAGAGTCAGCCCTGACGTAAGGAGTCAATACAAAACCAGCCGCTAGAACCACGACAATAATAAATGCCAAGT
>CAZJQT010000028.1:0-6502 GCA_964548655.1 uncultured Candidatus Saccharibacteria bacterium
TTTTATAAAGTGGTGCCCTCGGCCACTTGTTGACTGCCGAATAGCTGATCTCGAGCCACACACTTGCGTCACAACTGCTTGCAAGTGGCCAAGCCACTTGTCCGCATCTGTTCTTGGCGAACTGCTGCGTCAGTTTACTCCGATCTTCACTCGCTGTACCTTATGTACCACTCGTTCAGATCCTCGTAACTTCCTTGCATTTCATCCAAGCGCAATCGCGTGGGAGTTCTTTCTTGTTGCTATTGTTTGTTAAGGTTCTGGCCTAAATCTACTTGGCGGTTATACGCCAGTAGAGTCCGACACTTATGGCGCTTACTTCCCGGTCTATGCCGGCGTAGTCCAATAAGTGCTGCTCAATGGTTATCCGACCCTGCTTGCCGTCCAGCATTGCCTCGGTCTTGCCTGTCCTAAATTGGACATTCAGATCAGCGATGCGTTCGTCAAGAATATCGCCGGCCAGCTTGGCTTCTACCTGCTCATCCCAAACGTGTTTGGGGTATAGATGCAAATACTTGCCAAAGCCTCTGGTTACAACTGCGCCGCTTGCGAACTTGCCTCGAAGCTCAGGCGGTATTGTTAACCGTCTCTTCTCGTCGAGCTTGCGTTCGAAGTAGTCTATTGTAACCATCCCAGTTGATTTAAGTTAATTAGTGGTTTTTATTTTTTTCCGCGCCAGTTGCTTTAACTGGTTTGGTTATCTGTTGGTAGCTATTTTGGCTACCTACGATTACCCACTAACATGAGCATACTACCCACTATGTCCCACTAGCAAGCACTTTAATCTAAAAACTGGCCTGTTTTAGGGTCAGTTTTCCACAGTTTTGCCATGATTTTGCGGCTAACACAACATATGGTGTTTTATATAATAGGTCGGGCGCTAATTACCGTCCGGCCGCGCGGAGGTTTTTACCTCTATTTGTGTCTGGCTGTGATCACCCGGTAACTCATTGGGCATCTTTACGGTAATAACGTGTGGATTGCCTCTGTCGGGGTTAAATACGCGGTCATTATCCGCGCGAGCGTTGATGGCCACGCCAGCTCCTGCAGCAAGACCAGCTACTGTCACAACGGCTGCAGCTCTTTTCCCTAAAGAATGACGCTCTGGCTGGCTTTGTTCGTCAGCTTCAGCTTCTTTTCTAGCTTTGTATTCCTGGAAATCAGCACTGCGAGCTTTCGCGTTGTTCTTGGCAATGAAATCACCAGCACGAACAGGATGCTTAGCTTCGTAATCTGCGAAAGGTTTGTCTAGTGAAAATAACTTTGGTTTTAGATCACTCATGTCGACATAATAGCACAAGCTTTATGTTTTGTCAATTAACTGGCTTTGGATATATCCTTGATACGGTGAGCCAGCCATTTGGCACTAGGTCGGATGTGCCTAGCCATATTGTGCTTTCTATCAACCTCAACTAGGCCGAACTTGGGCCACCAGCCGTAAGCCCACTCAAAATTATCTAATAGACTCCAGTGGAAATAACCGCGCAAGTCAACGCCCTCGCTAATTGCCCGTTCCATGGCCACAATGGTTTCCTCTAGCCACCAACGCCGATAGTCATCATCTTCATCAGCCACACCATTTTCGGTTACAAAGATTGGCTTCTTGTACCTAGCCCAAAGTCTAAGTAGTAGCGGGTAAAGCCCTTCTGGTTCCATGTACCAACCCATGTCACTAAGCGGTACTTGTGGATTTTCCTTCTTGAGCATGCCAGTGTAATAATCCGTAAAGTAGTAGTTAAAGCCTATAAAATCCTGCTGCTTTCTAATGCGACGCAAAAACCACCAGTTCCAAAAGTAGCGCATCCACTTCGTAGAAAGCTCATCAAAAAAATTGTGTGGCCGCTTAGCTTGAATATTAACTAGCTGCGGTGCAATCCCAACCTGCAGATTTAGTTTGCGTTTTTTGAGTATCTTGTAGGCCCGTTTATGTGCCCTTACCAGATTACGGTACGTCCTAAGGAAGCTGGTCCATTTCTTTTCTTGGGGCGGCCACTCGGCCGTTACATAACTAAACGAGACATAGACATTAGGTTCATTAAGCGTTATGACGTAATTAAGATCCTCTAAGTATTCTTCGCAGATTTTCTCGACAAGTCGGTCAAAATATTTCAGGTTGCGCTTATATTTGAAGGCGCCTTTTTCTGCAAACCAAACCGGCACAGTCCAATGCCAAATATTTAAGAAAGGCTCTAGGCCACGCTGCCTGAGCTCTTTTATGTAGGTCTTGTAATGTTCGACTTCTTTTTCATCCCACTTGCCTTCTTCGGGCTCTAGGCGTGCCCACTCTATACCAAATCTAAATGCCGTGAAATTAAGTTCTTTGGCTAGATCAAAATCATCCTTAAAACGGTGGTAATGATCGACGCCTTTACCTGATATGTAGTTGTCTTCATCAGCCGCTTGGTCTTTGATCTTGTCCCACTTGGGCAGCCAAGCTAGGCGCTGGTGGGCGGTTTGTGCTAGTTCTTTGGCGTGCTGTTTTTCCCACTCCGTCCATTGGTTGTGGTTACCACCTTCCACTTGATGGCTAGCCGTGCTTACACCCCAAAAAAAATGCTTTGGGAATATACTGTCGTTTTCGTTTTCGTTCATCTCCTAAACATTATAACCCACTAACCTAACTGTGATGACTCGGCGCCTTTGCACTTTAGGCTCATGTGCGATTTCTCTTTGAGGAGCGCAAAGAAGCCGTATACACAAATACGGTGACTACGCACCGCAAAAGAAAATCGTGCCCTGAACCAAAGAGGCTGGCGGAATCTAATGCTCCGCATTAGAACAGGCCAGCCGGTACAAAGGTGCAGAGATTACATCTGGTTAACGACGTTGAGGATGTTGCCGGCAGGGTCTTTAAACCAAATTGCTTTCAGATCACCCATGACATGTACATCACCTTCCAGCTTGACGCCTGGGATTGAATCATAGTGTTCCAGCGTGACGCCTTTGGCTTTTAGAGCTTCGGCCACACCAGCTACATCATCTGCATTCCAAGCAGCCGCTGTTGCCTGATTGGTGCCAGCAAAACCTGACTGATATATAAACAGCTTGCCATCGCCACTCTTATAAGCGACACCGCCATCAGGTGTTTCCATATCAACTTTTAGACCCAGTGTTTCTTCATAGAACTTTCTAGCTTCGGCCATATCCTTGACGGCCAATACTGCAACTACGCTTTTGTCTCCCAACATAGTAAACCTCCGTTAATAATTAAATGCTTTTTGAGATTTTGGTTTCTACTTTGATTATATTCCCATTAACAAATATTAGATATAAAAACAAAGGCTACTGACCATCGCACTTGAGTGCCAGGTGCAATTTATCTTCGAGAAGCGGAATGAACTGTATGAAGAAATACAGTGAATGAGCATCGTAGAAGAAAATTGTGCTTGGTGCCAAGAAGCCAGAAGAGTTCCTAGCTCTGCTAGGAAACGGGCTGGCTGTTGCGATTGTCAGGTTTCTTGCGATCGTGATAACGCAGCTGATTGCGTAGTTGGTCCAAGCGCTCAATATATTTATCGTATTTATTAAACAAGCTTGAGTAGTGTGAACTTGGTGTCAGGATCTTTAAAAGCCGTCCTTTGCCTTCTAGGTATTCAACTAAGCTGTAGAAATCGCCATCGCCGGATACCAATATTGCCTTGTCGTACTTTGGCATCTCCTTCATAGCCCAGAGCACCAAGTCGGCATCAATGTTACCTTTGATTGGTTTTTTGTCTTCACGCTCAGATTTGTCCTCTTTGCCAATTTCGGGTTGAGCCCGCGTCATGTCAAAGGTTGGTTTTAGGACTATCTTGTAGCCGGTTTCGTGCAGCTGTTTGTACATGTCTTCAAATTCCGGCACGTAACCTATAAACATGTAGGCTACTTCAACGCCGTATTTATCAGCCAGGAATTGGCGGAATTTGTGCCAGTCCATTTTCCAACCCAACTTTTGGGTACTGACGTTTAAGTTCTGACTATCAATAAACGCAAAGACTCGGGGTTTTCTGTCTGTTAATTGTTCTTCTGCCAAAGTTTTCTTACCTTTCTAAGTAGTAGTGTTGATAATAAATAGCCTATAGCTGGTACAAAAGCCGTGATAAACGGTTTGTTATTTTTAATGATTAATAAATAGGTTGCTATTACAGCATACGTCATAACTGCGATTGTGCCACGTCTTATCCAACTGGTTTCCCAGGCTTTGTCTGATTCAACCCTCAAATTACGAGCCTCAATCGCCGCTAATCGCTTCTCAGTATCTGACTCAGCCATAGCTTAATCATAACATTTAGATCTGATTAATATTGTGGTCTAGATCTTGGGCCAGCTTTATAAATTTTTTGCGTATGGCTTTTGTTTTTGTGTTGCCGGCTTGAATTGTTCGAAATAATTCATAGCTATGGTGCTTTTCCAAATTGGCTAGCTGCAGCAATTTTTCAAACGATGGCGTGCTTAGGTGTTGCTCGTGTAGTTTTAAATCTTTTAGACTGTGGGCAATAAAAAATGTCAGACCTTGTATTAGTGCCATTTCTTTGTCATGCTGAGTGACACTCAATTTTACAACTTTGAGCTTCAGTTTGACTGCCAAATCTTCAATCTTTTTTAGCTCAGTCTTGTCTGAATTTTCAGGGCAAAGTACTAACGTGTGCCCTGCCATGGATCTGCCAGCCGATTCCGGGCCAAACAAAGGGTGAGTTGCAACTGCTAGTTGGCCAGGTAAAATTGACTTGATAAGCCGCATCGGCTCTTCCTTCACAGAACATACATCTATTATTACTGTGCGCTTGCCAATCATATGTTTGATTGAATTCAGCATAGAGTCGTAGGCATCTAGCGGGATTGCCGGTATCAGGTAATCAGCCTTAACGACTTCGTCCAAGGACGCCTTCCATTTACTTGGCCGTCCGCTCGAGCTATAGACTTTTATTTTGGCGATTGGACTCAGTTTTTCTGCTAAAAATTTTCCAAAACTGCCAAAACCAATAATTCCGACCGTTTTTTTCTTCATTTGGCTTCAACCATTGGGATATTGGCCGATTTGGCATTTTCTTGGCTTCCTACACTTTGCTTATGGATAACTGACCATATGTCTTCAACATACTCAGGTTGCATGCCTAATGTTATTGCTTTTGTTTGCAGCCTGTCTAAGAGCTGGCGGAAGCGTTCAGGTTGATAGGCTTCAAGTCCGATGCTCTGTTTTATCAATGCGGCGCGACCAACCAACTGCTGCCTGGCATGGAGTTTGGCAAGTATCTCGTCATCAATAATATCAATTTTATTCCGCACTTGGTTTAATTCTGTAGATTCGTTACTCATGATGTTTCAAAGGTGTTTCCTTACCTATTTCCAACGGGCACTCTTCATGGCAGTCCAGGCTATAAGCGTCTACAACCATACCTTCTCCGTTGTCCTTTATGTCATGACAAACGGTTATCGCACAGTTTCCTATGCGTGGGCAAAGTTCCTTTGCCTCAAAGCCCATTTTATAGCCGGTCATGACTGCAGCATTTAGTTCGCTCAGTTTTCTTGGCTCATTTTGCGCAGTCGTAACAGCAACACTTAAATTATCGCGATCAATTTCTAACATCTATTTATTTTACCATTTCAATGTGTTCAACTAGACGCGCTGAGATGCCATTGATTTTGACGTTTGCTACCGGCAAAAGTGAGTCGCTGAATTCGGGTGTCGAGAGATCGTCATCATAATAAAATGGCACATCAGCAGCCACTCTAGGTTCTAGAATTTCATGATGGTCTTCTTCTAACTTGCGTCCAATAGAAATTGTAGTGCCGCGTCGCAAGGCAGTTGCGCGTTCGTAAACGGACGCTGAATCATGGAGCGAGTCAGCGTGAACCACAAAAGTGCCTTTACCCATTGATAGTAAACTCAAGCTACGCTTATAAGCCACACCCTGCTTGGTGACAGTGCGCTTTCGGTCATAGTCATACTTTTCTTCAAATTGGAAGGTTTTATAGTCGCCAAGATAAATATCAAGCTTTGTATTTTCTGGTAAATTAGAAACGTCTATGCCAAAACCTTCGAAATCCTTCAATAGTTTTCTGGATTCAATCTCATTGCGCAATTTTTCTTTATCCAGCTTGGCTTTTTCATCCAGTAGCCTATGAAGCTCCTCGTCTTTAATGGCTGCTGTAACTTCATCAATGGTTGCTTTTGCCCAGGCTGCTTCTAGCTCTTTACGGGTATCAGCTCTAAAGTTAGCTGTGCCCCTACTACCACGTACGTTTTCGGTTTCGGCTTTCTTATATTCTTTTTCTCTTGTCTGCTCTTCGGTTTTAACTTCTTTTTTGACGTCCTCCCAGACTTCATCACGCCATGTTTGTTCTAGTTCTTGCCTTGTGTCAGCACGGAAGTCTGCAAGCTTATCGGAGCTTAAGATCTCATTCCGAAGCTTAGTCACCACTACCTGTTTATTACCTGGTTCTTCCAGCTCTGTCTTGGCTTTAGTTTTCAGATCTGCCAAGACCCCAGAATGTAGTTCAGCCCTAACATCTTCTTTGGCCTGTT
>CAZJQT010000029.1:0-6447 GCA_964548655.1 uncultured Candidatus Saccharibacteria bacterium
ACACCCAAGTGCAAACCGACAAAAACGGCCAGGCCAAACTAGTTCTACCGGCCGACAAAACGACGGTTTCAGCTGATATTTCATTGGACGGATTCAATCCTACCAAGGCAGACATTAAAGTTACCGACCAAGTTGTCAAAGACAATACTTTGAGCTTAACGCCGGCGGGCAAAGTCTATTTCTTGTCCAAGCGTACTGGCAAGATCAATGTCATGAAGTCTGACCTAGATGGTCAGAACGCTACGGTTGTATTGGCTGCCCAAGGTACTGAAGAGGACGGCAACACGGTGTTGCTGGCTTCACGTGACTGGCAACGGCTGGCGCTACTATCACGTCGTGGAACCACGACGGCTCATTTGTATCTAATTGATACTACCGACAGCGACAAACTAACCGAGATTGACGGTGGTGACAACGCGCAAGTTTCTATGACCGGCTGGACGGGACATTACTTTATCTACCAAGTAACCCGGAGTAACGTCCAAAATTGGCAGCCTAATAAAACGGCTCTAAAAAGTTACAATTCAGATAACAAGCAACTGACAACAGCCGATCAGACTAGCGGCGAGGGCACCAGCGACAGCGACTATGCTGCAGAGATATTCGGGAACACGTTTCTATTGAACGATCAGATTGTCTACAGCAAATATTGGTACGGTGCCTACGGTTCTAGCCACATGAGTGGCAAGCGCATGGGAATTTACAAGGTCGGATCTGGCGGTGCTGGCCGTACTCTACTCAAAGATTTTGATAACGGCGTGAGCGGGTACATAAGTGCTACCTTAAACAAACCGCAACAGATCTACTTCAGCATAAACTCGGGCGGTACAACCTTCTATGAATATAACGGCACTAACCTTAGCGTTGCCAGTGACATTAGCAGCGACAGCTTCAATCAACCCTACCCAACCTATCTACAATCACCTTCTGGCAACAAAACTTTCTGGTACGAATCGCGTGATGGCAAAAACTCACTATTTGTTGGTGATGGTAATGGCGTTGGCGGCAAAGAGATTGCCCGCCTTAGTGACTATGTAACCTACGGCTGGTTCACAGAAGATTATTTGCTGGTATCAAAGGGTGGTAGTGAACTATTCATCATGCCAGTAGCCGGGGCAGGTACAGATAATCATGTAATTAAGATTACGGATTATCATAAGCCAGATGCTTCGTTCTACGGTTATGGTGGTGGCTATGGCGGCATCTGATCTGGCATCAAAGCGCTTTTGGTTAGAAACTTTTTTGGCATTACAATGAGTCGTAATGCACGTACTAACAGCTGAACAGTTCGATTCCGAAACACTGCAGACTATCTTTGAATCGGCTGATCACTTTCGTCAACAAACCTCAGAAAGAGAGGGACGCCAGGATTTAGTTAAAAGGTATGCTGGCGAACTGCTAGTCAACCTCTTTTATGAGCCATCAACTCGCACTCGCCTAAGTTTTGGTATGGCGGCTAGGCAGCTTGGTATGGGTGTTGAAGGAACTGAAAATGCTAGGGAGTTTTCGTCAGCTGCCAAGGGCGAAACAATCGAAGACACCATAAGAGTTATAGCTGAATATAGCCCGGCAATCATAGTCCTACGTCACCACGAGACTGGTGGTGCTAATCGAGCAGCTGCTGTCAGCGAAGTACCAATTATTAACGCCGGTGACGGCAAAGGTGAGCATCCAACCCAAGCTTTACTTGATCTCTACACGATACAACGCGAAAAGGGTAGGCTAACAGATTTAAAAGTGGTTATTGGTGGCGACTTGGCAAATGGTCGCACAGCACGCTCTCTGTCAAAGATGCTGGCCAACTATCCTGATAATGAAATAACCTTTGTTTCTATACCGGAATTTCAAATTGGTGGAGACATAAAAGCCTACCTTGACTCACATAATACTAAGTCTCAAGAGAGCGCTGATGTGTTTCAGAGTCTGCGTGATGCTGATGTTGTTTATTGGACGCGCTTACAAACAGAGCGTATTCCCAAGCCCGAAGTTGATGAAAAAAACCCAACGACTGAACAAATAGAGGAGCTCAGAAAATACCAGGAAATGATTGAGCGTTTACAAAGTAACTTTACGATTAATGAAGCAACCCTGAGCGTCATGCCCAAAGAAGCTATTATCATGCACCCTTTGCCTAGGGTAGGTGAGATTCACGCAGCAGTCGATAAAGATCCTCGGGCCGTCTATTTTTCTCAAGCCGGTAATGGTAAGTATGTACGCATGGCGCTAATCGACATGATATTGAAAGAATCTTCAGCTAACACTTGACGTGTTAAGCATCACGGGGTAGAGTGAAAAGATATGGCAGAATTGGCATTTGAAGTTAGTGATGTTGCTAAATACTTTGGCGAGGTCAAGGCGCTAGACGGTGTCAGCCTGAAAGCCGAAAACGGCAAGATATTTGGTTTGCTAGGACCCAACGGTGCTGGTAAAACTACCCTGGTCAACATGTTGGCCACCTTGTCCGAACCGACCAAAGGCAGCCTGAAGGTGCTTGGTGTGGACGTTATGAAACAACCCAACAAAGTCCGTAACCTGATTGGCCTAGCTGGCCAGTTTGCCGCTGTTGATGAGTATCTGACCGGCGAAGAAAACCTCTACATGGTCGGACGGCTGTATCACTTGAGCGCCAAAGAGGCCAAAGCCCGTAGTAAAGCCATTTTGGAACGGCTTAATCTAGCTGACGCCGCCAACCGTCAAGCCCGCACCTATTCAGGCGGCATGCGTCGACGATTAGATCTAGGTGCCTGCCTGGTTGGTCACCCCAAGATCTTATTCCTGGACGAACCGACCACCGGCTTAGATCCGCGCACTCGGCTCGATTTGTGGAGTCTCATCCGCGAACTCGTCGAAGAAGGCACCAGCATACTATTGACTACCCAGTACCTGGAAGAAGCCGACGAGCTGGCTGACCATATCGCTGTCATTGACCGTGGTAAGTTAATTGCCGAGGGTACTAGTAACCAGCTAAAGGCCAAACTGGGCGGTGATGTCATCGAATTTCAATTGACCAATGCGGCCAATAAAGACAAGGCCTTGCAGGCGGTCAGTAAGCTCGGCCAAAAAAATCCTACCTACAACGACGACACACAGACCATTACTGTGCCAGTCGGCAGCGGTGGTAACAAAAAGCTGGCTGAAGTGGTTCGAGCTCTGGATAGCGCCGGTGTGGCACCGCACACCTTGTCGTTGCATGAGCCATCCTTGGATGATGTCTTCCTAGCTCTGACTGGTGCTAAGGCCTCTGAGGTCGCTACTAACGGCAAGACCAAAAAACGAGGGCGCCATGCACAGTAGAATCTACTATGAACTGACCGATACCTGGGCGATTGCCAAGCGTAACCTGCTGCGCTACATTCGTTTGCCGCAACTCGTCTTCTTCAGCTCTATCCAACCGGTTATCTTCTTGACCCTTTTCAACTTTGTCTTTGGTGGTGCGCTCGGTCACGAAGGCGCGGCTCTGCACGGCAAATACATTAACTACCTGTTACCCGGCATCATGGTGCAAGTGACGCTGTTTGGCGGCTTGCAAACTGGTATTGGCTTGGCGAGGGATATCAATAGCGGGTTAGTGGACCGCTGGCGCAGCCTGCCGATGAGCCGAGCCGCTGTGCTGGCTGGCCGCACCTTTGCTGATACGCTTCGTAATATCGTAGTCGTCAGTATCATGCTGAGCGTCGGTTACTTTTATGGCTTCCGCTTTTCCAATGGATTTATAAACGGTGTGGCCATGGTTGCCATCCTGCTACTATTTGGTTTTGCCTTTTCTTGGATCGCCGCCTTTCTGGGTTTGGCGACCAGGGATGAGGAAACGGCCCAGTTAGCTGGCTTTGTGTTTGTCTTTCCGTTGGTGTTTGCTAGCGCCGCCTTTGTACCAGTGACCAGCATGGCTAGCTGGCTGCAACACTTTGCCAACAATCAGCCTATAACCTTTGCCGCCACGGCAGCGCGCAGCCTGGCGTTAGGGATCCCCAGCAACGGTGCCATCTGGAAGATTCTGCTATGGTCTATTGGCATATTGGTTGTCTTTGTGCCACTATCAATCGCTAGATACAAACGTGCCACTAGTTAGCTAAGTTGCAAACAGGACTTTGTCTAGATCTTCAAGAACTAAACGAGTAGCGGTACTACCTAGATCGTGTGCCTCTTCGGGGGTAAGTTGACGACGCTCAGTTACAGATTCCGCTAATTTTGTGGGCAACGGTTCAACAGGCCCAACAACTTTAGTAATGAGTTGATCTATATCATTAAAAGCTTTATCAAATGTAAACCCTTTGGACATATAAAACCCCTTCAAAGCACAAACCTCCTCGGGTGATCCGGGGAGGTTTGCTTTTGCTTTTTGATTATTAGTTTTGGTTACTGCTAAAACAAAGCATGCGCCTCCCCGGCCGTCATAATGGCGGTTGTTGCGCACACGTTTTTGTTTAAGTTTATAACCACATTTTCAATTTACGCTTGTGACTTGGGCTTGTCAATGGCCAGCCAGCACCTGAAGCCTGTGGTAAGCTAATTGGTAGATGGCAGACCAAGTTTACTCCGGCAATCAAGCCAGCGATTACCAACCACCAACCAGGAATCCTCAGGACAACGCGGCTACCAATTTGCAACCAAATCAAACTGTTCTCCAGCCAGTTACTGGGACTCAGGTTAATCAGCAAGCTTTACCAATAGTTGCTAGCTTGCAAGTTGTAAATAATGGTACTAAACAAGAGGCCAGCGTTAGTCCAGCCAAATCTCATAGCCCGCCAATTACTCAAATCGGTTTTTTAACCCTATTGATTGTTCTGGTTGCGGCAGTTGTGTATATGAGTAAATTTAAAAACAGAGTAAAAAGTCCAACTGCCGCTGAAGCTGAGATACTACTAGTGGACTCAGAAATCGACAAACCTCATCCAAATAAAAAGAAACATCACCCACGGCCTGGCAAAAAACGCCGAAACCGTTCGGCAAAAAAATACCGTTAATGCTAAACTCCAACTAGATAAATGAGTGGGTATAATTAGATGGCAGAAGAAAAAGAACGCAAAGAGGATTTAAACCCCCATGCTGAAGAGCTGGAAGCTAAAGTCCGCCGAATGATGGATCCCAGCGTACCCGAGGAGTCTAAAGAGTCACCTAAATCTGCCAAACAATCTATCAAAGTTATCCAGGACGACCAGCCAGATGATGAACCACCTAGCGCACCAGAGCTCCCGAACCAAGATAGTGATGAAGCTATGCCGGTGGCTGTGATCAAAAATAACCGCAAAGTTATCAAGCCGTTAGATGAGTCAAACGAAACTACGCCATCAGAAGAGAAAAAGATAAGTGTTAAGGCTCACGACGCTAGTCCAGACCAGCTGGCTCAGGAAATAGACGACAGTGTAGCCAAACTCGCCCCCGAGGAAGCCTCCAAACTCAAGCAAGCCGATGATGGTCTGGATGATAAAGCAACCGATAAAGCCGTTGACGAGATTGTCCGTGAAGAAGGTGACACCATACTAGAAGTTGATGACACCATGCGTGAAACTGGCGCACCAGTTAAGCCTACCAAAGCCAAACACCGTTCTATATTCAAAAACCGTCTGTTTAGATGGTTTGTAATATTAATTGTTCTGGCTTCTTTGGCTGGGGCAGTAGTCTGGCCAACTAGCCGCTACATGGCACTAAACGCCGCTGGCGTCAGGTCTAGTAGCTCATTGACCGTAGTGGATGCTAGTACTGGCCAACCGCTTAAAGACGCCCAGATTAGTCTTGGTGGTACTAATGTCAAAACCGATTCCAAAGGCACAGCCAAGCTTACCAAATTGCGCTTAGGCAAGACCGAGCTAACCATTTCCAAACTGGCCTTTGGTCCAATCACCAAAACCGTCACTGTTGGCTGGGGTAGTAATCCGCTAGGCAGCTTCCAACTTGACCCAACGGGTGTCCAATATCAATTCCAGGTTGCCGATTTTCTGTCTGGCAAACCAGTTACAGAGGCTTTAGCTGAGTCAAGTGACGCCAGCGCCAAAGCTGATGCTAAAGGTTTGATCAAGCTAACCATTGACCCAACTGATGCTAAAACGCTAGATGTTAAACTCAGTGCCTCAGGTTATCGTGACCAAAAACTAACAATTGACCTTGCTGATCACAAACCACACAACATCAAACTGATGCTGGCGCGCAAAGATGTCTATGTCACTAAACAGTCTGGCAAGTTTGATATCTACGCTAGTTATGTTGATGGCACTGATCCACAACTTATTCTGGCAGGTACGGGTCATGAGCAGGCCGATATGGTTCTGTTGCCGCATCCATCCGCTAATGTAGCGGCCCTGGTCTCAACTCGGGCTAATCAATCCGACGGCAGAGGTGGCTTACTGAGTGGTTTGCTTATGATTGACATTGCTAGCAAACAAACCACCTCAGTAACTATTGATAAAGGCATTCAATTGTTAGGCTGGAGTGGCGATTACTTAGTTTATG
>CAZJQT010000030.1:0-5502 GCA_964548655.1 uncultured Candidatus Saccharibacteria bacterium
AACAGGCCAAAGAAGATGTTAGGGCTGAACTACATTCTGGGGTCTTGGCAGATCTAAAAACTCAAGCCAAGACAGAGTTGGAAAAACCAGATAATAAACAGGTCGTGGTGACTAAGCTTCGGGATGAGATCTTAAGCTCTGATAAACTGGCAGACTTCCGTGCTGATACTAGGCAAGAGCTAGAACAAACATGGCATGATGAAGTCTGGGAGGACGTCAAAAAAGAAGTTAGAACTGAAGAGCAGACAAGAGAAACAGAATATAAGAAAGCCGAAACTGAAAACGTTCGTGGCAGTAGGGGCACGGCCAACTTTAGGGCTGATACCCGTAAAGAGCTAGAAGCAACTTGGGCAAAAGCAACTATAGAAGAAGTTACGGCCGCCATAAAGGACGAGGAGCTTCATGGGCTTCTGGATGAAAAAGCCAAGCTGGATAAAGAAAAATTGCGCAATGAGATTGAATCCAGAAAACTATTGAAGGATTTCGAAGGTTTTGGCATAGACGTTTCTAATTTACCAGAAAATACAAAGCTTGATATTTATCTTGGCGACTATAAAACCTTCCAATTTGAAGAAAAGTATGACTATGACCGAAAGCGCACTGTCACCAAGCAGGGTGTGGCTTATAAGCGTAGCTTGAGTTTACTATCAATGGGTAAAGGCACTTTTGTGGTTCACGCTGACTCGCTCCATGATTCAGCGTCCGTTTACGAACGCGCAACTGCCTTGCGACGCGGCACTACAATTTCTATTGGACGCAAGTTAGAAGAAGACCATCATGAAATTCTAGAACCTAGAGTGGCTGCTGATGTGCCATTTTATTATGATGACGATCTCTCGACACCCGAATTCAGCGACTCACTTTTGCCGGTAGCAAACGTCAAAATCAATGGCATCTCAGCGCGTCTAGTTGAACACATTGAAATGGTAAAATAAATAGATGTTAGAAATTGATCGCGATAATTTAAGTGTTGCTGTTACGACTGCGCAAAATGAGCCAAGAAAACTGAGCGAACTAAATGCTGCAGTCATGACCGGCTATAAAATGGGCTTTGAGGCAAAGGAACTTTGCCCACGCATAGGAAACTGTGCGATAACCGTTTGTCATGACATAAAGGACAACGGAGAAGGTATGGTTGTAGACGCTTATAGCCTGGACTGCCATGAAGAGTGCCCGTTGGAAATAGGTAAGGAAACACCTTTGAAACATCATGAGTAACGAATCTACAGAATTAAACCAAGTGCGGAATAAAATTGATATTATTGATGACGAGATACTTGCCAAACTCCATGCCAGGCAGCAGTTGGTTGGTCGCGCCGCATTGATAAAACAGAGCATCGGACTTGAAGCCTATCAACCTGAACGCTTCCGCCAGCTCTTAGACAGGCTGCAAACAAAAGCAATAACATTAGGCATGCAACCTGAGTATGTTGAAGACATATGGTCAGTTATCCATAAGCAAAGTGTAGGAAGCCAAGAAAATGCCAAATCGGCCAATATCCCAATGGTTGAAGCCAAATGAAGAAAAAAACGGTCGGAATTATTGGTTTTGGCAGTTTTGGAAAATTTTTAGCAGAAAAACTGAGTCCAATCGCCAAAATAAAAGTCTATAGCTCGAGCGGACGGCCAAGTAAATGGAAGGCGTCCTTGGACGAAGTCGTTAAGGCTGATTACCTGATACCGGCAATCCCGCTAGATGCCTACGACTCTATGCTGAATTCAATCAAACATATGATTGGCAAGCGCACAGTAATAATAGATGTATGTTCTGTGAAGGAAGAGCCGATGCGGCTTATCAAGTCAATTTTACCTGGCCAACTAGCAGTTGCAACTCACCCTTTGTTTGGCCCGGAATCGGCTGGCAGATCCATGGCAGGGCACACGTTAGTACTTTGCCCTGAAAATTCAGACAAGACTGAGCTAAAAAAGATTGAAGATTTGGCAGTCAAACTGAAGCTCAAAGTTGTAAAATTGAGTGTCACTCAGCATGACAAAGAAATGGCACTAATACAAGGTCTGACATTTTTTATTGCCCACAGTCTAAAAGATTTAAAACTACACGAGCAACACCTAAGCACGCCATCGTTTGAAAAATTGCTGCAGCTAGCCAATTTGGAAAAGCACCATAGCTATGAATTATTTCGAACAATTCAAGCCGGCAACACAAAAACAAAAGCCATACGCAAAAAATTTATAAAGCTGGCCCAAGATCTAGACCACAATATTAATCAGATCTAAATGTTATGATTAAGCTATGGCTGAGTCAGATACTGAGAAGCGATTAGCGGCGATTGAGGCTCGTAATTTGAGGGTTGAATCAGACAAAGCCTGGGAAACCAGTTGGATAAGACGTGGCACAATCGCAGTTATGACGTATGCTGTAATAGCAACCTATTTATTAATCATTAAAAATAACAAACCGTTTATCACGGCTTTTGTGCCAGCTATAGGCTATTTATTATCAACACTAGTACTCAGAAAGGTAAGAAAATTTTGGCAGAAGAACAATTAACAGACAGAAAACCCCGTGTCTTTGCGTTTATTGATAGTCAGAACTTAAACGTCAGCACCCAAAAATTGGGGTGGAAAATGGACTGGCACAAATTCCGCCAATTTCTGGCTGACAAATACGGCGTTGAAGTAGCCTATATGTTTATTGGTTACGTGCCAGAATTTGAAGACATGTACAAACAACTTCATGAAACTGGCTACAAGATAGTCCTAAAACCAACCTTTGACATGACGCGGGCTCAACCCGAAATTGGCAAAGAGGACAAATCTGAGCGTGAAGACAAAAAACCAATCAAAGGTAACATTGATGCCGACTTGGTGCTCTGGGCTATGAAGGAGATGCCAAAGTACGACAAGGCAATATTGGTATCCGGCGATGGCGATTTCTACAGCTTAGTTGAATACCTAGAAGGCAAAGGACGGCTTTTAAAGATCCTGACACCAAGTTCACACTACTCAAGCTTGTTTAATAAATACGATAAATATATTGAGCGTTTGGACCAGCTGCGTAACCAATTACGTTACCATGATAGAAAACGAGTGGATAAATAGAATCGGTTATTACGGGTAAATTATCAACAAAGAGCATATAATCAAACCAAGAAACCAAAATCTCAAAAAGCATTTAATTATTAACGGAGGTTTACTATGTTAGGAGACAAAGACGTATGCGGCTGCCTAGCCGTCAAAGATATGGCCGAAGGCCGCAAGTTCTATGAAGAAACACTAGGTTTGAAGGTACATAAGGAAACTCCAGACGGTGGAGTAGTCTACAAGAGTGGCAATGGCGCCATCTTTTTATACCAATCAGGTTTTGCCGGGACTAACCAAGCGACCGCCGCAGCCTGGACAGTTGACGATGTTGCTGCCACTGCCGAAGCTCTCAAGGCCAAAGGCATTGCTCTGGAACACTACGACTCAATCCCAGGTGTCAAAATGGAAGGCGATGTGCATGTTTTAGGAGATCTAAAAGCCATTTGGTTTAAAGACCCAGCTGGCAATATTCTCAACGTCGTCAACAACATGTGATTTCAGATTCATAACCTCAAGCTATATAATTGAGGCAAATGAACGAAAACGAAAATGACAGTACGTTCCCAAAGCATTTTTTTTGGGGTGTGAGTACAGCTAGCCATCAAGTGGAAGGTGGTAATCACAGCCAATGGACGGAGTGGGAAAAACAGCATGCCAAAGAACTAGCGCAAACCGCCCACCAGCGCCTAGCTTGGTTACCCAAGTGGGACAAGATCAAAGACCAAGCGGCTGATGAAGACAACTATATATCAGGTAAAGGCGTTGACCATTACCACCGTTTTAGAGATGATTTTGATCTAGCCAAAGAGCTTAATTTTACGGCATTTAGATTTGGTATAGAGTGGGCACGCCTGGAGCCCGAAGAAGGCAAGTGGGATGAAAAAGAAGTCGAGCATTACAAGACCTACATCAAAGAGCTCAGACAGCGCGGCTTAGAGCCATTCCTGAATATTTGGCATTGGACGGTGCCGGTTTGGTTCGCCGAAAAAGGTGCCTTCAAATACAAGCACAACCTTAAATATTTTGACCGACTGGTCGAGAAAATCTGCGAAGAATACCTAGAGGACCTTAACTACGTCATAACGCTTAATGAACCTAACGTCTATGTCTCGTTTAGTTATGTGACGGCCGAGTGGCCGCCCCAAGAGAAAAAGTGGACTAGTTTCCTTAGGACGTACCGTAATCTGGTAAGGGCACATAAACGGGCCTACAAGATACTCAAAAAACGCAAACTAAATCTGCAGGTTGGGATTGCACCGCAGCTAGTTAATATTCAAGCTAAGCGGCCACACAATTTTTTTGATGAGCTTTCTACGAAGTGGATGCGCTACTTTTGGAACTGGTGGTTTTTGCGTCGCATTAGAAAGCAGCAGGATTTTATAGGCTTTAACTACTACTTTACGGATTATTACACTGGCATGCTCAAGAAGGAAAATCCACAAGTACCGCTTAGTGACATGGGTTGGTACATGGAACCAGAAGGGCTTTACCCGCTACTACTTAGACTTTGGGCTAGGTACAAGAAGCCAATCTTTGTAACCGAAAATGGTGTGGCTGATGAAGATGATGACTATCGGCGTTGGTGGCTAGAGGAAACCATTGTGGCCATGGAACGGGCAATTAGCGAGGGCGTTGACTTGCGGGGTTATTTCCACTGGAGTTTACTAGATAATTTTGAATGGGCTTATGGTTGGTGGCCCAAGTTTGGGTTAGTTGAAGTCGATAGAAAACACAATATGGCCAGACACATCCGACCTAGCGCCAAATGGCTGGCTCACCGCATCAAAGAGATATCCAAAGCCAGTTAATTGACAAAACATAAAGCTTGTGCTATTATCTAAACCATGAGTCAACCAAAAGGTTTAAATAAACTAACAGCCGAACAGCAATTTAAAGAAATCGATAGATCAAATGCAGAAGCCCTAAAAAGAAGCAATGAAAGAGTTGAGGATAGATCAGCTCGCAGAGATGCGCAGAAAAACAAGTGGGGTAATCGAGCAATCGGTGTTGGTGCGGGTGTTCTGATGACGTTGGGCGTAGGAGCTCTAGCTCATCAACTCAAACCAAATAAATCAACTAGTGTCAAAACGGGTAATTCGCCGGCGGTTGCTAACTTCAAACCCGGTAGTTCGCCTGCAACGGTTACCTCAGGTGAATCAACACCTATGACCATACACGTAAAAGTTGACGAGCCTGGTGGCGGCATTTATTCGACAGTCGATGAGTTAGCTAAAAAGGGACTTATTGAACCCGATCACGTCGCAGACTACAAAAAAGACGCGCTGCGACTGCACGACAATGACCCCCATGTTGGCTATGGTGAAGGTATAGATGTACCTGTCGATCAGCAGCCACAACCCGAAAACCCTTAATGATGAATAGCGCTTGAACTAAAGCTCAGCACACCATATGTTGTGTTAGCCGCAAAATCATGGCAAAACTGTGGAAAACTGACCC
>CAZJQT010000031.1:0-5108 GCA_964548655.1 uncultured Candidatus Saccharibacteria bacterium
TCCAAGACGTGCGGTTTTTGGGTTTTATGGGTTTTGTTGTCATTGTGCTGCTGACCAGCTGGAGCGGCGTCAACGTCATACAGACCAATTTTGTGCTACAACAACAAATTGCCACCCTGGAGCAGCAAAACCACCTCCAACAACTTACTAATGACAATCTTAAGTTACAAAACCAGTACTACAACAGCCAGACTTACCTGGAACTGACTGCGCGCCAACAGTTTAGCAAAGGACAACCGGGCGAAAAACTTATAACGGTTTCAAAGGATGTTGCTCTGGCCCACGCACCAGCCTTACCAGATGACGCCACTCAATCAACGGTGGCTAAGGATGATCGCCCAACATATCAAAAGAACTTCTCGGCTTGGATAGACTTCTTTCTACATCGAAGTAGCTAGTCACATAATCCAATTCCGTTCATAACTGTATAATTCAGTCATGATAGCTGATGTGCTCAAAACTGCTTTTGTGATGGGTTGGGAGATTTTATGGGCGCTGATCCTGGGCTTTTTCTTATCGGCTGCCGTCCAGGCCGTGGTTACCAAAAGGCAGATGAGCAAGCTTTTACCAGATGATGGGCCAAAGTCCTTGACCGTCGCTAGTGGCCTAGGGGCGGCTTCGTCGTCTTGCTCATATGCTGCCGTGGCTTTAACGCGCTCACTGTTCAGAAAGGGGGCTAATTTCACTTCGGCAATTGCTTTTGAGATAGCTTCTACTAACCTAGTAATTGAACTTGGGATCATCATGGCGCTTTTACTTGGTTGGCGTTTTACGCTGGCAGAGTTTGCTGGCGGACCTATCATGATCATTGTTTTTGCCCTCCTTGCCCGCTGGTTTATCAAACCTAAAGTAGTGGCAGCTGCCAGAAGAGTGGCAGAACGTGGAGTACAAGGCAAGATGGAAGCTCACGCCCAGATGGATATGGCTGTAAGCGGTGATGCATCAATAATTACCAAACTTAGCTCAGGTGACGGTAAAACAGCTACGGCTCATTATTTTGTGATGGATTGGCAAGCCGTCTGGAAAGATATAGCGTTAGGCCTACTCATTGCTGGCGCCGCCGCAGCATTAATTCCTGAATCTTTTTGGCGCGCTTTCTTTATAACGTCTCACCCGACACTGTCGCTACTTTGGGGACCAATTGTCGGACCCTTGGTGGCAGTTGTTAGTTTTGTTTGTTCTATTGGCAACGTACCACTAGCAGCCGTGCTGTGGAACGGCGGGATTAGTTTTGGAGGAGTCATAGCCTTTATTTTTGCCGATCTCATAATCTTGCCCATAATCAACATTTACCGCAAATATTACGGCTGGAATATGGCTTTACGGCTAACGGGACTGATGTATTTGGCCATGGTTATAGCTGGGTATGTCATTGAAGGCGTTTTTTCTTTACTAAAACTAATTCCCAAAGAACGTACTGCCAAAGTTATTGAAGCATCGATAACCTGGAATTACACCACGGTTTTAAATATTGTTTTTCTAGCCCTAGCAGGACTACTACTAATCCGGTTTTTTAAAACAGGTGGTCGAGCCATGCTAAAGATGATGGGTAACCAGCCATCAAGCCACTAATTATTTATTTTTTTGGATTTTTTGCCAGAGCCAAATACCTAACAATACCAAGTCGGTAAATGCTACCAACCAAATAAGTAGAGCAAATAGGCCATAGCCGCCCATGCCCCTGTTTGACCAATCATACATCATAGCTTTTCCTCCTCTATCATTCTACTCCAACCTTAACTAGCAACACTCTTCATTAAATCTTGCCAGACGTTTTTGCGCCATTTGAGGATCATAGCCATAATCGGTCGACGAAAAACCAGACCGATTTTTTGCATCCAGTTGGCTTGCTCGTCATAGGTCTGTAAAATCGGCCGGCTACTTTCTAGCAGCAGATTGCCAACCCTAAAATAATCTTCCTCAAAGTGTTTAGGCTTGACTAAAACGGATTGCAATACCTTCGGTAGATCGTGATTGATGTGAGCGTTGGCGCCTAACAACAGCGAGAAAAACGACGGATGATAGGCATGCAGCCAACCTTTATTTAACCTATGCCACGCACCCGGTAAAAGACCATGACGCGAGAAGTTGTTTAAGGCTTCAAAGTAAGGGATAGAAAAGGCGACGACTAAGTCATCCATTGCAGTTGATGAACTAAAAGAGCCTGATACAATTGCCTCCTGAATGTTTTTGGTGACTATTAAATAAGCCCGGTTAAAGAAGACAACCTGTTGAAGTTCACTATTAACTAAAAGGCGTTGGATCTTCTCTAGTTCGGCAATAACAGACTTTGCGGTCTTTAGCTGCTCAACGGGGATGCGGTAAACGTAATTATTTTTGCCCACTCATGGAGTATAGCTTCTGAGGGTTGGTTTTTCATAGTTGCTAGTAACGGTTAGGCCAAAGCTTTATAATAACAATACAAATAAATGGAGAGTAAGTAGTATGAAAGCAGCAATAATAGCAATTATCGCGGTCGTTTTAGTTGGTGGTGCCGGTTGGTACGTTTATGACAAAAACCACAATAAAACTCCTGCAACTACTTCAACAACTAGCCAATCTTCAACTTCATCGCAAACACCAACTACAACCGCTAGTGGAGATATCGTAACAACCAAGAGCGGTTCGGATGGTCCATATTTGGCAGACAGCAAAGGCATGCCACTCTACACCTATGGCCCAGATAAGCCCGGGGTAAGCAACTGCTCTGGTTCCTGTATTTCTAACTGGCCAATCTATGAAGCAGTTAATGCTCCGGTCACATTGCCCACAAACGTTACTGTCATCACAAGAAGCGACGGTAAAAAGCAGTACGCTTACAAGGACATGCCCTTGTACTATTTCAGCAGTGACAGCCGAAACGGTAGCCCAACTGGCGACGGTGTAGCTGCCTTCCACTTAGCAAAACCCTAAGTAACTAGTAGTAAAAAATTCTAGTAGATTTCATAACCTGGGAAGTCATCAATCTTAATGTTGTCATTTGATAATCCCAGTTCAGACAATTGATCAGCAAAGTCCAAGACCATAGGCTTTGGTCCGGAAACATAGACAATTGGATTTTGAGTTGCGTCAATGCGCTGTTTTAATAATTGTTTGTCAATCTTATTCGGGTTCACTATGTATTCTATTTTTAGGTTTGGGTTGTTGGCTGCGAGCTTGTCTAGCTCTTCTTTGAACGCAATGTTATTGTCACGGTTTGCATACAACAAATTAACCTTTAACTGCGTACCTTTGTGTCCGGCTGCGGCTAGTATTGAACGGAAAGGGGTGATGCCAATGCCGCCAGCCACAAAGATATAGTTCCTAGCGGTATTCTCTACGGTAAAGTCGCCTTCTGGTCCGTCGCCTTCAATTTCATCGCCTGGCTGCAGTGCTTGGAGTGCGAGCTTAAAACTGCTGGACCTCTGTGGATCAATTCTGGTACTTATCATGACGTGATTTTCAAATGGAGCTGCTGAATTAGTAAACCAACGTTCATGTCCACGCTCGTCTTCATCTTCATGAGGCAGCAAATAATGCATGTATTGTCCGGGCTGCCAGTCTAGTGGTTCTTCCGGTTCAAATATAAAACTACGGATGCCTTGGACTTCTTGTTTTTGGGACTTGAATCGTAATTTCATCAGAAACCTCCCGATGAGCTAAGTGTTTGTAGCCTAAGTATTATAACCCGACCGAAAATAAATCAAGTGCTGCATTGGCTTTAAGGATTCTTTCAGCTGGCCGTTTTATTGTTGGGTGACTGCAATAAGCAGAAAGGAAGCAAGCATGAATATTAAGAAACCTCTACTGATCGCTGGAGCAATTGCTGCTATTGGCGCAGCTGGCTTGGTTGGTACCGCAGTTGTGTCGGCTGCAACTGATACCAGCACCTCTGGTACGCTAGTCGATAAGATCGCCCAAAAGTTTAACCTGAACAAAGCTGACGTACGGGCCGTGTTTGACCAAAACCGGACTGACCACGAGGCTCAACGCCAGGCAAATGTGCAGACAAAACTGGATCAGGCTGTAAAGGACGGTAAGCTTACTACAGATCAAGAGACGAAAATTTTGGCCAAGCTAAAAGAGCTACAAGCCGACCGTGATGCTAACATCGGCACAATGAAAGACAAGACGCCGGCTGAACGCAAAGCCGCCATGGATGCCAAAAAAGCAGAGCTAGAGCAGTGGGCCAAGGACAACAATATTCCAACGGAGTATTTGCATATCTTTGCACCCCACGGCCATGGACCAGGCCTTTAAACTGTCCAAACTCCCTCCGAAAAACGACCCTAACAAGGTCGTTTTTTGATAATCAAGATTACTCTATTTTAGAAATGGCAGGGTCAAGTTAGATTCTCTGATGAATTCACCATCGGCTGCATATGTTGGCGACATTAGCATAAGATTGCGCGCCACCCTTACGAAACTTCCAAACTTTGACTCTGCGCCTACAAACGAACCATCTCCAATATGTAGGTAGTCACCAGCCGTGGTCATTTCGCCAATATTTGCGTTTGCGCCAACAAAGCCATACCTACCAACGCGCACAGAGTCATCCAGCCAAGCATTGGCATCAATGTAAGTTCCCAGGCCAACTTGGCCTTGTCTACCAATACCACCACCAGTCGCAATTTTTACTTGGCGTTCTATGACTGACATAGAACCTACAGTGGCTCCGCTATAGACATGCATAAATTGACCTAGATAAGAATGCGCACCTACAACTACATCCTCCTCAACTAAAGCACCCTTTCGTAATACTGTGTTTTCTCTTATCACAGAGTTGGCCATAACCTTGACTCCACGCTCCAGTTCGACGTAAGCACCTATTTGAGCGCCTTCTTCAATCTCGACAGCCTTAGATATAATGGCGCCAGGGCCAATTTGTTTCGGCGCCCGCTCCGCCCAGTGCACTTCATCCTCGTGTACAAAGGCAGCCAAAGCCTTGACGTAGATAAAACCGCCAACAAAGCGGCCGTGTCTGTATGAATCTTCAATCCATGATTCTGTATAATCTCCGCCGGCACCCGCCAATAAAAGATCAACTGCATCCAACTGCACAGTAGCTCTACGCTGGATAGTTTTGTCTGGTTGGTCACCTGAAACTTCGCGGCGCACTGATTCAATTG
>CAZJQT010000032.1:0-4995 GCA_964548655.1 uncultured Candidatus Saccharibacteria bacterium
GGTCTTGTACACACCGCCCGTCAAACCATGAAAGTCGCCAATACCTGACGTCTGGCCTTGTGCCGGCCTAAGGTAGGGGAGATGATTGGGGTTAAGTCGTAACAAGGTATCCGTACGGGAACGTGCGGATGGATTACCTCCTTTCTAGGGAGTACATTCAAGCCGAGTAGCTCAATTGACTACTCGAGCTGAGGTTGATCCTTGGTATATGTTGCTGAGACAAGGCATATATCGCTAAGGAAATTGTTTCAAACACGACTGAGTTGAGATGCACTACACAGGTTTTTAGCGCGAGGTCTTGAAGAAAGACTCGAGAAGCCGGCGTATTGAGCCCCATGCGAGAGGGCTCTTTTTGATATTAAATTGCCCTAAACCGTGAACACAGTTAGCAACAAACCAATATGCCAAATGGCTATATAGAGTAGCTGAAAAACTAAGTAATTATTTGTAACAGTTCTTACTCTTAATATCAGGGATGCCATGAGACCAGCATCAACCAACGCGCTGGCAGCAACGTAAATACGTAATGGCTGGGGGAGGTTAGCTGATGTGCTGAATCCTAAAAGTATTAGAGGATATATAGCCGCAGCCGTATAGGCAGCTGTACGGTGAATTTTAGAATCAGAACCTATGGTGTCTGGAACCCAGGTTGATATCATCTGTGCTCCTGTGCCAATTGTCAGCAAAACTAAAAAGATTGCTGATATCTGCAATGCAGGTATAAATTTGCTTACCATAAGAACGTAGAAAACTAGCAAAACTATGCTACAGGAAACTATAAATAATCGGTGTGAACTGTATTGTCTGGCAATGTGTTGGCTCATACTTTTGCCAATCTCAAGAGGGTATTTAACTAGGATATAAACCATGGTCGACCAAACCGCAGCAATCATCAAAGTCATCAGTAGCTTAGCGGACAAATCAACCGTATTCATTATGCGAAGTATACCAAAATTCTAGATAGGCTTAACTTTCCCAGTCTTCTGAGCGGTAGACAAATGGTTCTTCGACGTGGTGGGCTTCCTCTGCTAATTCATCCGGCGTAGCAAGACCTAGACTAATCGCAAACAACTCATTTTCTAGTAAATAACGTTCAGCTTGTCTTATGTGTTGACGAATCTGCTCATCAGTCAAGATTTCGAAAGGATCAGACATCAGCAGGGATCTCTAAAGCCATTGATCCGGAATTTTCAGGTGGTTTCCTAGGAACTATAGCTGGTACTTTTACGCCTCCTGACCCATCTTCATCATCACGCATGAGAGATTTTAGAGCCGCCTCAAGTATTTCTCTTCGTTCTTGAGATGATCTGAATTCGGGCATTTCACTCATCCGTTTTTCCGGTGAACCTTCAGCAAAACCCATATAAACTATCTCCTTAACGCTTCCTATTAAACACCTAAATGTTTAAAATTCAACTTTTAGCGGGAGCAGCAAGGTCTTCTTTGACCATACCAACTATCTGGGTTGGCGTGTAGTCGGCTTTGACCAAATATTTCCAGGCGCCAAGCTCCATAGCCTTACGCATTTGATCTGGGTCTGACAGATTGCTAAGCACATATATCTTGGTTTCGGGATGTTTCTTGGCTTGGAAGGCTTCTAGAAATTCCAATCCACCCAAGTCGGGCATCAGCATATCAAGCAACACCACGTCTGGGGTTACCTGAGTTGCTAGCTTTAAGCCATCCTTACCGCTGTTGGCAGTGTAGGCCTTGAAGCCCTCGGCGTTTAATATAATCTGATAGGTTTCACGCAGGATATCCTCGTCATCGGTCATAACTACGACTGGAACTGCTCTCTTATTTATGTCCATACCACACCTTTCAATTGCTGATTATTTTAACCATCTATTAGCGCAAGGGCAACTTAATGGTAAAAGTCGTACCTTTGCCTGGCTCAGAACTTACGCTAATAGTGCCACCGTGCAATTCAACGATGTTTTTGACCAGGAACAGTCCAAGCCCAACACTGCCGCTTTTCCTTTTGCTGCTGTCCATATGGTTATCCGCCTGTGAAAATTTCTGAAATAGCTTGTCGATATCGCGCGGATCGATACCAACGCCTGTATCGCTAAAGGTCATAACCATTTCATTATTATCAGATTGATAAACGCTAATACTGATTTTGTCACCATCATTGGTAAACTTGCTGGCATTCGACAGCAGATTATCTACTACCATGCGCAGCTTGTCTGGATCAACCATAGACATAACGGCTTTCTTTGGCTTTTGGAATTCTAAGGTCTGATGACGTGAGCTGAGTAGCTCTTGCAGCTCGGCCACCACACCGTTTATTAGAGCGGCTATATCAGTTTCTTTCTTATCCAGTTTCATATGGCCAGACTCAATGATAGCTACGTTTAACAGATCATTTATAACCCGGATTTCACGCTCATTTGTCTCGTATATCTGGTTCAAGTGGCCAAGCTGTTCTTTGCTGAGCTTGCCAGCATAACCGTTTATTAGCAATGACAAGCGGGCTTTTACACCCGATGCCGGAGTACGTAACTGGTGAGAGGCGAGGGACACAAACTCGCTCTTAACCTTGTCCAGTCTTTCCAAGCTATCAAGCATGTCATTAAAAGTACTAGCCAAGTTGCTGAGCTCATCTTTAGTGGTAATCGTAACCCGTTGCGACAGATTGCCCCGGCTGACCTTTTCGGCCACTTCATCAACGTCCAGGATTGGGTCAGCGACCCTGCGGGCTAGAGATAGGGCGATGAAAACAACCAATACTACCACCACAAACGACAAGACGATAGTCTTATCAAACAGACGGTTGATAGGTGCCAAGGCCTCGGTCTTATCAATCTTCACCACTATGCCTTGGTCGCTGTTATCAACAAACCGCGAAACCGCTAGCGTAGCCGTACCACGGTAGTCAACCATGTTATAGAAAGTTTGTTCTTTATTATCCAAGGCTTGGTTAAGCGGGAATTGGTTTGAGCCAACATTACTAAGGGCGGCATTAGGCTTAAAACGCAGTGGAGTCAAAAATATTGGTTGGCCATCGGCTGTTTTCTGGACTATGACTGTTTCACCAGTCTGTCCTAGGCCAGTATAGTCGCGGGCTAAATCAAGAATCTGTTGGTTGGTTGTCTCTAGTAAGGCCACCCCGACTAACTTGCCGTTTAGCAGCATTGGGCCACTAAGCTGACGGATGATGTTGTCTTGTTCGTCTTTTTTGAAGGCATCGACTGTCTTTTTGCCGTTCTTAGCTGGCTGGAACAGCGGGTTAGTAGTTTGGTCAGTATTTAGTAGTGATGAATCAGTTGAGGCAATCACATTACCGGCTACGTTGGTTATAGTCAGTTTGGAAAAAATCGGCACAGCGACCTGCGTTTCATTCAAAGCTGTCTGTAATAACTGTTGGTCAGCTTTGTCTTTGGTCTTGTTAAAGTGATCAATAGTATTTAATAACGGTGTGCGGCTAGAGAAGGTGTTCAGTCGCTCCTGGTTCTGGTCATGGATTGCGCTCAAGCGGTGTTCTTGGAGTGTGGCCACAGTCTCCAGGTGGTTCATCTCCTGGTTGATATAAATATTGCGGGCACCTTGGTAGGACACAGCGCCAATGATCGATAATGGCACCAGTGAAATCCCTAGCAGAAGCAAGACCAATTTCTCGATTAGTCTCATTTGACATCCTCGCTAGGCAAATGACGCAAGCCTTGGGCAGCTTGGTAAATGAATCCATAGGCGGCAGCCTGCAAAATAATAAACAAATACAAGAGGACCAGTGCAAATACAGTACCAAGATCCTGCAGGCGCTGGTTGCCAAGAGCAGTTATGGCTTGGACTATTATGTAACTGCTAATGACCGCCAGTAGCCCATAGAAAAATTTAACAACTTTCGTCCGGTTTTCATGCGACAAAGAGTGGACATAGCGTTCCGTATTTAGCACAACTCTTAGGCCTAATGCCCATGTAACAGCTAAAGGCAGGATAACTAGCAGTACTATTAAAACGTCGGGGAGATAGTAGATTGGTAATTGCTTGGGGTCAAAGGATATCTGGCGCGTTGGACTATCAAGTGCAAGGATGCTGAATAGTAACGTGAAGATGACCGTCGGTATTATGACTGGTAGCCAGTGGTTTTTTATCTTGTTGGCATAATCGCTATGTTTGAGTAGCTCTTTTGTCCCGAGGTACATGCTAACGAAAGCCAACAACGGTACCAAAACATGGAATAAATTACCGCCAATTGTCATATACATGGCAGGCCGGTGCTGGTTTATGAAAAGATTACGAGCAGAGCTAAAGAGCGTAGAACCAATTAGATCAAGTACCAACAAACCAATTCCCACGGCTATTAGATGAAAACCCTCGGCATAAGCCCAGTGTTGTTGGCGGCCACTACGGACTAATTGGTTAAAGCTGTACCAACTCATCACGCTTAATATCCAGGCTGCCAAATAAGGGATAATAATCGTGACAGCTAAGATAATAATTGCGGCGTGAGAGAATTGCTGCGGGTTGCTGTTAGTCCGAGGAGACTCAACGCTTATAAAAGTTGAGGCAGCCAAAGCACCAACTACTAATAGAACATACGGCCATTTTCGGATTTTTTTCACCTGAGATTCCTCAGCTAATAGTAAACATAAACATTATCGCAGATTGGTCATCTGACGCCAAACCCTATACTAATCGTTTTTGTTATAATAAGAACATGGGTGAAATATTAGAGGGAGACTTTAGGCTCAAAAGGCACAAACCAGAAGGTGATATTTCTGAAACACCTCTTGGGCAGTTTGTTATTAATGAAATTGCAAAACCTACTTTTCGTAGTGCAATTGATAATGCCAAACAAGCCATAGATAGTAATTACGACATGGATCTTGAAGCAGGCGACTGGGCAGTAGTGCCGCTCTCGGATAAAAAACCAGAACCACCAAACCTAACAGTTGTCTAACAGAGGCGTTTTAGGTACAATACGCAGGTCTTAGGATAAGGGCGATTAGCTCAGCTGGTTAGAGCGCGTCACTGATAATGACGAGGTCG
>CAZJQT010000033.1:0-4696 GCA_964548655.1 uncultured Candidatus Saccharibacteria bacterium
TAGTAGCGCCATCGCCACCAATCGAATAGCCAAAGGTAATGTTACCGTTATTCTGGAGTTGAATCGTTTGGCCGTTTATGCCCCCAACTGAACCGTTGTTGTTAACAAAGACTTTCGACCAACGGGCATAAAACAAGGAATTGGCACCTAAGCCGCCATTTTGCATCGTAAGGGTTTGAACCGTTTGTGAATTGGCTAAGTCAGCCCCAGTAACTGTCGTGCAGTCTGGCGAACAAGGGGCTTTACTGTAAAAAGTAATGAACTTGAAGCCCCAGCCACTGGCGTTAGAAGTTAGAACTGAATTGTTATCGAATTTGCCGCCCGAACTACCGTCGATCATGATGACCGGAGCACGGCTCATAGCATTATCGACTTTCATGATGGCATTGTTCTGAACGGTAAAATTACCGTCAATCCAGACATCGCCCTGGACAGTCAGTGTGCAGCTATTATTTATCAAGACATTCCCACTGGTGATGTGGGTGTTGGCAGCCCAGGTTTTGCTACCACTCGAACAACTTGCCGCCGCCGCCGTTATGGTAGTAGTGACAGCCGCTTTTTGGGTAGCACGATCATAATCGGGCAGAGCTAGATAAGGGACGCCACTCGAAGCCACCAAACCATTGTTGGTCATGCCGGTTCCAGTAGTTTGATTATTGGCGCTGACACTGCCATAGATGTGGGCCGAATTAATAATACTGATTGGCTGGCCACTGTTGCAGGCTTTGGGGTAGGTACTATCGGCTGGTGACGGGCAGTTGTAATAGGCAGCCGAAACCGTTGCTGGTGACGTTACGCTGCCAATAATGGCGTTATTGGACATAGTAATTTTGCCATTGGTATAGACAACTCCACCAATAACGGCGTTATTGCTTAAGATTAAACCACCGACACCGCCAATAACTGCGAAGCCGCTTCCTTGCTTACCGGTGACTGTAATACTGACTTTACGCGTGTAAGAGGGCGTTGTGGCCGTAGCCGGTACGTAAACTTTGCCGGTAGAGGTCACAATCTTCTCCAGGCTGTTACTGCCATTGGCTACAACCGTACTGAAGGTTGATTTATAACCGGCTGTAGTTATAACCGCAAGATCGTTGACGCCAGTGCCGGTATAGCTTGTATTGCCACCGTTTAAGGTTGCGATTGCCGAATCAGCGCCAGATTCGGCACTATATTGGGCCTGCAATAAATAGATTCGCTGCTTGGCACGGGACAAATTACTATTGGCTAACACTAACTGGGCGAAGATCAATGTCGTTAAAAACAAAGTAATAATCAAAATTGAAACAATTACGGAGCCTTGTTGTCGATTGTTGTGTCTATGCATATATCCTCAAATATTCCTTAAAGCAATACGTATAACAGTATCGTTTTGCGTAGCACTGGTTTGTTGCAGAAATGATTTTTTAGAAATATGTAAGGTTAGTTCGACGACTTCGACAGCTTGAAAATCGTAGCCGGTACAACCGGTATATGTCCCGCCGTATTGGCCTTCTGTACCACCGGAGCAAGGGTTAACGCCGTCATTTGTCGAGGTGAAATCAATCGTAGCGTCAAAACGCGAGAAGTATTTACGGTCGATTGAGGCTAAATTGTTAGCGATAACTTTGTCGGCTGGGCAACTGGCGGTGGCATGAGTTGGTGGACAGCTTGTTTTGAGCACATCACCAGTAGCACCGGGGTTAGCTAGAGTGCGTACTAATAATTGCTTACCGACACGGTCGACGTAAAGAATATATTCGTCTTCATACGGGGTGCCACTATTTAGGATATATGACCCGCTGGAGTTAACGGCTAAACGCTTGAAGTACATCAATGGGGCTGTACCACTGCCAGTAGCGAGTGTGTTCCCGGGTACGGAATGCAGCGGAATCCAATACGTACCATCGCGGCTCAGATCAGGATTCATCGCATAGGTATCAGCGATACTATTTTGATTGATGAGACCAGAAGTTGTACCAAGCTTGTCGCGCAGGTAATCGTTAGCATTAAGCCTGGTTACAAAGGTGTCGGTGTCTGCATCTAAAAGTGAGCTATAACGCCAGTAGCTAAACGTAAAATACAATATTAGGGTTGTAAAAAAAGCGGTCAGAATAATTACCGCTAACAACTCTGGGATGGTAATAAATCCGGCTTCGGAATCTTTCATTGTTGAGCTATCCCATTGCGCGTAATTAAAACTCGCAAGCTTAAGGGCGGCGCACTGCTGTGGAGGTAACCAACAGTCACATTGATGACTTTAGAATCAGGGAAAGGCTTTAGTGGATCACCGGCTGGTAAGTCTGAAGTGTTTGTAACGGTCATTGATGGACTATAAGTGTACTGAATTCCGCTGCCACCTTCGGCGTTGAAAGTATTATTTGGGTAACAATTACTAGTGTTAGTAAGTGAAATGAACTGGATGCCTCGGTCTAATTCAGGACAAGCGCTTAAGACAGCGTATATTTCATTTAATTCTTTGGCGATAGTATAGCTTTTACGCACCGCATCAAAACTATTAGAGAGACCAATAACGATGATTGGGAATATAACGCAAGCAAGAACAATTTCTACAAGCGTAAACCCGGACTGCTGTCTATTAACTTGCCGGGTAAGCCCAAGGGGGTATAACTTTGCTTTAATCTTCATACTTTAGTTATTGGCTACCAATGTTTTTGGACAAGGAAGCTATCGGTCCCATGACACTGGCGGCAATAAAACCAACCACACCACCAAGCCCAACAATCATTATAGGTTCAATTATTGAAGCCAGACTATCTATAACCGTATCGACCTCTTCCTCGTAAAAGTCAGCAACTTTAATAAGGATGGTATCTATCTGTCCCGTCTCTTCACCAACGGCTAGCATCTGAGCTACAATCGGCGGAAAGTGTTTGCTCTCACTAATCGGTTGGCTAAGTGGTTTGCCATTTTTAACTTGTTTGGCGGCAGCTTTGAGCTCGGCTTCTATGACTTTATTGCCAATCGCCCCGCCAGTTACTTCAAGCGCATCCAGCACACCGACGCCAGCGCTCATTAGACTAGCGAAAGTGCGCGCAAAGCGGGCTACGGCAATTTTGATAACAATCCCTTTTAAAACCGGAATTCTAAGCATCATGGCGTGGATCTGGTACTTGCCCTTTTTGGTTTTGGCAAAACGGCGGGATAGAAAAACAGCCAAGGCTACGCCAACTACAATAAATATTGCGTTATGTTGGACAAAGGAGCTAACAGACAACAAAGCTCTGGTATAAACAGGCAACTTGGCATTAGGCCCACCCAAATCATTTAGGATTTTGGAAATCTTAGGGATGATGAAAATCATAATAAAGAAGAACGCCACCACGGCAATAACGCTAATAACAAGTGGATACATCATGGCGCCTTTGATTTTTTTCCGGATAGTGGCTTCACCTTCCACCTGGGTTGCCAATCGCTTCAGGATACTGTCTAAAATACCGCCAGCCTCACCGGCCCGCACCATGTTGACATAAACTTCCGAAAAAGCCGCCGGATATTTGGACATCGCTACGCCCAAGCTAATACCACTGCCGACATCTTTGCTAATTCCGGCCACAACTTCTTTAAAGTTTTTAGTCGTGGCTTGAGTCTGAAGCGTTGACAGCGAACGGGTTATTGGTACGCCGGCCGAAATCATAGTTGATAATTGGCGGGTAAAAATTACTAACTCTTTGGGTTTGACTTTTTTATGGCCGGCTTTGCCACCGATCTTAACTTTTTCACTTTGGATTATGACTGGTTCGAGGTTCTGCTTGGTTATATTAGCAAAGGCCGTTTGCCGGTCGGGCGCATCAATATTGCCCCGCAGTAGTTTGCCTTCTTTATTAGTTGCTGTGTAGCTAAATTTCATCTAAATTTTAGTCTTCTGCTGTTACGCGTAATATTTCTTCTATTGAGGTTTGGCCGCGCAGGGCTTTAATAAAACCATCAAGCTGCATGGTTATCATACCTTCTTTTATAGCTTGCTCCTGTATTTCCTCGCTGGTGGCGCTGCCGACAATCAATTTCTGGACACTGCTGGTGTTATTCAAGACTTCGTATATGCCCATCCGACCCTTGTAGCCACTTTGTCCGCAGGTAGGGCAGCCATTTTCGTGCGCTCTGTATAGCTGAGTGACTTTGTTGTCGGTGGTTGCCAGTTTGCTGGTATCGACATTTGCCTTGCCGACCTTGTCCTTACCAATACCACCGGCCAGTGCTTGCTCTTCAAGACTGTGAATAGTCTTCATAATATCGGGATTGCTGATGTCAAAGATGCCCGCAACCTGTTTGAGCATGGTTTCGTCTGGCTCAACTGCCTCGCGGCAATCAATACATAACCGCCTGACCAGGCGCTGGCCAACCACAGCTCTAGCAGTACTAGCAATCAGAAATGGCTCAATTTTCATGTCTAGCAGACGTGGCAAGCAAGTGGCAGCATTGTTGGTGTGCAGGGTTGCAAACACCAAGTGACCAGTTAGGGCCGCTTGCACGCCCAGTCCGGCTGTCTCGCCATCACGGATCTCACCGACCATGATGATATTAGGGTCTTGACGCAACAATGCTCTGAGCCCAGAAGCAAAGGTCATACCGGCTTTAGGGTTAACCTGAGTCTGGTTAGCACCGGGGATACGGTATTCAACCGGGTCTTCAACGGTCGCGATGTTAACTGCCGGTTTATTAAGAATGCTCAAAATGCTAAACAAAGTGGTTGATT
>CAZJQT010000034.1:0-4685 GCA_964548655.1 uncultured Candidatus Saccharibacteria bacterium
GGCTTTGCGCCAAGGTTGCTTCCTTGCCAAAATAATCAATTTTGAAAACTTCTGCGCCGCCCTCAGTAGCAGCTGCTAGCAACTTAGGCGTCCTAATTTCTGTGAAGTCATTCTCATAGAAATAGTCCCGCAATGCCCTCGTAATCGCCGCTTGCACTTTGAAAATTGCTGTTTCTTGCAGGTTACGCAGTCCAATCGACCGGTATTCAAACAGTGTGTCTAAGTTTTCTGGTTTGTGGTTTAGTGGTTTGTCTATTTCGATTGGTGGTTCGTCTCTGACAGGAACCAACACTTCTAGTTTAGGATCATGTAGCTCAGCTCCACCGGGGGCACGCTCTTCCTTAACTACTTCGCCTTCAACCGACAAAACTGTGCCAATCTGCAAACCGCGTAGTTTTTCTACCTCTTTTTTATCCTGAATGACCACTTGTACTAGTCCACTACGGTCGCGTACGTTGATAAATGTTAAGCCACCCAACAGGCGCTTCTTATGCACCCAGCCTTGGACAGTAGCTTTTTTACCAATGTGGTCTTTTAAATCTCGAGCTAAAATTCTCATCGGCTTATTCTACCACCTCTGTTTCTTCTTCAGTAGTAGATTCTTGCTCTGATGTCTCTTTTTCGGTTGTTTCAGTTTCTGGTTCTTCTTCCTCTGGCTTAGGTTCGTGTTTTTGGTGTTGGACACCGGCGGCTCTGCCCGCAACTGCCCGCAAATCATCATACTGATCAAATTCGTCTATGATTGGCCGGCCAACAATGGCCTCCAAAATATCCTCACTGCTAATCACGCCCACAAAATCCTCAAACTCATTGATGACAATAAACAGATGGTGATGAGTCTTAAGTACGGCTTGCAAGCCATCGTAGAGTGACTGATCCTCATGTAGATAGTAGACCTTACGCTTCATCAGTTCGCGCACAGTGCCGCCACTTTTAGCTCTGACTAAATCATGCAAGTAAAGTGTGCCGACAATGTCGGTTTTTTTGCCTTCATAAACCGGAAAGCGTGAATGGCCACTAGCGTGCAGTTCATCCATGATGATTGGCCCTAATGAGTCATCAACCGATACCAGTTTGACCTGGCGCTTGGGCACCATGCGTTCGCCAATGGTTATATCACCAAAAGTCAGGGCGTGATGAGCAATATCTAGTTCGGTCGCTTCAATACGATTGTCCACTTGAACCTTTTGCTGATCAATTAGGTCAATTAAGTCCTGACGGTCATATAACCCAGTGTGGAAATTCAACGGTCGGTAATGACGAATAAGTCGTGAAATAGCGTCAATCATAGGGTGCAAATATAGCAAGAGTCTAGAAAATACTGGCGCTAACCAGGCCGCTAATTTTTGGCTGTAGGTAGAAACCTTGGCGGCTGGTAGCCAAACAAAACCCAGCCACACAATTACTCCTGCCGCCGTTAGAGCAAACCAAACTGGCGTATACCTGGAGACAACCACGAAAAAACCGGCACTGGTAATAGCAATTAGAAACCAAAGCACGGCTCTGAGGCTATGTTCATAACCTACTGCTCTGACCAAGCCATCAGCTAGCTCATCGCCCTGCCTGGCACGGTGTTTTAGCTCCTTGAGTGGCAAGCTTGCGTAGGTGCGCTGCAGACTGATAGCCAACAGCATCAGAAGCGCCAAGACGACAGCCAGGATATTCAACATATAAATATGGTACTATAACCGGCGTAAAGGAGTTAGTGTGAGTAAAAGATTTCTGGCCATACTATTAGCCATAATTGTAGTTTTTGGTGGGGCTTTCTATTTAGCCAAACACAAAGATAACTCTTCGGGTAATAATACTAGCAATGTTCAGCCAACCAACCATATCGAGGGTGACGGCGCAAAGAATGTCACACTAATAGAATATGGTGACTACCAATGTCCAGCTTGCGGCGCTTACTATCCTTTGCTAAAGCAAGTTTTTGATAAGTACAAGGCCGACATTCACTTCCAATTCCGTAACTTCCCGCTTGTTCAGATCCACAAGAATGCCTTCTTGGGCGCCAGGGCAGCTGAAGCGGCTGACAAACAGGGCAAGTTCTGGGAAATGCATGACATCTTGTATGAACAGCAACAAACCTGGGGTGATTCTAATGATCCAACTCCGTCGTTTATTGGTTACGCTGGACAGCTAGGCTTGAATGTTGATACTTTTAAGGCCGATATGGCTAGTGCGAATGTTAATGATCTGATTAATGCCGACATTCAAGAGGGCCAAAAGCTTGGCGCTAATTCGACGCCTACCTTCGTGCTTAATGGCAAAAAGATTGATAATCCGCGCAGCCTAGACGATTTCAACAAGCTGATAGACAACGCCATCGCCGGTAAAAACTAAAAATAGCCAGCGGACTAAGCCCGTTAGCTATATTTCAGACTAGCGCTTTGGCTAATAATTAAGGAATTGCTGCCATAATGGCCGGCGCACTTTTACTTCCACTTTAACACTCCGATTTATTATTTTTATTTTTATGGGCATAGCCCTAACACCCTCCCGATACTAACACCACTCTCACTAGCACTAGCATCTTTTTTTTGTTTAGAACGTTTTTGTCTTCTTTGGCAACTTTAAATGCTGCTCTGAAGTCAACCTATTTTTGCACAAGCGTTTTGTACTTGTCAATTACATTTTTGGTTAGCGCCAAAAATACGCTTATAATGAGCATAAGCACGATGAAACGTAGAAAATCAGCAGTTGAACGCTTGAGTGAAGCGCCAGCCATTGCCCTCGATGCCGTGGTTAATTCGGCAGAGCAATTCAAAGGTGGTCGCCGGACCAAAAATGCACTTAAAAAAACCAACGAATACTGGAAAGCTTTAGGTCCAGGTCTAACTACTGGTGCTTCTGACGACGATCCGTCCGGCATAGCTACTTATTCTCAAGCTGGTGCCCAGTTTGGCTTTCGCTTGCTCTGGATGTCCATACTCACCTTTCCGCTGATGTCGGTGGTTCAGGAAATGTGCGCCCGTATTGGCATTGTGACTGGCCGTGGCTTGGCTGGTAATATCCGTCTGCATTTTTCTAGGCGAGTGTTGATGCTCTGTGCCTGGTTATTATTCATAGCTAACGCTTTTAACATCGGCGCTGACCTTGGGGCTATGGCCAAAGCTACGCAACTGCTACGTCCTAGCATAGATTTTGGCATTGCCGTTATATTTTTTGCTGTTTTAAGTCTAGGAATTCAAATTTTTTCAAATTACGCCAAGTATGCACGCTATCTAAAGTGGTTGGCGATGGTGCTGTTTGCCTATGTGTTTTCAGCCCTGCTAGCTCACATTAACTGGTCATACGTCTTGCATCAAGCAGTACTACCGCACCTGAGTTTAACCAATAAAGAAGAGTTGTTATTATTCTGTGCCATTTTAGGTACAACCATATCGCCGTATCTGTTTTTCTGGCAGACTTCGCAAGAAGTTGAAGAAGAAATTGTCCACGGCAAACGCTTGCTCAAAGCCAGACAAAGTACCGACCGTGGTGAAGTTTGGCGCATGCGTGTCGACGTTTGGGCTGGTATGTTGCTGAGTAACGTAGTGATGTTCTTTATCATTGCCGCAGCGGCGGCTATTTTAAATGCCCATGGCATAACCAAGATTGTGTCGGCCGACCAAGCGGCTGAGGCGCTTCGACCGTTTGCCGGTAACGCCACTTACTTCTTGTTTGCTATCGGTATTATTGGTACTGGTATGCTGGCCATTCCGGTGTTGGCCGGCTCCAGCTCCTATGCTCTTAGTGAAGCCTTCCGCTGGAAGGAAGGACTATACCGTCCACTTAAGCAAGCCCACGCTTTTTACGGCGTGATTATTATTTCTATGATGGTTGGACTGGGGTTAAATTTTATAGGTATTGATCCTATTAAGGCTCTAATCTATGCGGCTGTAGCCAACGGTTTGGTAGCACCAGTTGTATTGGCGTTGATACTTCTAATTGCCTCTAACAAAAAAGTTATGGGTAAATGGGCTAATAAACCACTAGCCAAAATCATCGGTTGGACTGCAGTTATTTTGATGACCGCTTCTGGAATTGGCGCCATTTACTCATTGTTGTAGTGCTTATCTTGTTATAATCAGGGTAAATGCATGAAGCTGTCTTTGCCGAACTAAGTCTGATTATTGTCTTTGCTTCTGTCATGGCGCTGGTTATGCGCTTGATTCGGCAGCCATTGATAATTGGCCATATTCTGACGGGTATCATTGTCGGACCAAGCGTCTTGCACCTGATCAAAACGCCCGATACCATTGAAGTTTTTTCTAACATCGGCATCGCGCTGTTGCTTTTTATAATCGGTCTGGGGCTGAATCTAAAGATTGTCCGTGAAGTTGGCCGGGTAGCAGCTATTGTTGGCCTAACCCAGGTTGGTCTGACATTTCTATTGGGTTATGGTGGCAGTTTAGTTTTGGGTTTTAGCCGCACTCAAGCTTTGTTTTTAGGTGTAGCTTGGTCATTTTCTAGCACTATTATTGTCTTAAAACTACTCAATGATAAAAAAGAACAGACGAGGCTGTATGGTAAGGTCGCCATTGGTCTGTTGTTGGTCCAGGATATTTTGGCGGCTATAGCTCTATTGTTTGTCACCTCTAACAGCGCCCAGTCTGGTTTCTCACCATCGCAAATGTTGGCATTGTTTGGTAAGGGCGCACTAATTGGCGCGGCACTACTGATAATCGGTACATTTGTGTTGC
>CAZJQT010000035.1:0-4281 GCA_964548655.1 uncultured Candidatus Saccharibacteria bacterium
TTAAGACGGCTTTGTCCAGTAAACTATTAACGGTTTCTTGGTCTAGGTGGTTATAGAGACTCTTGCCTTTTGTGATTATATGATCAGGGCTTATTTCAGCTATTTCGTTTAAGATTACCGTTCTGTCGGCCGGACTTAAGGCGTCTCCTAGCCACTCAGGGTTGTAAACTAACCGATTCGATAAATCACTTCCTGCGGACATGTTGCCGTCGTGCATTTGCTCTCGCAGTCGTCCAACTTCATCCACTATAATTCGGGCAAACTCTTGCCGATCGAGAACGTCATTATATGCGTACGGTATGGCTACTACTATGTCGGCGCCATGTACCTTGTAGGCTTGTTTCAGGTGTTCTTTATCAAAAATGTCACCGTAAACGTTATAGCAAGCCAAAGCCCCTTTTACTGTCTCAATTGAACTATTATGGTCGTTAATGATTCTACTCAAAGTTCCTTTGATCTCTTGTTTCTGGGTGGGCTCTAATTTCTCACTTGCGTAAAGCCTATCCAACAGCTGAATGCTATGTTCAGGATCCTTAGCGTACAGCTCTTTGCCAATACTTAGCAGTTCGTCGGCTGACATTAAATCTTGGTCGATTAAGCTCTTAGCGGTAGATGCTAAATTATAGACTGGCGGGTGTGCCAGGTCTCGGGCTAATATCGATTTAGCAAGTTTCTGTGCACTCTCAAGACCTATGACTTCAACGACTGAAGGTTTTAAAACACTACTTAGCGTAAAAGACTTTGAAAGATCAGCTTTTTCTATGGCTGACTTTAGGATATCGCCGGCATTAGGTAATTCGGCCGTAGCTATACTTTCAGCATTGCTTAATATTTGATCGGGGGAACTTTCCAGAATACTAGCTATACGTTCTTGAACTTTTTCGGGCGGCAAGACAATGTTTGCAAAACGTAGCCTCGGCACAAAACCATACATTGAATCAATCGTCTGCGCGCAAACACGCTGAAAACTTTGCTCGTTTTCCGTTGCTCGCCGAAGCTCGTCTTCAGTTTCAGCACCATTGTTAAGCATGTATAGACCCCTGAAGCTTTTTACAACCTCAATTGCATAATCTTGGTTCCAGGTTTCTTCAGGTTGCTGTTTTAGGTTTTCGGCACCCGCAACTAAGCCCTGCATCAATTCTTCTTTGCCCCAACTTTTTTCTAATTCAGTATAAAGATACAGCCCCATGGCCAACAAGCGATCAGTAGTCAAATGCTGTCCGAGTGGTAATTCCTGTTCTTGTTGAGCTGTCTGCTCAATATCTGACATTTTTATGTTTTTCCTCTACTACTAAACTAACTGAGTTTGAGTAAAAGTCAATCAGATAAACAGATGTAGTCTAAGTGGTTTGCTTTGTTCTCTGGAACCAGAAGCTCAGGACATCACCGACTTTGCCATTATCAAGTGCTTTGGTTATCTTGAAAGTTACCGGGACACCTTGGTGCCTACCGTATTCAAAAATATGCCGCTGCTTACCTGATGGATCGTCTTGAACATTAGCAGTAACACTGTCTTTTATGCCATTGGCGCGTTTGACTGTATTTATAAATTCAACTCGGTCACTTGGTTTAAACTCATGGTATTCGCCTTCTTCATCGTTGTAGCCCAAGGGGATGTTATAAAGTTTGCTGTCGACGTCTGGTGCGCTAGTTACCCTGTCAAGATCAACGTTAAGCTGAGCTATGCCCTCATGAAAATGATTGAGTGGTCGGACTTGGGCCTCCTGGGCCGTTAGGTCAATGACAACATTCCGGTTTGTTGGTTCATGTTCTGATTGACGAAAAGCTTCAGCTGACATGTAGCCGATTATACCACAAAACCATAAGCTTTACAAGTTTATCGTGTTGCTCTAGATACCTAAAAGAGTCTTAATCCGCTCAATCACGTCGGCTATAACAACTTGAGATTTGACTAAGTAATCGTCCACACCCAAACTCTGGGCTTTTTGTTTGTCACTATCCTGACTGAGAGCTGTTAGCATGATAATTTTAACATTGGCGGTTTCTGGCGTGTTGCGCAGGATATCCAAGACATCAAAACCGCTGACTTTGGGCATCATGACGTCAAGTAGTATCAAGTCTGGTTTGTACTGTATAGCCGTAGCCAAAGCTTCCTCGCCGTTGGGTACACGTTTTGTAGTGAAGCCTTCGGCCTGTAACCTGGTTTCATAAACACTGGCTAGCGAATCATCGTCCTCAACTAATAAAATCTTCTTTGGCCCTTTGCCTGGAGCGGCGGGCGCTGGCGCGGGTGTAGGTTGCGGAGTTGGAGCTGGCGATGGCGCAGCAACAGGTTCAGCTGGTGGTACAGCCGCAGGCTGTGTTTGTGTCTGATCGTCCATAGTGTTAATGCTAACTTACTTACCCTTTTGGGTCAATGCAGCCTGGACAAGTCCGTCAAACAATGGGTGTGGTCGATTTGGACGACTTTTGAGTTCAGGATGGAATTGGCTAGCCAAGAAATACGGGTGGTCAACACCCTCGATAACTTCAACCAAATGGTTGTCTGGGCTGACGCCAACGGCCTTGATGCCCCACGATTGGTATTTGTCCCGGTAAGCATTGTTGCATTCATAGCGGTGACGATGACGTTCATCAATTTTATCGGTTTTGTAGAGTTTGGCAGCTTTGCTGTCTTTGGCTAACACGCAGGGGTAATTGCCCAAACGCATAGTGCCGCCAGTCAGTTCCTTGCCACGTTGGCCGTCCATAGTGTTAATAACTAGGTTTGAGCTTTTAGGGTTGAGCTCTTCGCTGGAGGCGTCTTTTATTCCGGCATTACGGGCAGCGGCGATAACGCCCATTTGTAAACCTAGGCATAGGCCCAAGTATGGCAGTTTGTTGTCTAGAGCGTACTGGGCGGCTTTAATCTTGCCTTCTAAGCCACGGGTGCCAAAACCACCAGGCACAACTATGGCGTCACAACCCGCTAGTTGCTTGCCAACGTTGGTTAGGCGTTTTTCTAGCTTTTCGGCGTCGATCCACTTGATATCTATGTTGGTTTCGTTCCACCATGCGGCTGATTTGAGGGCTTCAAATACGCTCATGTAGGTGTCTTGGTTGTCTAGGTATTTGGCGACGACACCAACGGTAACTTTGCGCTTGTAGTTAGTCAGGGTGCGTTTGGCAACCTCGCGCCAGTCCTTCAAGTGCGGCTTGGAAACCTTGAGCCCTAGTTTGTCACTAATTACGCTGGCTATACCGGTGTCTTCTAGCTCGATTGGCACACCGTAAATGCTAGGCGCGTTTGGTAGCAAGGCGATGGCTTCTGGCGCGACGCCAGTAAACATACTTAGCTTGGTTTTAACCTTGGCTGGAGCCTTTTTCTCACTGCGCGCCACCAAAATATCTGGGCTGATGCCAAGACTGCGCAAATCACGGACGGAATTCTGGGCTGGTTTGGTTTTGATCTCCTGGCTGGCGCCCAAATACGGCATATAAACGACATGCACATATAGGCAGTTTTCGCGGCCGGCGCGGATACCGAACTCACGGATAGCTTCTATGAAACTGAGGGATTCGTAGTCACCAACCGTACCGCCAATCTCGACAATATGGACGTCAAAATCTTGGCCGGCTTTAGCTATGTAGTCCTGGATGGCGGCAGTCAGGTGTGGAATAATTTGTACGTCTTCGCCCTCGTATTTGCCGTCGCGTTCGTCTTGAATAACTTTTAGTAACACTCGCCCGGCCATAAGCGAGCTAGTTTGGGTTAATTCCTCGTCTAGAAATCTTTCATAATGACCTAGATCTAGGTCGGTTTCGGCGCCGTCTTTGGTTACAAAACATTCGCCATGTTCACGCGGGTTGAGCGTGCCGGCATCAACATTTAGGTATGGATCGCATTTTTGTAGGTTGACTTTGAGTCCGCGAGCTTTGAGGAGGTTGCCAATTGAGGCGGCCGTGATACCCTTGCCTAGACCGGAAAGCACACCACCTGTGACAAATATGAACTTAGTCTGACGTTTGGCCACGCCGGTCTTGCTCCTTACCCCTCTTTACGTTAATGATAATACAGAGCTTGGTATCTTATAGCAAGCTGTTTATCTGAGTTTACGTGTTGCTGGGTTCCAAAACCGTTGGGGCATCTTCGCCTGTTACGTAACCCGCTTCTAGCAAATACTTTTCTGCCTGGGAAACACAATAAATATCGTGGTAAGTTACTGGCCCTGGCACTTCCGCCCTAATACTAAGATGAGGTGATGAACCGGTTTCACCAGTGCCGCTCCAGCTGCCAAAGATTGCTAGCAAATCCATGTCAAAGTACTCAGAGTCACAGAA
>CAZJQT010000036.1:0-4241 GCA_964548655.1 uncultured Candidatus Saccharibacteria bacterium
CCCCTGCTCAACCGGCAGGCACACCTGTTAATCACGCTGCTCCACATCACAGCAAGGGACGACCATCAATATTAAGCCTAAGAACCGTTAGCGTAGTTTTGCTATTCTGTATAACTGTTCTAATCGTGGCTATTGTTGGCTTGCTGGCCCTTGGCGGTGCTAAGCCAGAAGGCAGTTATGTTGATAAGTCTAAACTGCAGGCTGTTTTCCTAAATGGTGGCCAAGTTTACTTTGGTAATGTTTCAAATTTGAACGACAAGTATGTCAGGTTGGGCAATATTTATTACCTGCGTGTTAACCAGCAAGTTCAGCCTGGCCAGACAAGCTCCCAAGCTAATGACATTTCACTAGTTAAACTAGGTTGTGAATTACACGGTCCAACCGATGAAATGCTCATCAATCGTGACCAAGTTGTCTTCTGGGAAAACCTGAAGTCTGATGGTCAGGTTGCCAAAGCCGTTGCCGACTTTGTTAAGCAAAATCCAAATGGCCAGAAGTGTAGTACTTCTACCTCAAACAGTACTCCGACTAGTACTACTCCAGCCAAGCAATAAAAATAGCTTGTCTTTAAAACACCCCGGTTTACGGGGTGTTTTTTAATTGGTGTCTAAGCCAAAGCTCTAGAGTTAGACGGACTAAGACAATAAAGCCTAGCAGCCCACTGATAAGTAAGCTCCAGCCAGCCAGATCAGGCGACCAAGTTGGACTAGCAAAATCAAACTTATAAAGACCATCGGGTATTGGCTGAGGGGTAGGTGCGCCATGAGAAGTAACGTAATCTTGAATACACGGCACACGGTTGCGGCCGGAGAAGTCGGTTGAGTTCTGAGCTTCACAGAAGTGTTGAGCGTCAGTGTAAATCTGCGGACTAGCCGAGGCGGCCTTGTCTTGCTCGGCCTGAACCAGTCGATCGTAGCGGTATTTGAGCTGGATCGGCGGATAGACTGAAGTGCCACTGGCCAGATCAGTGTTCATGTGGCTATAGACAAAAGTCCTGAGTTTGGTAAGAGCGGTCTCGACATTGCCGTTGTCTTTGTCAACTTGCAGCACTTCATCACGCAGCTTGATGGCTGTCAGATTATTTTGACGCAGCGCTACAATAGCTACCGTTAGGCTGACCACAAAGGCCACCAACAGATACACAAAACTAATGGCTCGCAGCTTTTTCCAGATGTGATGCAGACGAGATCGATTCATTGCTTATGATTATATAGCCTTCGGCCTCTTTAGACTTTAAAGTTTTTACTTTAGACTATATTCATGCACATTTTCTTTTCCGGTATTGGTGGTACGGCTATTGGGCCGCTGGCAATGATCGCTAAACAGGCTGGTTATGAAGTATCGGGCTCCGACAAGCAAGATTCCCAGTATATCCACTACCTAAAGAGCCACGGACTAGACAATATCCGTATTGGCCAGAGTCAGCAACAAATCGAGACCGTTAATCAGCGCTCGCCGATTGATTGGTATGTTTATTCTTCGGCCGTAGCCATCGAGAACCCCGATGCCCCTGAGCTACAATATTGTCAGGCTAGCGGCATCAAGACAAGCAAACGCGACGAGTTTTTGAACCATTTTATCGATGAACAAAACCTGAAATTAATTGCCATTGCTGGTACTCACGGCAAGACCACTACTACCGCTATGGTGGTGTGGCTACTAAAACAGCTGGGTATACCCGTAAGCTATTCAGTCGGCGCCAAGATACCCTACGGTGACATGGGCGAATTTAATCCGGATTCAAAGTATTTTGTATTAGAAGCTGACGAATTTGACCGGAATTTTTTGGCCTTTCACCCCTATTTAAGCCTTATTACCGGTATAGATTGGGATCACCACGAAATATTCCCTACCCGCACGAATTACCAGCAGGCTTTTACTGATTTTATTCACAGCTCTAAACACACGGCTATTTGGTTGGATGATGCCCAAACTATTGGTTTCAAACCACGCTCGGATGACTATGTAATTAGTTCTCATGGCACTAAGCTAAAGTTGGTCGGCGCAGTTAACCGCCAGGATGCCTGGCAAGTGATAGTTAGTCTACAGAACCAAGGGATCGTTAAAGAAGATTTACCGGCTTTAATTGATATCATGAACCGTTTCCCTGGCCTCTCACGTCGTTTTGAGAAGTTAGCCGACAACCTGTACACCGACTATGCGCACACACCTGCTAAAATTCGCGGTTGTATTCAGACGGCTCTGGAAGTTTCACCAGATGTTGTGGTCGTTTATGAACCTTTAACCAACCGGCGCCAACATTTTATTAAAGACGAGTACAAAGATTTGTTTACGGGTATCAAAAAGTTGTATTGGGTGCCAAGTTATCTGGCCCGTGAAGACCAAAGCCAAGAGATATTATCTCCTGCCAAGTTAATTGAGTTTATGGATAATAAACAGATCGCCCAGCCGGCCGAACTTAATGAAGAACTGAAGAAACATATAGACCAGCACCGTACAGCTGGTGATTTAGTGGTCTGTATATCCGGCGGTGGTGGTGGTAGTTTAGACGAATGGGCTCGTCAAAACTCTTAAAGACCTAGGCTTTGGTCGCTGATAGCTGTGGTAGCAAAATCTTTGCTGTCATCAGCTTGCGCCAGACTAGTATCGAGTTGCTTAGAGGCTTGATCAACATCGCTGGTGGTGGCTGGTGTGACAGCACTAGCTTGCTGTGAGGTATTGCTAGTTTTGCTACTGGTTCGGTAGTATTTCATGTACAAAAAGACGGTGGCAGCAGCAAGCCCAAGCGCGATCACAATGGCCACAACTATAGCCATGACTGGTTTTTTCTTTTTGGCTGCGGGTGGAGTAGCGGCGGTGCTAGGTGTAGCTGAAGCAGGTGTGACAGGGCTAGGAACTGGGTCGGTTGGATCATTACCACCTATGGCTGGAACATTGGCATTGTCAGGCGGGGTGACCGGTTCGTTGGCCGGTGCTTGAACAGTGTTGTCTGGCGAAAGGCCAGTTGAGGCTTGAGCTTCGGTTAGTTTGGCTGGTGGAGTTATACCGTCTATTGAGGGTGTGGGGTTTGGTTGTTGGTCGTCCATGGTTAGTTTGTGCTCCCTTGATTAGTAGTTGCTGTGTCATCCTTTTCAACTTGACTGCGAATTTGAACCAACAACGGCTTGATGGTGCCAGTTATGTAAGTATGAACGTCTTCGGCGTCTTTTCTAACTTTATCAAGATCTGCCCTAGCGGCTAGTAGAGCCGCTTTAAAACCTTCAGGATCTTGCTTGCAACCAACCGCTACCAGATCAGTAACAGCCTGTTTGTAGCTAGCTAGATCAGTATTAAAGGTGGCTATCTTGGTTTTCAGCACGGCGATGTCTGCATCTAAGGCAGTAGTATCGACTTTCTTGGCTTTTAGTTTGGCCGATAGGTCGGTTAGGTGATCAACGACGTTCTTATAGACTTCACCACGACTAGTCTCAATGCCTTTAATACGTCCTTTTACACTACTGATAAGTCCTTGGGCGGCGGTGCATTTTAGCTCGATCCTCAGCTTGTCAGCGGCTGCTAACTTGACCTTGAATTCGGTCTTTTGTTTCTCTAGACGATCATTCATTTCTGTCTTTTGAGCTTCGGTTAAAGTAGTTGAATCGTTTGAGCTAGAGTTACTGTCCGTTGAAGTAGTTTCGGCCACAGCCACCGCAGTTGAGATAGAAGGTACAACTAACAGCAGGCTTAGGCCAAGCGTTGCAAAAAATTTCTTCATTTATTCTTAGATCCTAGTTATTAAATTCAATTTAATTCTACCATAAGCGGCTATGAGGATCAGTTACTTAAGATTTATGGCTAGCTAGCCAAGTCATAACCACGCCAGTAATAACCATGTAAGGCAGGTACAAGATTACTGTGTTCAGCCACGAACGGTTCTGATGATGAATTAATACAAATACTGCTATCAGAAATACCAGCATTGGTAGATAAGTTAACCAACCCTGCCAAGAACTGGGCAGATAACTCCAGCGCACCTTAACAAACCAAGGTTTCTGCTTACTCATAGCTCAATTATACATAGCTTAGTTAGTATCGATATTGTCTGACACCAGAGCTGTTACTAACGTCAGTGATTTTAACTGGGTCGCCGCCATCAAGACTGACGGCGTAATCAGCTGTCTCTTGGTCGTTAGCTACTCTGTAGACCAGGGTTGAGTTACTCAACCAGCCAACTACTGCAGTTAAACCACTGCGCTGATAAAGAGCGGTGTCGGCCTTGCTTTTGGTGTTGTAGATCAGCA
>CAZJQT010000037.1:0-3904 GCA_964548655.1 uncultured Candidatus Saccharibacteria bacterium
CGTGTGGCTCATAACCACAAGGTCGGAGGTTCGAGTCCTCCCCCCGCTACCAAGTAAGAACTAACAGATAGAGATTGGTTCCAAAACCAGTCTCTATTTGATTTACGACATTAACCACCTCTGTTATTTAGGTTCTAATCCTGTTTGGTCGTTTGCTATCTTTGCTTGGTTGGAACAAACTTATTCATATGAGAAAACGGAAATTAACACAAAAACGACAGCTTATACTCTCAAAATTCGTTTTTATCATAGTCTTATTAACAGTCTTAGTGGTTTTATTCAAACTTGGACTTAACCAATTCAATAAAAACAGAGGTTTTGACAGCATACTATATGGCCATGATTGGTCGCATTTATCAGGCGCTACTGTAACAAAAGAAGGTGTGCGGATAACGCCACTAAACCAGAATATTATCCACCAAGACGGTTCTAAGGCACAACTTAATCCTCCTGTTAATGTTCGTGGCCCTCACCTTACGGTTTCTGGAGATTTTGAAGTAAGGGCAACCATGCAAGGTATAGAAGATGGCGCTTCACTGCAACTATATGGACAAGTTCCCATTATCTATGACGAGTGGCGCCAGGAAAGGCCTAGTCTTAGGGTTGATATTTCGGGCAATCGTATAGAAGCACGTATTTGGGATGGAGACTCGGCAACCTCAATGGATATTCGAAGCTACAATGTCAATCTAAAAAACGACGCCGTATTAAGTATGAAATATAAAAATGGAAAGCTAATTTTCACAGTCAATGATAATACTTTAGGTTCTATACCTGACCACAACATTTTTAATGGTGATACTATCTGGTTTGGGGTTGATGGAAATGACAAGGGCAATGGCTGGTTACTCCGGGACCTGCAAGTACGGCCTTTGGGCAAAGGAAATCTTGAAATTCTGGATACAAAGGGACTTGGTGTGAACCAGAATGAGCCAAACTCACTGCGTAATCTAGCCGATAAATTACCCCGCAAGATTCAGATTGGTACAGCGGTTTCGGTAAACCCGTTGTTTACCGACCAGCGTTATCAAAATATTGCAATGAGTGAGTTTAACGTAGTTACACTTGAGAGCAGCCTTAAAGCGCAATTCGTCCACCCTGCTAAAAACAAATATGATTTTACGGACGCTGATAACATCGTTGCGATGGCCGAAGCTAACAAACAGGCTGTTCATGGACATACCCTTGTGTTCGCCAAGTCTAATCCGTCATGGATGACGGATGCGCCAAAGGCCGACCTACCCGAAATAATGACGGACCACATTACCAATGTCGTCGGACATTTTAAGGGTCGGATTAATACATGGGATGTAGTCAATGAACCAATGTCAGAAAAGGATGAAGATTATGAGGGTGGAGGACTTGGTCTACGAACATCTTTCTGGGAAGAAGCAATGGGCGAAGCCTATATCGATAAGGCATTTTTAGCTGCGCGAGCTGCTGACCCTTCAGCAAAACTTTATCTTAATGATTACGGTATAGAGCACGACGGACAACGTTGGGACGATTTCCTGGCGCTTGTGAAACGCTTAAAAAGCCGTGATGTCCCGATTGATGGTGTCGGTTTTGAATCCCATGTGTATCAAACAACGGATAAGATTAACTTTGATGTTTTACGGTCACACGTCGAATCATTGGCAGAGTTAGGACTAAGTGTCAGGATTTCTGAAATAGATGTTACTGGCAAAGACCCTGGCTTCCAGAGCGACCAATACTCCGGTGCTTTATCTTTGTGTATAACTGAGCCGAGCTGTACTTCATACACTACTTGGGGCGTATCAGATCTTTATGGGTCGACGACTGCTGCGGATAGATATCCTCTGTTACTCGGGAGTAATTTGTTGTGGGACAAGGATATGAAGCCAAAACCAGCTTATACTGCGCTTCAGAGTACCCTGAAAAAATAGTCCGTTCCTACTCCTGGTTTCTGGAGTAAACCAAACGATTGTCCTCTCTAGAGAGCTGGTTCCACCGACTCAACTCAGCAAGCAATACGTTCCAATTCGAATGAACCAGGGGTGGTTTTTTAAATTTCACCCGGTGTGACTTAAGGTTATTTTAAGCTTCTAATCTATACTGTAACTTATGAGAATCTTGGTTGTAGAAGACGAACACCGGATAGCCCAAGCTATCAAAGACGGTCTTGAGCAAGAATCCTACGCCGTTGATGTGACTTATGACGGCTTAGACGGCTATAACACTGCCCGTACCGCCGAATACGACTTAATAATCCTAGATGTCATGCTGCCAGAAATGAACGGTTTTGAGGTCTGCCGAACCCTGCGTCACGACAAAATCCACACCCCTATACTGATGCTGACAGCCAAAGATCAGGCTCAAGACGTTGTCCACGGGCTGGATAACGGAGCCGATGATTACTTGGCCAAACCATTTTCTTTTGAGGTTTTGCTAGCCAGAGTTAGAGCCTTACTACGCCGACCCAAAGAATCTGCCGGCCAAACTCTTCAGGCAGGTGACTTGGTACTTGATCCTAGCAGGCACGAGGTCAAGCGCGCCGGCAAGCTAGTGGAACTGTCTAGCAAAGAATACGCCCTGCTCGAGTATTTACTGCGTAACCAAGACAGGGTGCTGAGCAAAAACAACATAATCTCCCATGTTTGGGACTTTGATGCCGACATTTTGCCCAATAACGTCGAAGTTTTCATAAATTATCTGCGCGCCAAAGTAGACAAACCCTTTAAGGGGCCAAACCTCATCCAAACAGTGCGTGGCTTTGGCTACAAGCTGAAAGCCCAAAATGACTAGTATCTATCTGTCCAGGTTAGCCAAGTTTTTGCGCTCGACGACTAGCCGACTGGCCATGACCTATCTGCTGATAATCATGCTCATGAGCCTAGGCTTTAGCGTAGTTTTTTATAATGCCTCGGTACGTCAGCTACGCCGCCAAGTGCCACCACCGTCCTACTACTATAGAAGCTCCATCCTACCCGACGATTTTGGTAACATCACGCAAAATGTTGAGGAGTTCTTCCGTGAACGTACTGAAGAAGGTCGACAGGTATTACTAGTTAGGTTGGTTTGGCTTAATCTACTGGCGCTTAGCGTAGGTGGTGTCGTTAGCTACCTGTTGGCCAGAAAAACATTGCAACCAATTGAAGATTCCATAGAGTCGCAGAACCGCTTTGTCAGCGATGCCTCACACGAACTGAGGACACCTATCACTGCCTTGCAAACCACGAACGAAGTAGCTTTGAGAAAGTCCAAACTTAACCTGGCTGAAGCCAAAGAACTAATTAGCTACAACGCTCAAGAAGCTGCCAAGCTCAAACTGCTGTCCGATGGACTGCTAGGACTGCTAAAGCAAGATGGTAAATCGCCAGCCGTAGCACCAGTATCGCTCCAAGATGTGGTTACCGAATCCATCAACCAAGTCGTGCAATTGGCACAAAAAAGAGGTGTCAAGCTTGATGATGAAATCCCTAAACTGAAAATTCTAGGCAACAAACAAGTCTTTTCACAAGTTGTGACAATTCTACTTGATAACGCTATTAAGTACAGTCATGAAAAAGGCACGGTCTATTTGCACGCCGAAGAACGCGGCAAATATGTTTATCTGGATGTGCGTGACGAAGGGATTGGCATCAAAGCCTCCGATATACCGCATATCTTTGAGCGTTTCTACCGAGCGGATAGTTCGCGTTCCAAAGAAGACCACACGGGCTATGGCCTGGGTCTTGCAATAGCCCAGAGAATTGTTGAGCGCTACCATAGTAAAATCATCGTTAAAAGTATACTCAATCAAGGGTCGAGCTTTACGCTAAGAATACCTTTGGCAAACGATAATTAATATCTTTGCAACCTAGTCATATGTTAGGAAAAATTGCCTAGCAGGTGTATAATTACAGATAGAAATTGTAATCTAGTTGTTTGGAGACTGGTCTGG
>CAZJQT010000038.1:0-3816 GCA_964548655.1 uncultured Candidatus Saccharibacteria bacterium
AGAAGATTTGGACTCAGCATTGACCGAATACACCAGCCGTATCCGCCGCTTCGGGGCTTAATGCTTATATTTTGACTCAGAGCAGCGTTACACACCGGGAAAATTATAAATTTTCTCGGGTTGCACTTCGCCTAACTACTCTGAGTTCAAAATATTCACATCTTTTTTAATCCCCCTCTGAACCAACAGATTGCGGGTTGCTGTCAAAAGTTGGAAATATTTACTCAGTTATAAGATGTCTGCCAGGAGTATAGACTGAACCTAAATAAACAGGACTGGATTCAGCTAAAACCACGCTGCAATGGCCACAAGCTAAAACTATTTTTTGCGTTGCGAGAATTTGAGGCGGATGTTCTTCGTCACGTGTGGCTTTATAAAGTTCTAGCACCTGACTTGGGCTAATATGGGTATGCTGATCGTTATTATCACCTAAAAAAGTTTCAAGTTTCTGGTACTGCATGTCATTAGTCCTTTTATTAGTATAATGGTGGGACATGTCTATTCTACTCCTAATTCTTGGGCTGGTAATGTTCGTTGGCTTGGTGGTAGTCCACGAGTTTGGGCATTTTATTGTCGCTAGGCGCAACGGCGTGGAAGTCGAAGAGTTTGGCATCGGTTTCCCACCGACCATCTGGAGAAAACATGTTAAAAGCCCAAAAGGCAATTATGATTTTTCAATAAATCTATTACCGCTTGGTGGTTTTGTGAAGCTAAAGGGTGAACACGACTCCGATAAAAGTCCTGGTAGTTTTGGCGCCTCCAGAATGCTAGCCAAGGTCAAAATCATGCTAGCTGGTGTAGGCATGAACCTGCTAGCTGCTTTCATACTATTCACGGTGTTAGCCGCAATCGGCATGCCTAAACTCATAGACAATCAATTCACCGTAAAAAGCGACACCAGGGTGACAAAGCAAGAGGTGTTAATTGCTTATGTAGAACCAGGCTCACCAGCCGACAAAGCCGGCTTAAAACAACGCGATCAGATCTTATCAGTTGGCTTGCCAAATGAACCAAATGGCATTAGCTCAGCAGATGATTTACCCGCGCTAACTAAACGATTTGCTGGCAAAGAAATCCGAATACTTTATGTACGCTCAGGACAACACGAAGCTACAAATACGACGCTCAGAAGTGAGAAAGATGTAAATGCTAGCCAAAAAACTAATAACCCCAAAGGTTATCTGGGCATAGCGCCAACGGAGTACACCTTGCAGCGCTCAACCTGGTCGGCACCAATTGTAGCCGCTGGCCTCATAAAGCAGGTCACAATACTGACCTTTAAAGGTCTAGGAACGGTCTTCAGCAATCTTTTTAGAGGCAATGTCTCTCAGGCTACATCTCAGGTTGCCGGGCCAGTCGGTATTTTTGTGCTGTTAAAAGACGGCAGTTTGCTGGGCTACAACTTTATATTGATGATAATAGCTGTAATTTCACTAACGTTAGCGTTGATAAATGCTTTACCGATCCCGGCGCTTGATGGTGGGCGCTTATTTTTGACGGTTGTTTTCCGAGCCGTCAAACGCCCACTCAAACAAAAGACGGAGGAATGGGTTCATGGTGCTGGTTTTGTGTTTCTGCTCATCCTAATAGTCCTGATCACGATTGTTGATATCAGGAGATTTTAAGTGGACAGCGATGAGTCACAGTCTCATGCCAAATGGGGGCCTCTCCAAGCCGTAATAGTTACCTTGGGGATCTATTTTGGCGCCCAAGTTGTAGCTGTACTAGTGATTTTAGCTCTGGAACACGTCGGTCTTAAACACCTTGAAACCAACATCTCGCAGTTTTTGTTTATATTTGTGGTTGATTTGCTCACCTTAGGGCTGCTAATCAAATATTTACACCACCGTCACGCTACGCTCGAGGATACTGGACTAAATCAGCCCGAGTTTAAGCACATTGCCTATGCGCTGAGCGGTTTCGCAGCTTACTTCATACTTTATCTAGCTGGACTAGTAATTGCCAAAAAACTCTTCCCCAGCCTAAGCCTAGATCAAAAACAAGACCTAGGGTTTTCGACTGCTGTTTCCGGTAAAAGCTTGGTGCCTATATTTATCAGCTTGGTGGTTCTGCCGCCGTTAGTCGAGGAAACCATCATGCGCGGTTTTTTGTTTACAGGCCTCAGGTCAAAGCTGCCATTTGTAACTGCCACTCTAATAACTAGCACATTGTTTGCGGCCGCGCATCTGCCAGAAGCCAGCAGTGGACTATTATGGGTCGGAGCGCTCGATACCTTCATATTGTCTATAATTTTGTGTTATTTGCGCGAAAAAACTGGCAGCCTGTGGCCCTCCATCGGCGTTCACGCTATCAAAAATGCTCTGGCGTTTGTGGTTTTGTTCAACATCGTGCAGTACATCCGTTAATGTGATATAGTTAGTTTATGAGTTTAGCTCAAAAAGTTTATTTCAATGTTCCACCAGCTCCTATTTGTCACCGGGGGCTTTGCTAAATTTAACTAAATAATTCAGAAATTAGCGCAAGGCGGCCTCCGGGCCGTCTTTTTACTTGCGCTAATTCGAGGAGAAGTAATGAGTAATCAAGAAAAACTACAAATCGTCATGGGTGGTACCGAATGGGAAGAGGCGGCTCGCGAAATGCAAACCTGGGATTGGCAGGTTGATGCCCAGGTAGCTCACTATGCTGGTATTCTGGTGGGTCGCGTCCTAGCAGGTAAATGTGCAGTAGTGGATTTGCGGGCTGGACTGACATGGGTCAATGCGCTCGACGCAGAAACAGTCAAATTAGGCGTGGCCATCAATGTTAAAAACGTCGATGGGACGGAGGCTCTAGCGCGTCGAATTGCCCATCATGCTGGTCGTTCAGCGCTACGAGATATCGGAACAAGGTCAAAACTCGAAGCCACCAGAGCCCGAAAAACAGTTAACGCAGGTTATCTGCTGTGATCTTAGTTGTTCTTGGCGGCCTTTAGTGTCGCCAAGAATGATCTAACAAGGTAATATAGGAGAAAGAACATGAGATTAACACAGTTATTTACTAAAACTAGCCGGTCACATCCAGCTGACGAAACAGCTAAAAACGCTCAGTTGTTAATTCAGGCTGGCTATATCCATAAGGAAATGGCGGGAGTTTACGCCTATTTGCCGCTAGGGCTGAAGGTTTTTGAGAATATCAAGCGCATTGTTCAGGAAGAGATGGACGCCCTGGGTGCTCACCAAATTGTCATGACAAGTTTACAGCCAAAAGAACTCTGGGAAAGTACTGACCGCTGGGACGATAAGATGGTAGATATCTGGTTCAAGTCCAAGCTAAAGAATGGCAGTGAAGTTGGTTTGGCATGGTCGCACGAAGAGCCAATTACCAAAATGATGACGGAATACGTTTCAAGCTATCGTGACTTGCCGTTTTATGTCTATCAATTCCAAAACAAGTTACGCAACGAAATCCGGGCTAAGAGTGGCATTATGCGTACCCGCGAATTCGTCATGAAAGACATGTATTCTTATTCTAAAGACGACGCCGAACACCAAGCGTTTTATGATAAGACTACCCAGGCCTATCACCGAGTCTTTGAACGGGTTGGCCTAGGTAAAGACACGTTCTTCACCTTTGCCAGCGGCGGAGCTTTCACGCAGTTTAGTCATGAATTCCAGACTGTCACTGATGCCGGTGAAGACACTATCTACCTAAGCCGGGCTAAAAAGATTGCTATAAATGAAGAAGTTTATAATGACCGCGTTCTGGAGCAATTAGGGCTAAAAGCCAGCGAACTAGAAAAGGTCAAGGCAGCTGAGGTTGGTAACATCTTTAGCTTTGGTGGTACTAAGTCCGAACAACTAGGTCTGATGTACACCG
>CAZJQT010000039.1:0-3713 GCA_964548655.1 uncultured Candidatus Saccharibacteria bacterium
CAACCTCGCGACGGATCGGGTCAAAGCTACTAAAGACAATGTAGCCAGGTGTGTCATCCACCATGATGTCGACACCAGTGGCACGTTGCAGGGCTTGAATGTTACGGCCTTCTTTACCAATGATACGGCCCTTCATTTCCTCGTCTTCCAGCTTCATGCTGGTTATAGTGCGCTCGGCCGTGACTTCACTAGCCATGCGCTCCATAGCACCGACCATGATAGCACCGGCTTTTTCCTCGGCCTCATCCTTGGCTTCATTCTGTAATTTGGCGATGAGGTTGGTTAGATCACCACGAATATCGCGCTCGGTCATCTGCATGAGCTTCTCGGCAGCTTCGGTCTTGGTGAGCTTAGCGACTTTCTCTAACTTGTCTTGCTGCTTGGTGCGGATGTCGCGGATCTCATTCTTCAATGCCTCAACTTCATCCTCACCCTTGCGTAAGTTTTCACTGCGCTTGTCTAGATCATCGAGTTTCTTATCCAGCGTTTCCTCGCGGTTAACTAAGCGCTGTTCAAGATCTTTGAGTTCCTTGCGGCGGTCGGTTTCTTCCTTGCGAGCTTCTTCTTTAGCCTCGTCAACTAAACGAGTAGCTTCTTTCTTGGCTTTAGCTAATTCTTTCTTGGCATTATCCTCAGCCGAGCCGACCTTTTGCTTGGTGACTACAGTGCTGGCGCCAAAACCAACACCAATACCAGCCAGCGCCAATACGATGGTTAATGGTCCCATGTTTTTTTCCTTCCTAAATGCAGACCATCGGTGCCAGCAGTCACTATCACTTCTTTAGCCAGGCGTTAAATGATCTGAAAAACTAAATTAAATTAATCAAATTTGGATTTATTCCCAAAACGGCATTAATCCTAGGCTAATGATACGACGAAGCAGAATTTTTGACAATGTCTATTGCAAAACTGCAAACACTACAATGCGCTGTTCAAACTTGTTGGTTTTGGAGTTAAATTTACCGCCGCAAGTTATCAGATTGAGTCCGGCTTTACCTGGCACAGAGCTAGTCATTAGCTTGGCCATGTCAACGTTGTCGGCGTCATAAGCAGTTGTGCCAGTCACTTTATAGCTATAAGTTTTACCATCGCCGCGCTCAATCTTGATTAGATCGCCAGGTTTGAGGTTTTTGATGTTATAAAACACGCCTTTTTGGGTTGGGCCAGAAACGTGGCCATCAATAACCATGGCGCCGGCTTCTCCTGGTTTAGCACTGCCGTTATACCAACCAGTGTCGAAGATGTTAGATGGCGCCTTGAGGGCGTTGTCTTTATCTAGTGACAAGCTGAGTGTTCGGGCTTTTACGCCTAATTTTTCAATGGTAATAACCCGTGGCAAAGCGGCGGCAACTTTGTAGCTATCAACGTTTGGCTTGTTGCCTTCGGCTGGTAGGCCACTGTTGGCACCACCTTCGCTGTCTGAAGTATTTTTGGCTAGGACTTTTACTTGGGCTTTAACGTTTTGATTAGTTCTGAGTGAAATTAAGGCAATAATCACGCCAGTCGCAAATAAGATGACAGCCATACTGATCATAGCAATCGGCACCAGTCGCTTTTTCAGCCCGACACTTTTTGTCATCGGTTCAGTTAAGATAGCTGGTTTCGGCGGCTCGATATTTTTCTGAACATAGTTGGCTATTTCAGTTGGAGCTTTTGCGGCTGGTTTGGGCGACTGCTTGATGTCACTTAGTAGGCTTTTTGGTGGCTGGTATTTGGGGGTCTTCCAGTTGGGATAATCCTGACTGGTTTCAGGTTTTATTGGGGAGACTTTGGGTTGGATTTTTGGTTGGAGCTTCTTGATGGCATGCGGTCGGTCATAGATAAACACGCGCCGGGGAGTGTTGTATCCCTGGAGCGTATTGTTACCAAGACTCATACCTAGGCTTTGCCCCATGTTCCAGACCTATTTTGTTTTTAATTTTTATTTGTGGATAGTTAGCGATTGAGTAGTTTGTGGTAACGTCGACCAGCCAGGGCGATGCCTGCTGCCAGTAATGTCATTGTCAGGAAGGTAGCTAGAGGATGAGAACTGATTAGCTCAAATCCAGTGTCGGGTGTACCGATGACAGATAGGACCACGTCATTGCCATCACCGCCCTTATAGCTAATCTTGAACGAATATTTGCCGCTGGTAACTGTAGCGCCTTCGGCTAGACCGGTGAAAGTTCCAGTAACTGCATCGGCCGTTCCGTCGTTGTCGATGATGGTGTACTTCTGACCAAGCACTGGCTTAAATCCGTTGTACAGACTTACATTGAGTGTACCGCTGGTGACATCTACCGTACCTGTCACTTTAAGTTGGTCGTAACCCGTGCAAGCGACGGTGCCACCTATTTCTTCGTCCAATATACCGTTTAGTACAAGGTTGCCGCTGCTTAGACAGCCTGGACTGTGTCCTGGTGCAACTTTTCCACCTGTCATTATAGTAAGCGCGCCAACTGTCCCAGTACCCTTTAAGACTGCGCCGGTTTCAATGGTTGTGGCACCACGAGCACCGTCGATTGTGAGTTCGTAATTGCCATTTACATCAACTGTGTGTGTCGGTAGGCTGTCACTAAGTGTTTTCCTGATCGGTGGTGGATTGTAGGTACCATTTGGCGTAGTTGATCCATTAGAACTACTATTTATTACAAACGTGCCGCCGCCGCCAGCTGTCAAACTGATAGCTTTCCCGCCAGTTATAGCACCTGTGATTGTGGCCGTTTTTGCGAAGCTGACCACCGTGGTATCAGCACCTTGCGCAATAGCACCAGACAAAGTTACTGAGCCTGTGGTTGGAGCACTACCCCCAGCATAAACTTCATCGTATGACGGACATGTACCGCTACAACCGCCGCCGCCGCCGGCACCACCACCAGTGGGTCGAGGACAAGTCAGGTCAGAAACCGTAAGTTTTGCTTGTGGAAAATCGCCGGTCGTAAACGAGCTCGCACCGTTAAAAGTTAAGTTGTTAGAAAACGTACCGCCGTCGCATACATACACGGCTAGATCGGCGGTATCATTAATCACCGCTGAGCCAGTCCCAAGTGAAGAGCCAGCATAGTTTAAGAAAGTTAAATTGCTTGAATTTTGTGTAATTGTCCCGGAATATCCTGAACTATTAGCATCGAACGTCAAGGATGAACTGCTATTAATCGCCCCAGATCCGCTAAGCTTATCATATATAGTTACGCTGGATGTATTGCTTACACTCAGAGTATTAGAACCAATATCAAATACGCTTGCAGTATCAGTACTACCAACAAATACCGAGGCAGAGCCCGAAATAATGATATTACTCGGTGCTGTGATACTTAGATCTAGCAGTACGCTCGGACAACTACCTGTCATCGTGTTATCTATGATGCTTGTTGTTAGGGGTTGTGTCCCAGTGATGTCATACCAATCAAACGGTGCCGCCGAGCAAGTGCCGGATGCACCAGTAAAGTTTACTGCAGCATACGCTAAGATAGTGTCGTTGACAGGTGCCTGTTTGGTACCCAGTGCCGGAAAGGCTAGTGTATCGCCTGCCAGGGGGGCGGCGCTAGCGCAACCGCTCCAGTTTGCGGCCGTACTGAATTTGGCGTCAGAACCACCACCTGTCCATGTGCACGTTTTAGCTACAGCATGAGTGATAGCTGGTGCAAAAACCAACAAAGAAGATAGGCTCAGCACCATAGCGGTGCTAAGCGACAAAAGTCTCTTTATAATTTTCATTTTAATCCTTTTTGATT
>CAZJQT010000040.1:0-3161 GCA_964548655.1 uncultured Candidatus Saccharibacteria bacterium
TTGGCAGTTTTTTAGACTTGAAGGCAAAGTAATCTACGGCTGACGGAGTAGCCGTACCCATCAAAAACTGGGCTTTGTGGAGCGAAGCCAGCTGGGCAGCGACTCGACTAGCTTGATAATACGGTGTTTGCTCCTGTTTATAAGCATAATCGTGGGCTTCGTCCATAATTATTAACCCTAGGTTATTAAAAGGTAGGAATAACGCCGAACGAGGTCCAATTGTGATCATTGGATGCTTAGCACCGGCTATTTTTAACCAAGCCAATCGGCGTTGAGACGGAGTTAATTGAGAATGGGTTACAACTACGGCTTCACCAAAAACAGTCTGGAATTGTTCAACTAATGGAGCAGTTAACCCAATCTCTGGTGTTAACAACAACACCGAACGACCCTGAGAGATCGTCTTGGCAGCTTGCTCTATATAGACACGGGTTTTACCGCTCCCAGTATCGCCATGAAGCAATACACTTGAAGTTGGTGCTTGAGCTAAGACCGACAAAGCTTTGTGTTGGTCGGTTGTCAACGCTGGTAAATCAGTAAGTCTTGGTTTTGTAAGCATTGAATCATCCAGCACGTCCAGCTTGTTTGGTAGAGAAGGAGGTAAAAATAGACTGGTTACAACACCCGATGTACCGGGATAATAACCACGCAACCAAGCTAAAAGCTCAATCGAGTGACTAGGCAGTTTAATTGGCCAAGTTCGCGTGATTGGCTTAGTGTTGTAACTTGGTTTGGTAGTTGGTTTTTCAACGTAAGCTAGGGCAGTGTTTGCACGCAAAGGAACCGTCACCAATTGCCCAAGCTTAAGCTTATCATCTGATGAATAAGTTAAAGCTGAGTCGCCATGATACCTTTGACTACCGACCACTACCTCATAGTAATTCATGCTCTTATTATAGCTTTTTTAGGATTATCTATTGAATTGGCAACACATGTCTCGTATACTTTACGTTGTCAGAGTAACAATGAGGCTTATGTTAGACGTATTTATTACATCCCGAGTTAGGCGCAAAATCATAGTTGTTTATTCAAAGTATCCTGACTTTAAAACCCATGTTCGTGGTCTGGCTAAGCTGATAAAAGAAGATGCTGGTAACATACAGAGGGAACTCAAGCGTCTAGAGAAAGTTGGCTTCTTGATTTCTGAACGCCAAAGCAACACTAAGATTTACCACACTAACAAACAGTTCCCAATCTTCAAAGAATTACAAAGTATCGTGTTGAAATCACAACGCATGAATCAAAAACGTCAACAAACTATTTCGACTTCCTAACTTACTATTGCCAATCTGTATCTGTTAAGATATAATTCACTCGAATATGATAAAAGTTGCCCGCAAAGATTCTAAAGAATCACTGGAAAACCTGCTCCGGCGTTTTTCGCGCCGTGTTCAACAGTCTGGTGTAGTAGCTGTTGCCAAACAGTCTGAATTCTTTGAGAAGCCTATCAGCAAACCTGATCGACGTCGTAAAGCCATTGTTCGCCGCGAGCGCAAAGCTCAAAAAGTCAAAATGATGAAGTTTGGTAACGACAAGAGATGACAATCAAGCAGCAAATTGACCAGGATCTCAAAGCTGCACTACTTGATCACAACACCTTTCTCACTACAGTCCTACGAGGCATAAAAAGTAGTATTTTAAATGAGGAAATTGCCCAAAACAAAAGAGATGAAGGCTTGAGCGAAGAAGTTACAACTACGTTATTACAAAAAGAAGTGAAAAAACGCCTTGAAAGCGCTGAGCTTTACAAACAGGGTAATAGCAATGAACGGGCTGAATCTGAACTAGCCGAGAAAGAAATCATCGAAAAATACTTACCAGTTCAAATGAGCGACGAGGAGCTTGGCAAGATAGTTGAAGAAGCTATGAAAAAGACTGGTGCTAACAGTCTTCAACAGATGGGGCAGGTAATTGGTGTGGTACGCGCGTCGACTGGCGGGCAAGCTGACGGTAGCCGTATTGCAACGATGGTTAAGGAAAAATTGAGCCAATGATAATTTTCACGGGTGTGGCCGGTTCTGGTAAAAGCTCACAAGGCAGACTACTAGCTGACGGGTTAGGTTACCCATGGCTATCAACTGGTGAATTTCTACGCATGCTCATCAGCGGTCAGCATCGTCTGGATATGCAATCAGGTAAGTTGCTGAGTGACAGTGAAATGATTGAGTTAGTTCAAAAGATTTTTACGCTGATTGATGTCAAACAAGAATTTGTACTAGATGGTTTCCCGCGCACGCTAACGCAAGCTGATTGGTTGATCAGTCAGATTAAGCACAAACAACTGCATATAACTGCGGTTATTCACTTAATCGCCTCAGAAAATGTGGTTATGGAACGTCTGGTTAGCCGTGGTCGTCAGGACGATAACGAAACGGCTATCAGACAAAGGTTTGAAGAATATCAAGGAGCTATTTTACCTATTTTGAAAGATCTCAAAAAAGCTGGTGTCAAAGTTTATGACGTTAGCGGTGAGGGTGATACCGAGACAATACATGCCCGTATTTTAAAAGACCTCAAACTGACAAAATGAATACCAAAGTAAAAACTAGTTCTGAAATTGTAGCCATGCGTGAAAGTGGCAAAATGTTAGCAACCGTTCTAGACGCACTGTCGCGCAATGTTGTAGTTGGTATGTCGACCAAAGATTTATCGGAACTAGCCAAACAGACCTTGCGACCACTAGGTGGCCAGCCAACGTTTTTGGGCTATCAGGGCTTCCCCGATGTCTTGTGCGTATCATTGAACGACGAGGTGGTTCATGGCATCCCCAAAACTAACCGTATTATTCAAGAAGGTGACTTAGTAAGTATGGACTTCGGTGTTACCTATAAGGGAATGATAACTGACTCGGCGGTTACGGTAAGTGTTGATAAAACCACCAAACAAGCTCAGAAACTGATTACTGATACCAGAGATTCTCTGTTAGCTGGCATTTATGCTATCAAGAATAATGTCCATGTTGGCACTATTTCTGAAGCCGTTCAGCGCGTTCTAGACAAAGGTAATTACGGCATTGTTCGTGATCTAGTTGGCCATGGAGTCGGCCATAATCTCCATGAAGACCCCAACATACCCAACTATGGGCGTAAGGGGACGGGTCCAAGGCTAGTTAGCGGCATGACGATTGCTATTGAACCAATGGCAACATTAGGCAGTTACGA
>CAZJQT010000041.1:0-3161 GCA_964548655.1 uncultured Candidatus Saccharibacteria bacterium
TTGGCAGTTTTTTAGACTTGAAGGCAAAGTAATCTACGGCTGACGGAGTAGCCGTGCCCATCAAAAACTGGGCTTTGTGGAGCGAAGCCAGCTGAGCAGCCACTCGACTAGTTTGATAATACGGTGTTTGCTCTTGTTTATAGGCATAATCGTGGGCTTCGTCCATAATTATTAACCCGAGATTATTAAAAGGTAGGAATAACGCCGAGCGGGGCCCGATCGCAATCACGGGATGCTTAGCACCGGCTATTTTTAGCCAAGCCAAACGGCGTTGAGACGGAGTCAATTGAGAATGGGTTACAACTACGGCTTCGCCAAAAACAGTCTGGAACTGTTCAACTAACGGGGCAGTTAACCCAATCTCTGGTGTTAACAACAACACTGAACGACCCTGAGAGATTGTCTTGGCAGCTTGCTCTATATAGACACGAGTTTTACCACTACCAGTATCGCCATGAAGCAATACACTTGAAGTTAGTGCCTTAGCTAAGACCGACAAAGCTTTCTGTTGGTCGGTCGTCAACGCTGGTAATTCAGTAAGTCTTGGTTTTGTAAGCGTTGAATCATCCGGCACGTCCAGCTTGTTTGGTAGAGAAGGAGGTAAAAATAGACTGGTTACAACACCCGATGTACCGGGATAATAACCACGCAACCAAGCTAAAAGCTCAATCGAGTGACTAGGCAGTTTAATTGGCCAAGTTCGCGTGATTGGCTTAGTGTTGTAACTTGGTTTGGTAGTTGGTTTTTCAACGTAAGCTAGGGCAGTGTTTGCACGCAAAGGAACCGTCACCAATTGCCCAAGCTTAAGCTTATCATCTGATGAATAAGTTAAAGCTGAGTCGCCATGATACCTTTGACTACCGACCACTACCTCATAGTAATTCATGCTCTTATTATAGCTTTTTTAGGATTATCTATTGAATTGGCAACACATGTCTCGTATACTTTACGTTGTCAGAGTAACAATGAGGCTTATGTTAGACGTATTTATTACATCCCGAGTTAGGCGCAAAATCATAGTTGTTTATTCAAAGTATCCTGACTTTAAAACCCATGTTCGTGGTCTGGCTAAGCTGATAAAAGAAGATGCTGGTAACATACAGAGGGAACTCAAGCGTCTAGAGAAAGTTGGCTTCTTGATTTCTGAACGCCAAAGCAACACTAAGATTTACCACACTAACAAACAGTTCCCAATCTTCAAAGAATTACAAAGTATCGTGTTGAAATCACAACGCATGAATCAAAAACGTCAACAAACTATTTCGACTTCCTAACTTACTATTGCCAATCTGTATCTGTTAAGATATAATTCACTCGAATATGATAAAAGTTGCCCGCAAAGATTCTAAAGAATCACTGGAAAACCTGCTCCGGCGTTTTTCGCGCCGTGTTCAACAGTCTGGTGTAGTAGCTGTTGCCAAACAGTCTGAATTCTTTGAGAAGCCTATCAGCAAACCTGATCGACGTCGTAAAGCCATTGTTCGCCGCGAGCGCAAAGCTCAAAAAGTCAAAATGATGAAGTTTGGTAACGACAAGAGATGACAATCAAGCAGCAAATTGACCAGGATCTCAAAGCTGCACTACTTGATCACAACACCTTTCTCACTACAGTCCTACGAGGCATAAAAAGTAGTATTTTAAATGAGGAAATTGCCCAAAACAAAAGAGATGAAGGCTTGAGCGAAGAAGTTACAACTACGTTATTACAAAAAGAAGTGAAAAAACGCCTTGAAAGCGCTGAGCTTTACAAACAGGGTAATAGCAATGAACGGGCTGAATCTGAACTAGCCGAGAAAGAAATCATCGAAAAATACTTACCAGCTCAAATGAGCGACGAGGAGCTTGGCAAGATAGTTGAAGAAGCTATCAAAAAGACTGGGGCTAACAGTGTTCAGCAGATGGGACAGGTAATTGGTATGGTACGCGCGTCGACTGGTGGACAAGCCGACGGTAGCCGTATAGCAGCGATGGTTAAGGAAAAATTGAACCAATGATAATCTTCACTGGTGTGGCCGGTTCTGGCAAAAGCTCACAAGGCAGACTACTAGCTGACAGGTTAGGCTACCCGTGGCTATCAACTGGTGAATTTCTACGCATGCTTATCAGCGGTCAGCACCGTCTCGATATGCAATCAGGTAAGTTGCTGAGTGACAGTGAAATGATTGAGTTAGTTCAAAAGATTTTTACGCTGATTGATGTCAAACAAGAATTTGTACTAGATGGTTTCCCGCGCACGCTAACGCAAGCTGATTGGTTGATCAGTCAGATTAAGCACAAACAACTGCATATAACTGCGGTTATTCACTTAATCGCCTCAGAAAATGTGGTTATGGAACGTCTGGTTAGCCGTGGTCGTCAGGACGATAACGAAACGGCTATCAGACAAAGGTTTGAAGAATATCAAGGAGCTATTTTACCTATTTTGAAAGATCTCAAAAAAGCTGGTGTCAAAGTTTATGACGTTAGCGGTGAGGGTGATACCGAGACAATACATGCCCGTATTTTAAAAGACCTCAAACTGACAAAATGAATACCAAAGTAAAAACTAGTTCTGAAATTGTAGCCATGCGTGAAAGTGGCAAAATGTTAGCAACCGTACTAGATGCACTATCTAGGAATGTTGTAGCTGGTATGTCGACTAAAGATTTATCAGAACTAGCCAAACAGACTTTGCGTCCACTAGGTGGTCAACCAACGTTTTTGGGCTACCAAGGCTTCCCCGATGTCTTGTGCGTATCCTTAAACGACGAGGTGGTTCATGGCATCCCCAAAACTAACCGTATTATTCAAGAAGATGACTTAGTAAGTATGGATTTCGGGGTTACCTATAGAGGAATGATAACTGACTCGGCGATTACAGTAAGTGTCGGTAAGACTAGTAAGCAAGCTCAGAAACTGATTACCGATACCAGAGATTCTCTGTTAGCTGGCATTTATGCTATCAAGAATAATATCCATGTTGGCAATATTTCCGAAGCTGTCCAGCGCGTTCTGGACAAAGGTAAGTACGGTATTGTTCGTGATCTAGTTGGCCATGGAGTCGGCCATAATCTTCATGAAGACCCCAACATACCCAACTATGGGCGTAAGGGCACGGGTCCAAGGTTAGTTAGCGGCATGACGATTGCTATTGAACCAATGGCAACATTAGGCAGTTACGA
>CAZJQT010000042.1:0-2813 GCA_964548655.1 uncultured Candidatus Saccharibacteria bacterium
TAGTATTTGATAATAATACTCAGAGTATATTCCTAGTTGATCATGGTCAAAAATTTTCATTCAGCCATTACTGTTCTCAATGGGGATTGGATTGTCTCGGGAACACCCCAGGTAGCGTGTCAAACCTAAATAATACTTACTTTGACCAGATCCTGGTTAATGGCGGCAGCGATCAGCCACTTATGCAAGTTAACGGTCAATTCTTCCTGATGAATAACGGCACTAGACAACCCTTCGCCACGCCAGCCGACATGCAGGCGGCTGGTTATTCGACTACCCAAGATATACCTATTATTCAAACTGACTTGAACGCTACCCAGCCACTTGGAGCCCTGCAAATCAGCCTGCCTAATTTTGTAAATTTTAATGGCAACCAGTTGTTATATTTTGACGGTCAAAATTACCATCAAGTACCAGATTTGGCTACCTATAACGCTTGGGGTAGCCGATCGGCTATAATCCCGCCCGCTTCTTCAACAGACAGCAACCCGCCCGCTTCAGCAAGCACTTTGAGTAATTGGGTAAAAGACTCAAACAACAGCTATTACCTGATTGATACTGGTAGAAAGATGGACATTACCGTAGATCCGACAAACTGGCATAGCGGCAGTTTTGAATCCCTGCCTGCTAGTGGTCTAAGTATCCTTTCGCCAATTGCCGAACAGCATAATATATACAGTCAAGGTAATGTCTTCGCGCTGCAAAATAACAAACTAAGGTATGTACCGACCCCTGAAGATTACTATGGGTTGGGAATGAGCCCGGGTAATACGGTCGATCTTAGCGCTAACGCCATCAGCACAATCCCTGCCGGCCCGAATATGCTTCGTGATGGTGCAGCCTATACCGTAAACGGCAACGACTCGCTATATCTTACAAATAACAATACCAGTCTGTACGTCCCTTCGGTTTCGATGGCACTTGACTTCGGAGTGAACTGGGATAAGATTCGATTTAAGCTTAACCCTAACGTGCTTAGCACGGGCTATCCTTCGGCTGGAACCTTAACGCGTTGGATTAAAGCCGGCGGCGGGCCCCTGTCCTATGTTTCGAAACGGCAGGTCGTCAGCGTTAACGCTGACGCCGCCAGTAAGTGGGGCATAAACACCGGCACGCAGCCCGCCGCGACTATAGATACGGAGGTTCTATTCAACACGGCCGCGACTGTGCCATTAGGTCAATTCGTCAGAAATACCCAGAACGGCGGTGTCTATTACGGAACCGGCGGCGCCTCGCACTACATTTCCTCGTACAGTGCGTTCGTTAATTTAGGCGGTAACTCGGCTAATGTAATCGACGTCAGTAGTGATTTCCTGTCAGCGATGCCAGCCGGTTATACCTACGACTGGTAATAAAGCGCCGCCTTTCCAAACTAACCGTTTTTGATTTCGTTCCAGATCATCTCTGTTTGTTGGTCCCAAGTATAGCCTAACGATTTTTGGGCTTCATCGACTAGTTTATTTCTAAGAGTTGGGTTGTCAATCAGCAAACCGATCTTTTCAGCCATGGCACTTGGTGACGGTTCAGCTAGCAGACAATTAACACCATCTTTGTGTAGCCAATGGTGGTCTTCATTATTATTCATTACAGTAGCCATGCCAGATGCACTATATTCCATCATTTGATAAGTAGTATGTTTATTAAGCATGTAAGCAAAGCCTATGTCGCAGCTGCGGTACAATGCCGCAACTTCACCCAAGGATTTAATTAGTCCTAGGTTGGTTATCTTGCCTTTTAGGCCGTACTGGTTCTCGTCCCACGCGGCGCCAGCAGTTATAATTTCTATCTTTTTGCCATAGGTCTTAATCAGCTGTTGGATTGTCAACATCCCAAGGTTAAAGGCGTTGCGCGGGTTCAAGGGCCGGGCATAAAAGAAGATACGTACTTTGTCGTTGTGCTTATTAGGATCTGGGTAGTAAAGCGCATGGTTCACGGCTGGTATAAAACTTACGCCCTCCAGACCATGCTCCTGGTTAACAGCTGCCAAGAGTCCAGGGGTATTTACTATACCCTTAAAACCAAAGCGGTAAGTTGATTGAGCTAAGGCTGAAGACGAACCGGCAGCATAAAACAGAGGCTCGTAGTCTTGGATAAAATAATACTTACGCTTGGTCTGATTAAAGCGTAGTAAGACATAGGCTGAAACCCATAGGGTACAAAAAGCTATGTCGCTAGGTGGTAGCGCCTCAATATCTTTGATCTTGTCATCACTAAAAACTATTACGCTGTAATTGACTAGCTTCGGGAAGCCGTTGTCTATTTCCTGCCGCATTCTGGTTGTATCCATGGCAGGATTATCGTAGATAACAATACGATTATGTACTCCCTGTTTGCTCAGTTTTTCCATAAACCTAAAGATGGTCTGGATACCGTTAAAACCAAAATGATCATAATACGGCACAAACCAGGTTGCCGTTTCAATCTTAGCCAATTTAGCGGTTGTTGCCTGTTTGCTTTGCTCTAGATCATGACTAGTTATTTGGAATATCTCGTTTGATATAAACTGGAATTCTTCACTGATGTCTTTGCTGATTGACGTTTCTTTGGCTATCTTTAACCGTTTCCTCAAATTTCTCGATCTATATTTAATGGTTGAAGGTGCTTTTTTAGCCAATCCTGATAGACCTTGGTTTTTATAAACTTGAAACGCCTTTCTTGATAGGCTACTCATATTTGGTCCTTAGGGTAGGTATTTCACGCATGATATCTAGATTTGGGTTAAAGTAAGGATCACCAGCTTCAATGTAGCGCCGGTAGTACTTCATAGATTCTTCATAATCATGCTTATTATCGCTTCGTTTATTATATGCACC
>CAZJQT010000043.1:0-2641 GCA_964548655.1 uncultured Candidatus Saccharibacteria bacterium
GATCTGAAAGCCGTTTTATTAATGGACTAGCCATCAATGCAGCTGAAGCCGAATCAGTACCCGGCTCAGTCAATCATTTAACTAGACGGGTTGCTCAGCGCACTGATGCTAGCCGCAAACGGCGCGGTGACACTAATGCTGAGCGCCGAGCTGAAAAGGCAGGTAAATCCAAAACCGAGACTTTACAAGGATATTTATACAAAAGAGAAGGCGTTCTAAGTGGTTTGGATTACGATCTGGAACAGCTTGAGGGGTTACATGAATCGCTTCGGCATCGGAACTTAAACCGTGGCTATCAAGGCAAACTCTTAACAAGACTTAACTACGTTATAGAATTTGTGTTTGGCAATATGTTTGAAGTCATGGCTGATGAACTAGGCTGGGATAATGCCACTCGCGAGAGCGCTAAACAAGCTATGCGCTATCAAGTCATTCTATCGCCTAGCCGGCTTAGCTATACCCAGGCTCTAACCAAGGTGGGTATTAAGTACACCAAAGCTCGCAGTAATATTTTTAAATCCAAATACGACTGGGCCGAAAAGGGACTAAACAAACTCGACAAAACCGAACAGGCAGATCTGTTACAATCTAGCAGATGAATGTCTGGGACAAACTACCTAAGCCTTTCTTTGTGTTGGCGCCGATGGATGATGTGACTGACACAGTTTTCCGGCAAGTCGTCGCAGACACGGCTGCACCCGGTATTTTCTTTACTGAGTTTATTAACGTCGACGCTTTACAAAGCAAAGGCAGAGAAGCCACGTTGCCACGCTTAAAGTTCACCAAAAAAGAAAAACCATTAATTGCTCAGATATGGGGGTTAAATCCCGAAAATTTTTACAAATCGGCCAAGGATATCCAAAAGCTGGGCTTTGATGGCATTGACCTGAATTTTGGCTGTCCGGATAAAAGCGTTACCAGGAACGGGGCCTGTTCAGCCTTCATCCTGCCTCAAAACCGGGGCAGAGCAGTAGAAATTATCAATGTCACCAGGGAAGGGGCGCCTGCATTGCCCTTGTCTGTCAAAACTCGGCTGGGTTTTAGTGAGATTGACTACAGCTGGCACGAACTACTCCTGCAACTGAAACTTAACGCGTTAAGTATACACGGTAGGACTAAATCTCAGATGAGCAGAGTCCCAGCCAATTGGGAGGCTATAGCTGAGATACGTAAATTGCGGGACGAACTCTCCCCTACTACTAAAATAATTGGCAATGGTGATGTGTTGACCCGTCAAAAAGGCGAAGCGCTAGCTAAAACCCATGGTTTGGATGGCATTATGATTGGCCGTGGCATCTTCAACGACCCGTTTGTCTTTGCCCAAAAATCTCCCTGGAAAGACTACAGCAAACAAGAGCGGATAGATCTCTATCGGAAGCACGTTCAACTTTTTACCAAAACTTGGCAAAATAATGAACGTAAAATCTACACCCTCAATAAGTTTTGCAAAATCTATATCAACGGCTTTGATGGTGCCAAAGAACTCCGCGAAAAACTAATGCACACCGAATCAACTAAACAGCTGTTGGCTGTCTTGGCTGACTAAGAGATTGATAGATTATGCTAACGCTAATCTATAAAGCTTCGCAGGACGCCTTGTTTTCGGCATTTGTTGAACTATTTGGGTGATTCTTACTGGCAATATGTAGCAATGAAGCCCGCGTTGTTTTCCGGGTTGGTGCCCTTGCGTTGTGAAACGTAAGTACCGTTGCTATTAGGAGCAAGGACCCCATTTGGGCCGCCCTGTGCGTAAGCTGCTCTTTCCTGACCAAAGCAGGCACTAGAACTGGCATTATTGCTAACAAAAGGTAGAGGTGGGGTTAGGGCCATTGCCGGGATTGCTACACCCGCAGCCATTACTAGACTAGTTAAAATCCCAGCTACATATTTCTTTTTGTTTGTTTTGACGCGTGTCATACCTGTTTTAAGATTATATTTATAACTCACGGGACCCTCCTTAGTTAATATTTGTAGTATATCACCAAATCAAAAAACAATTTTTGCAAATACTACCCTTATGCTTGCAACTCAAAAGTGAACTTGCATAATAGGGCTATTATGTCTGGCAATATTTTGGATAGAGTGTTCTTTGGCCCGATAAAAGAACCTAATTACACCAGACCTTTGACTTTTGATGACATGCGAGACATGTATCCAGAGAGACTTGACACGCCAAGAACATTTCTAGAACAAGCCCAAATATTCTGGCAACATAACCAAGCCGATAAAGATTGGCGGACTAGCCTTGCCTTTAAAACACTGTTTGAAAAGGTAGCTGAAGTTTTCCCAGCAGAAACACCTATTTATTACGAAGATGAAACAACGCATATGAGTGTTTACGAGGTGCGAGCTATAGATTCTAAAGGGGAGGGATATTCACGGATAATAGTTAGCCAGTTCTTAAAAACCGAAGGTCAGCAAGAATGGTATAGGGCTGAATACCAAGGTCCGGCTAAAACAAGCCGTAGTTACGATGATTGGGAAGATTTTAGTGAGGTAATAGAATTAGCAACACCTATTCCAAAAGCGCACCTGTTTGAAGCTATGGCTAACGTCTTTGATATTGCACGCTAACTCTGGTGGGCATGCCTGTATTTTTAGTAACAACACCTTACTTTCCATTCTCGATCTGCTATAATCA